>RPRC01000490.1 GCA_003857395.1 Geobacter sp.
GAGCATCCAATGGCCTCAATGGGATGCGTGAACGGGCGGCTCTCCTAGGCGGGCACTTCCGCGTAAGCTCAAGCCCGGGGGTTGGCACCCGGTTGGTGGCCAGATTCCCCGTGGGCTCAGGACGGACAAGACCGTGACCTCGCCAGATGAGGGTGGCACGAGTTGAACAGGAAGACGATAGTCCTGGCTGATGATCATCAGGTGGTCCGCCATGGCCTGCGAGTTCTGCTGGAAGCAGAGCCGGATTTCAGGATCGTTGGAGAAGCAGGCGATGGCTTGGAGACTCTGGAGACTCTGGAGCGTTCGCAGCCTGATATCCTCATCCTTGACCTGATGATGCCAGGAATGAACGGACTGGAGGTCGCCCGGCAAGCAGGCAAATGCTCCCCTCGGACGAACGTCGTTGTTCTGTCGATGCATACCAACGAGGCCTACGTGGTGGAGGCGCTGCGGGCGGGTGCGAAGGCCTATGTCCTGAAATCGGCTACCTCGGACGAACTGATTCGGGCAATTCGTGAGGCGGTCGCCGGGCGGCGCTATCTGAGTGCCCCTTTGTCAGAGCACGCCATCGAAGTCTACACGCGAAAGGCCGAAGCCGCGGTGGTGGATCCCTTTGAGATGCTTACCGACAGAGAGAGGACGATACTTCAGTTGGCCGCTGAGGGATACACCAGCGCCGAAATCGCTGCAAAGCTCTGTATCAGCCCTCGCACGGCCGAGACCCACAGGTCCAATCTAATGCGCAAACTGAGTCTTCGGACCCAGAGCGACCTGATACGCTACGCCATCAGGCGCGGTATTCTGCCCATGGAACACTGACTCATCTGCAATTGACTGCGGGACAATCAGCCCGCCTCAAATGAGTCTTGCCTGCAGAAGCCCGATCCTCTGACGAAATACGTAGGTCTACGGATAGACAATGGCCATAACCGCAAGGTAATCTTATCGGCGCGGTACTTAGGTGAAGCCTTACAATTTCTTCTGTGTGTAGTAAGTTCCGCGGGAAGGTGTGATGAACCAGGATTGTCCTCCCCGGGCGCGGATGGTGGGTTGGCAATGCTCGACGCTGGTTCTGACATCCGATTCTCATGTTCAAAGACATTTCAGAGGGAGTCCTGACCCAGGCAGAGGTGGGTTCCGCGGTGCGTGTTCCCACCCCCCTTGGAGCATGACTGTCAAAGCTGCTCCCACCTCTGCTGCGCGCCCGAAGCCTTCTTGAATCCCGGGGTACGGGGTTGTGCTGTATGAACAACGGATGTGGCGATTCCCAGGTCTTCCTACTGTGCCTGCATCTGCCTGACCGCCTTAGAGAATCCTGATTTCGAGCGTAAGAAGAGTACGTCCCAGAACTGTCGGTTGCTTGTTGGGGGTGTGGAAAATGATGAAGCTGACCAGTCTCGATCACAGGGCGAAGTCCCCTCTCGGACATGACGCGGGTGTTCAACCGCGGGCGCATACCGGGTGCAAGCATCACTGGGTAATCGGAAGAGCGACTGCGTCTGTCAGCAGCGGTGAGTGCAGAGTATGCGGTGCTCAGAGGCAATTCCCGAACTATCTGTCCGATTGCCTGGCCAATCCTGACAAGGAGAGCTATCAGGAATGGCTGAACAGGCAGGAGTGGCAAGAAGTGACTTGGGCCCAGGATAACGCAATTCCTGGGATTGAAGGGGGAAAGTCATTACCCAGTCGATCAGAGAACAGCCCGGGGCGCAGAGGA
>RPRC01000491.1 GCA_003857395.1 Geobacter sp.
AGGCATCATTCCAGACGCCCAAGCTCCTGACACTGGCGAAGGACCTGAGGCAGATGCAGATTACCGCAAACGTGGACGAGGCTGATATTGACAAAGTGAAGCTGGGGCAAAGCGCGACCTTTAGCATAGAGGCATATACCGATGAAATATTCGAGGGAAAAGTTGTACAGGTCAGGGCTTCAACAAAATCAACGCAGGGCGTGGTCACCTATGGGACAATCATACGCACCGAAAACACCGGTAACAAGTTCAAGCCTGGAATGACCGCCACGGTTAAAATCGTGACAGGCAAAAAGGATAATGTAATAAGAGTGCCAACCAGGGTTCTTCGGTTCAAGCCCGAGAGTATACCGAACTTCCCCTATCCTCCAGGCTATAAGAAATATGGAAAGAAAGCCGTAAAGGGCGGCCAGTATCTCAGAGAATTGTGGGTTCTGAGGAAGGGCAACAAGCCTGAGCCTGTTGAAGTTGAGCTTGGTCTTTCCGAGAGGAAATATGTTGAAATGGTCAGCGGCCCATTGAAGGAAGGCGACCTGCTGATAGCCGGAACCTCCGCCACCACGGGAGCTGCAAAATAAACTCAAGAGTTTAACTAACGGCATCATGAATGAAGGGATCGAGGGATCAAGTGATCGAGGGGTCGAGGGAAATTCCAACTTAATCACTCGACCACTTGGCCACTCGACCACTCGACCACTTTTAAGATGGCATTTCTTTTGAGTGTGAGTGAAAAAGGAAAATCTATGCCTTTAATCAGGACAGAGCATCTGCAAAAGACATTTGTAATAGGAGATATGGAAGTTCATGCGGTCCATGATCTCTTTCTTTCCATTGAACAGGGAGAATTTGTCACCATAATGGGACCCTCAGGCTCCGGCAAGACATCGCTCATGAATATCCTGGGATGTCTCGATGTCCCCACAAGCGGAAGCTATTTCCTTGATGACAGAGATGTTTCACGATTAAGCAAAGATGACCTGGCAACCATAAGAAACACAAAAATTGGCTTCATCTTCCAGCAATATAACCTTCTCACCCGGATAAGCGTGATGGAGAATGTCATACTCCCCATGCTCTATAACGAAGAGAAAAGATATACCCGGGCCGAGCAGGTCGAAAGAGCAAAGAAATCGCTGGCAATTGTGGGATTGACAGAGAGAATGCACTTCGAAATCAAGCAGTTGTCGGGAGGGCAGCAGCAGAGAGTCGCCATCGCGCGATCGCTTGTAAATGATCCCTCTCTGATGCTGGCCGATGAGCCTACTGGAGCGCTGGACACAAGAACGAGCTTCGAAGTAATGGATATTCTGCAGGATCTCAATGAGCGTCTGAAGATCTCTATCCTGATGGTAACCCATTCACCTGAAATCGCCCAGTTTTCCAAGCGGATCATCTCCTTCAGGGATGGCCTGATGCTCTCAGATACTCCCGTGGAAAACAGAATAATGGCCAAAGATATGCTTGCACAGTATGCTCCGAAGTGAAGCGGATAAAGAGAGGAAGCTTTCATGCTCTGGCTCAATGTAAAGATTGCGCTTCAGGCGCTTGTGGTCAACAAGATGCGCTCTCTCCTGACTATGCTCGGCATTATCATCGGTGTCAGTGCGGTCATAATCATGGTTTCCCTGGGCCAGGTGACCACATACAACATCAATGAGCAGTGGCGGGAACTTGGCGTCAATTCCATATTCATCAACAACAGCGACACCTCGAAG
>RPRC01000492.1 GCA_003857395.1 Geobacter sp.
GAAGCTCCAGAAATAATCTTCTCTGCAGGTAATTTGCCGTTGCAAGGGTCATATCATTTCCACCTGCCTGAGTCGCATTATAGCAATATGTGCAGGCAAAGTTGCACCGAGAGGTGACATGGATGTTTATATAGTAAGGATATTTGTTTTTAGTCTCCCATAACTTCAATGGGTCATGGCAAAAAGCACCGTCACATGACACAAACTGAAGCTTATAGAGCTGCGTAATGAATTTCGTGAGCGTAGACCTGTCGATATGGGGGTATTTCTGCTCCATTTCGAATAAAGAAAGAGGATTTCTCAACGCATTGAGGATTTCGATGGAAGGCCCGTCGAGCACTGCCCACGACGCAGTCTCTGGCTCAACCACAAGGACCCTGCCCTCTCTTTGAGAAAAAAAAAGAGGCTCCTTCATCGCCACTGTTGAATTGCTCTTTAAACCTTCGAAAACCGTATCTGTCATATCCGTTATTTCACCAGAAGCATCCTGTTTCGCTTAAGCCCGAAATCCAGGAGCCGCATTATAGATGGCTTTAATTATACTCTTGAGTATATCAAAAAACAATGCGCATTTCAAGCAAATTCTTGTGAATACATCATAAAGGGAATTAAATCAAGTTGATCCCGCACTCCAGGGCATGATATACTAATTGCAGCTATGCGACAACATTACCTGATGGGACACTTTTTCGCACAGGACAAATGAAACGGTATGATTACACTCTCTGGACCACTTAATGTCTCGCTGGAAATTACCAGCCATTGCTCCCTGGAATGTCGATTTTGCTGCAATGTATTTCCCCATAACCTCCGAGATCTGCTCTCCCTCAGTGATTGGAAGATCATACTGGACAAATTAAAGCCTCATGCAGTGGAAGTCAGAGTTACGGGAGGAGAGCCCACCCTGCATCCTTCATTCTTCGACATCCTCACGCTTATAGATTCATACGGCTTTACCTTTCATCTCTTTACCAACGGATTATGGGACGACACCGAAGGATTTCTGAAAAAAATGGGGGCCTACAGGAATTTTTCCCATTTTCTGATATCACTGCACGCCATTGATTCCAGAGAATATCTCACTTTTTCTTCACAGATGAGCAGCGAAAAATATGATCACCTGTGCCAGAACATACAGATGGCATGTGAATACTTCCCTGTAAGCACCAATACCGTCCTCACTCTTGGAAATCGCGGGACTTTAAAGGGAATACTGGATCTGGCACAATCACTTGGCGTCACGGATTGTGTATTTGCCCGTTATATCGGGGCTCACATAGAGGGACTCTCACTCACTGCCAGGGAGCTCAGGGAATGTCTCTCTCGATTAAAGGAATTAAAAGCTCAGGGCTATCCCGTCAGCTCAGGGACCTGCATCCCTCTCTGCTTTCAACAGTACCTTCCATCGGGATGTGAAGCGGGGAGGAGCTACTGTACAATCGATCCTTCCGGAAACCTCAGACCCTGCTGTCACTCAAAGGTGACTGCCGGCAATCTTGTCAGTCAGGACCTGTCGACCTTATGGAAATCCCGCGCAATGACACAATTCAGAAAGAGGCTTGCTCCTCAATGCGTCAGGTGCGGATTCAATGAGGTATGTCCCGGAGGGTGTAAGGCAATGCCGGAGATACTGGGAGGAAATCACGATGTTCTCATTAGAGAGGCACCCCGGCTGCAGGAAAAGAAGTCAACGCTTCTTCTTCCGGAAAACA
>RPRC01000493.1 GCA_003857395.1 Geobacter sp.
AGCGGGGCCGGGTGGCCTGGAGCGTGCTCGCCGTCGTTGTCGCCGCGGCCACGCTCGGTTGGACGTTGGCGTTCACCGGCGTCTACCGCCAGGAGCACCCCTGGATCGCGGCGTCGCGCTGGATATACGCTAACATCCCGGAAGGCAAGAAGCTGCTCACCGAGCATTGGGACGACTCGCTGCCGCTGACGCTGGACGCGCTCCCCGGCAAGCCTCCGTCGCGCAGCTACCAGCGCAGCGAACTCCCGATGTGGGATCCGGACACGCCCGAGAAGCTGGACGCGCTGGTGGGCGAACTGAGCACGGCGGACTACATCGTGCTGGCCAGCAACCGGCTGTCCGCGCCCATGGGACGACTGCGCAGCCGTTATCCCATGTCCAGCCAATATTACCGGATGCTGTTTGCGGGAGACCTGGGGTATCGGCCGCTGGCGGAGTTCACTGCCTACCCGCAGCTCGGCGGGCTCGTCATCCGCGACGACAACGCCGACGAGAGCTTCAGCGTTTACGATCATCCGCATGTTCAGGTTTTCGAAAACGTCGGGCGGCTGAAGCCGGAGCTGCTGCGCGCCAGGTTGGGGCGGTATCTGCCAGACGACGCGCAAGGGTCGGTGCCACGTTTGCGACGAACGGACGGGCTGGCGCGATATCGTTCCCAGGATCCCGCGCCGACCGCGCCTCTCACGCTCAGCCAGCCGGTTGACACGCTGCCGGTCGTGGCCGATTTCCGCTGGAACCGCGCAGCGAGCGAGTCGACAGTGCTGGCCGTGGTGTTGTGGTGGCTGGTGCTCAGCCTGTTCGGGTGGTTCGCGTGGCCGCTGCTCTTTCCGCTGCTGGGTGGGCTGCGAGATCGCGGCTATGGCCTGGCGCGGGTGGCCGGTTGGCTGCTGATCGGGTGGTTCCATTGGCTGGGCGTCAGCCTCGGCTGGTGGCAGAACCGGGTCGGGCCGATTGTGGCCATTCTCGGGCTGTTGGCCGCGGCCGGGCTGATCGCGGGCTGGGTGCAGCGGCGGCGGCTGGCGAGCTTCTGGGCCGAGCGGCGGCGCACGCTTTTGGTCGAGGAAACGCTCTTCGCCCTGGCGTACCTGGCCTTCGTGGGCGTGCGGCTGCTCAACCCGGACCTGTGGCAGCCGTGGAACGGCGGCGAGAAGTTCATGGAGTTCGCCTTTCTGAACGCCACGCTGCGCAGCCCGAACTTCCCGCCCTACGACCCCTACTTCGCCGGCGGCATCATCAATTACTACTATTACGGTCTCTACCTGGTGGGTCTCGTCATCAAGCTCACCGGCATCGCGGCCGAAGTGGCGTTCAACCTGGCGGTCCCAAGCCTGTTTGCGCTGACGGCATTGGGGCTGTTCAGTGTAGGGTCGAACCTGGCGGTCGGGCAGGGGAGCGAGGAAGCAGAGGAGAGGAGGAGCGGAGGTGCTGAGCATGGAGAGGGTGAGATCGTCTCCTCTGCGCCTCCGCACGCCGGCCCCTCCGCATCCCTCGCCGGCGGGCTGGCTGTGATGTTGGCGCTCTTGATGGGCAATCTGCGCGGGCTGGGATGGCTGGCCAGCGCGTGGGGCAGCCTCGTCAGGGGGCGGGCGCTGCCGGATTACGACTACTGGGCAGCCAGCCGGGTCATCCCAAACACCATCAACGAGTTTCCGCTGTGGACGTTTGTCTTCGCCGATCTGCATCCGCACATGATCGCCATGCC
>RPRC01000494.1 GCA_003857395.1 Geobacter sp.
CTGGTGATGATTCGACCCACCTGAAAACGAGTAAGCTTTTGACCGCGGTTGCTCAGAAAAAGATATTCAGAGTGGGCAGGAGCTTTTGGGCTGACACGGTACTTCCGAAAATAGACTTCAAGAAGATATATCGTGCTTTCCCAGAGAGGCACAATCCGCTCTTTTCCTCCTTTTCCCAGAATCCGGATAACAGGAAATGTACCAGGTATGATATGGTTTTTGCAGGCATTGGCGATCTCGTGAACCCTGGCGCCAGTGTTGTATGAGAAAACGAGCAAAGCCAGATCTCTATGCCCCAGGGGATTTTGAAGGGAAATTGATTGGAGCACCGACAATAATTCATCTGACTCCAGAAACCCAATAATGGTGCGGCAGGTTTTCTTTGAAGGGATCGACAGGATACGAAGACAATGTGATTCAAGCTCAGGCTCAAATATGCGCAGATACGCAAGAAAGGCATGAATGGCAGCAAGCCGTGTGTTTCGTGTCCGTGCACACACCCGTCGCTCATCCTCAAGATATATCAAAAAATCAAGTATCAACTGACGGTCTACCTGATAAACGCGCCAGTCCTCAGCTCTCGGCATTTTTTTATGCTCGATGCCATAGCGAAGCAGAAGACACCACGTATCCCGGTAGGACTGAATTGTATTGACACTCACTCCACGCTGTATTTGCAGATACTCTCTGAAGAAGGAGCGCAGATATCCATTCAGACGACGATAGCGCGCTTCACTCATCGAATTGAAAAACCTGCCTTTCTTTCAGCCACTCATCCAGGCTTTTTTCAAGAGGCCTGGCGGCGATTCGCAGCAAGTCCTTGCTTATGTGCAGGTAATGTTCTGTGTACTTTGGATCCACATGACCCATGTAGATTGAGAGAAGCACCAGTTTCTCCCGTGGATCTGCTCCTTCCAGATACCATTTGTACAACCTATTAACGGCGAAACTGTGTCGAAGGTCGTGAACCCTGGGATTGGATCCCCCGGAAGTATTGCGTAATCCAATCTGTTCGCATGCTGAGGAGAAGATCCTTTGTAGGCGTTGTTTTGAATAAGGCCTGCCTATGGATTGCACGAAAAATGGGTCAGTTTCTTTAGGCTCCCCCAGGCGCTCTCTCCGCAGGTGGTGATACGCTGATAGATATTCCCCTGCCCGGCGGCCGAAAGGTATGAGACGGTCCTTTCCAAATTTTGTATTGTGTATAAAAAGTGTCCGCTCCGTAAGATTCACATTATTGACCTGTAATCGCACAGCTTCAGAGATACGCAAGCCACAAGCATAAATGAGATAAAAAAAAGTAAATACCGTATGTCTGTCAAAGTCGTGGGTGCCTTTGAAATTGTTCCGGAAATATGAAAGCAATTCGACAATATTTTTCACGCTGAAGATAAAGGGGATATAGGGGTGGGGCACAACCCTGAGAAGTATCCTTGCGGGATTTCTTTGCGGCGTGAATTCTCCCCGTCGCTCCAGATACTGGAAAAATTCTTTAAGCAGCCCGATATTACAATAGCGTGTCAAGGCTCCCCAGTGTGGGAAGGAGCCTAAAAACTCAAGTAAAAGTCGCTCATTCACCTCTTTAAGGTTTTCTACCTGTTGCTTCAGAAGATATCGATCAATGTATTTCAGCATCTGAACCTTCGTATATTTTAGCCCAAGACTTCTCTTGTGATCTACGAAATCACGTATC
>RPRC01000495.1 GCA_003857395.1 Geobacter sp.
ACTTACACTTACACTTTCACTTGCACTAATTTTCCAAGGAGGCACTCCCATGGCCGACGCGATACCATATCCCGAGGTTCCGGTGGAAAAATTGAGGTGGCGTTGTTCCCCGGAATCTCTTCCCTTCAAGAGTACCCAGGAGGTCCAGGCCTGCACCGATGTCATCGGCCAGGACCGGGCATTGAAGGCCATCCGCCTGGGCCTGGAGATGGAGAGCCTGGGCTACAATATCTTTATCGTCGGCCTGGTGGGAACCGGCAGGACCACCACCATCAAGTGCCTGCTGGAGGAGATCGACAAGACCGGCAGGATTCCCGATGACCTCTGCTTTGTCAACAACTTCAAAGACCCCGATCAGCCCAAATGCATCACTCTGCCCCCAGGGAAGGGGAAGGTCTTCAAAAAGGAGATGGAAGACTTCATCGAATCTTTGAAGAAGGCCATCCCTCAGATCTTTGAGAGTGAAGACTACCAAAAACAGCGAAGAGAACTGGTGGAGAAACACCGGGAACGGGAAAAGGCCATGGTCAAGGAATTTGAAACCAAGGCCAAAAAGGAAGGGTTCACCGTGGTGCAGGTCCAGGTCGGCCCCTTCACCCGTCCGGATATCGTTCCGGTGGTGGCCGCAAATCCCGTCCCCCTCGACCAATTGGAAAACCTGGTGGATCAGGGCCAGTTCCCCAAAGAAACCTTTGAACAATTGAAAGCCAAATATGGGCAGTTCAGCGGCGAAATGGAGCAGGTCCTCAAAGCGACCCGGAAGGCGGAGAAGATCATTCAGGATGAACTCAACGCTTTGGATAAATCCGCCATTTCCCACTTGGTCGGGGAGGCAGTCGGGGATCTGAAGGAAAAGTACGCCCTCCCGAAGATCCAGGCCTACCTGGACGAGGCAAAGGATAGCATCCTGGAGAACCCTTCCCGCTTCCAGCCCAAGGCCGAAACCCCGCAGCTCCCCATACCCGGCTTGAGCCTGCCTGCGCCGGTGGACACCTTCAGCGAATACCAGGTGAATGTTTTGGTGGATAATTCGGAGTCCAAGGGGGCCCCGGTCATCATCGAGACCTCCCCGACGTACCGGAACCTCTTCGGGACCATCGAGCGGAATATGGACCGCATGGGAGGGATGTGGAAGACGGAGTTCACCAAGATCAAGAGCGGGTCCTTCCTCCGGGCCAACGGGGGATACCTGGTCCTCAACGCCCTGGATGTTTTCATCGAGCCCGGAGTCTGGATCGCCCTGAAGCGAACCCTGCGCAACCGTTCCATGGAGATGCAGTCCTTCGACCCCTTCTACCTATTTGCCAGCTCGGCCCTCAAACCGGAACCGATCGAGGCGCGGGTTAAGGTAGTGATGATTGGCGATGCCTATATTTATGAAACCCTTTACCATATGGACGAGGATTTCAAGAAGATCTTCAAGATCAAGGCCGACTTTGACTCGGTGATGAACCGGAACGAGGATTCTCAGATCCAGTACTCCACCTTCATCCGTAAGATCTGCCAGGATGAGAACCTTCTTCCCTTCGACCGGACCGGGGTGGCCGCGGTCATCGAGCATGGGGTGCGGCTGGCGGGCCGCCAGAAGAAGCTTTCCACCGAATTCCACCGGATCACGGATGTCCTCCGGGAAGCCAATTACTGGGCCAAGAAAGATGGAAGCGCTCAGGTGACCGAAA
>RPRC01000496.1 GCA_003857395.1 Geobacter sp.
AACTCGGCGTGCGCGGAAACTTTGGTTGGTGGGTTACTTCATTGCCCTTGCGGGTTTGCTCAGCTCCCTCTACTACAGCATATTGATCCTGCCGGTCCAGGTGGTGATCGTCTACACGCGCCTGACCGGACGGAGCCGACGTTGGGCGCTTCTGGCGGCTGCCGGTATTCTGATCGCGGGGGGAGCGTTCACGATCCCGGCCGCCTGGCAGATAATCACGCAACCGGGCGCGGGGAGCAACTTCGCCACCGTGTCTCTTCGGATCCTCGGTCCCGACCTTGTCAACGCGTTCACTTTGGGCCCGAGCGTGGATCTAGCTCGCGTCTGGCCGCTCGACGTGGTTTCCGCGGGGGTGGCGGTCATAGGTGTCGCGTGGGGCTTACGCAGGCGATCCGTCATAGCCCGGGGTGGCTGGCTGCTGCCGGCCTTTGTGCTCGTCCCAGCGATTCTTCTGCTCGGTCTCAATACGATACGCCCCGCTTACATGAACGCGCGCCACATGAGCTTGATCAGCGGCGGCTACCTGCTGCTTCTGAGCGCCGGATTGGCCTGGTTGTGGCAACTACGGCGCTGGCTGGGCGGTGCAGTGACGGCAGTGCTGCTGACCGGTATGATTTACAGCAGTGTCAATTACTTCATTGCGCCTCAATATAGCAAGGGCGATGTGGCGAGCATGGGACAGCAACTGGCTGAGCAGATGCAGCCGGGCGATCTGTTGCTGATCGAGCCGCCGGTTTGGGGACGTCTCTTCCGCTACTACCTGCCGATGGACGCAATCGAACGCTACCACCGAGCCGGGCAGGAGACCGGGTGGCGCGCGCTGCCGGCCCTGGACAGCAGCCAGCCCGGCGACCTCGATGCACTGCTTGCGTCGTTTCGTAGCCAGTATCGGCGTATCTGGGTGGCCCGGTCAGTGCCTGAAAGCGAGACCGCAACGTTGTTGAGAGATAGCACATTCCGTACGCAGGACTGGGGCTTCGAGAGCCCGCTCACCTACCTGCGCCTGGAGTTGTTTCAGGTTGACTCACCCGTTACCGATCAGATCCCCGCAGCGGCCCATCACCTGGCCGACGCGGCCTTCGGGGAGAGCATCTCGCTGCGCGGTTATGAAGTGGGCCAGCCGTTCGAACCGGGCCGTGCTGTGCCCATAACGCTCTATTGGGAGGTTGCTGAGCAGCCTGACCGGCGGTACAAGTACATTCTGCGCTGGGTCGTCCGGGGAGATGATTGGGTGGAACACGCGTTGGCGTCCACGGAGAAAGAGCCATACGACGGTCTCCTGCCCACGTCGGTGTGGGCGCCGGGATCGTCGATCCGGGAATACACTTCCGTCCTGCCGCCCGCAGACGCGATCCCTGGAAACAATTATCTGAGCCTGCAAATGTACGACGCGGAAACCCTTCAGAAGCTGCCGGTGCGATCAGCCGGAGGCGCCCAGGCCGCGTCCGACGGCGATACGTTGCTCTTGCCCATCGAGCGATAGCGCAGCAGGATGAACGTCACCACTGCCACGTCAATGCCCGGGCCCAGATCTTTGCCCCCTTCGCTCGTACTTCTGGCGATTCTCGGGTTCTACTTTATGCTCGGTGCAATTTATGGCACCCTAGCGCCAGCTTTGGAGAAGCCGGATGAGGAATGGCACTACGCTTATGTCCGGTATCTTCTGCAGCAAG
>RPRC01000497.1 GCA_003857395.1 Geobacter sp.
ACCAACGGGATGCAATGACACACTAAAAAGGGGAAGGAGCTTATAACAATGGATATTCCCACTCCATTAAAAATCCTGGTTGCACTCTGTTTCATCATATTGACAGGTTTCTGCTTCTATTTTGTCGACTGGCAGAAGAAGTTAGCAGAAAAAAAAGAGCTTAACATCACTCTTTCCGATAAGATAAGGGAACATGAACAGCAATTGAAACTGGCACAGGAGCTTCCTCTCGAAAAAAAGCGGAATGAAGAGCTTAACCGGGAAGTCTCAGGGATGATCTGTGAGCTGTTTACTCCTGAGTCCGAGGGGGACTTCGTTCCCACCTATATTGCCGACATGGAAAAATTAGTGGAGTACATACAGGTGAAAATGAACGATCAACAGTTTCTTATTACTGTGCTCAACCCGGGCTCTACTGTAACGGAAAGTGAAGATGAATGCCTGAAAGGGTGCCCGAAAAGGAAGTTTCAGATACAGCTCTGCGGCAGGTATAACACAATTGTCAATTTCCTGCAGCAGCTCGGAGCATTAAAACTGAAGAGACTTGTTACCATCGACAGGATTTTACTCTCACCTTCAGGCACAGCAGCCGCCGGGCATTCCCCCACGCTGTCTGTCACTATGCCCATGACCGCATATATGCGTCCGGGCCAATAGGATAAAATCATCTGGAAAGAGGCATTTTTCTGAAGGTGAATCAGGAAGGAGACCGGGATTTCGGAGGGGAATAAGGATCTCCTTCTATAAAAATCAAGACAGGGATTATGTAGGGGCACATTGCAATGTGCCCCTACTGAGGAAATCCATGCAAATCCTTCTCCCAGAAATCTCAACAAAAATGAGATACTCACCTGTTTAAGAAAAGGGAGGAATTTTTTTCCTTATAAAGAATATGAGTGATGCGGGAACTACGGCTAGATACAAATCTAGTAGTGGTTCCTGTTTTGTTTTTTAAAGGTAAAACCGGGAGAGATCATACATTCAGGCAGAAAGAGGAGAGATTAATATGGAAAAATATATAAAAATACTGGGTATTATTGCAGGAGTTATCGCAGGAATTATTATTGGTTTCCATATCTAGCACTCACAATCACAGGAAACCAGAGGAGGCTACTTAGTGAAGCAAGAGCATGACGTGGTGAATATCGAGGAAACAGTGAATAAACTATTGGGTTATGTACCTCAGTTTACCGTAGAAGAACTGCAGGTAATGACCGAAGTTTGCAGCAAATGGTGCCTGGACGGGAAAGTAGACGGAAACTGAAACTGCGTTCGGGGACAGCTCCTGTTAACTCTCGTTAACAGGAGAGCTGTCCCCGTATGTGTTAGATCTCGGTATTCAAACCGTCCATTGCCTGTTTCCACTTCGTCTCCTTGGCGAAATCAAGATCACCATAACCAGAGCCGGTGCCACCATAGGTGGGGATCTCCATGGTCAGACCATGCGCTTTATACGTGGGAACATGCTCTTCGGCAATAACCACTTTACTGTGCAATATGTCCAGAACTAACTGGGCAGACGTTTTTAATTGCTTGTCGGTAATTGTCGGCTCAGCAATAATGCGATCGCAGAAATCGCCGATATCCTTGAATCCGTAGAAGCTCTGGGTCTTTCCGGCGATAGCTTTCAGAGTAGCCTTGGGTGTCTGGGTGGCCATGAGT
>RPRC01000498.1 GCA_003857395.1 Geobacter sp.
TATCAACCATCCACATACTTCCGCAGGTAGAGTTCCAACAGATAAAGGTTACCGTTATTATGTCGATTCTTTGATGGATGTTGATAAATTAAATTCAAAAGAAAAGGGGTTGATTGAAAATAGTTTAAATCTATCGATTGATGAGACCGATGAGCTTGTCAAGGCAACTTCAAAACTGCTAAGTTCAATCACAAGACAGATAGCATGTGTTACTTATCCAAATCTTGAATCGGGAATACTTGAGAAAATTCAAATTATTAGTCTGGCATTAACAAGAATTTTGGTTGTGATAAGTATTAGATCCGGATTAGTAAAGACTATTACAATGGAGCTTGATACTGAGATGAAAGAATCTCAGATTGAATCTGTCCAATTGCTGCTTAACGAAAAACTTTCAGGATTAAGCCTTGAAGAAATAAGAAGTACTTTCAGAGAAAGATTTATTGATGTTCAGGAAGATCAGAAACCAATTATCAGATTGTTTGTTGATTCAGTTGATAAACTTTTTAAGGACGAAGTTAAATCAGAGCGACTTATTGTTACAGGTGCAAAAAATCTGATGCAGCAGCCTGAGTTTGAAAATCCGGAAAATTTTCAAAGTATAATTGAATTGATTGAAGATAAAGATGTAATAATCCATATAATGGAAAAATCCTCTGAATCAAAAAAGGAAGAAGTGTTTATTTCCATTGGTAGTGAACACATAGAAAAGAAGCTAAAAGAATACAGTTTTGTGAGTAAGGAATATAAATTCGGCGAGACAAGCGGTACACTTGGAATAATCGGACCAAAAAAAATGGAGTATTCCAGAATTGTAGCTATTGTAGATTACCTCGCAAAAGTTTTAACAGAACATTTAAAATCACGTTAACAAAATAGGAGTAGATGAATTATGAGTAAATTTAGAAAAGATAAGCACCAGGATGAACAAAATAAATTATCAGAGCAAGAAGAAAATAAATCAGAAGAATTAGAGCAGAATGAAAAAAATGATGCTGATGCTGCCGATAAATCAGAAGCAAAAATCGCTGAACTTGAAGCGCAAGTGAAGGACTGGCAGGACAAATTATTAAGAAAGGCTGCAGAGTTTGAGAATTATAAAAGAAGAACTGAAAACGATCAGTTCAATTTAATTAATTACGCTGCGGAATCTTTTATTATTAAACTTCTTCCTGTCGTTGATGATTTTGAAAGATCAATGGAACACATCGATGATATTGATAATAACAAATCTGTAAAAGAAGGAATTAAGCTGGTGTATGAAAAACTTCTTAAGTTATTGAATGAACAGGGAGTGAAAAAAATGCAAACTAAAGGAGAACCATTTAATGTGGATTTCCACGATGCATTGATGCAGAGGAAGGAGGATTCAGTTCCTCCTCACACCGTTTTGGAAGAAGTTGAATCTGGATATCTATATCGTGACAAGGTGATCAGGCATGCCAAGGTCATAGTTAGTGAAGAATCATCATCTGATGATAACCAAATGACAAATGGAGATTCTCCCGAATCATCATCAGAAAATGAGAAATAGAATAAATGACTAAAAGAGATTATTATGAAGTACTTGGCGTTAACAGAAACGCAACGAAAGACGAAATAAAAAAAGCTTATCGCAAGATGGCTATGCAATATCATCCAGATCGAAATCCGGGAGATAA
>RPRC01000499.1 GCA_003857395.1 Geobacter sp.
AGAAAAAGTGACGCTGGATATTCCCGGAAACATTGCAGGATTCGCAAAATTACAGGCAACATACATTGATGAGGAGGGTAATTTCAAAACTGATTATCAAAATATCTTTATTGTCCCTTCTGACAATTTAAAAATAGGGATACAGGGAAACAGAAAGTCGTATTTACCGGGAGAAAAAGCCACATTCAACTTTCAATGCAGGACCACAAAGGAAAGAGCCGCAGCACTGGAAGTATCCCTGGTTGAGGAGAATGTCACTCCCCACGAAAGCCCGCGGAGCATGGAAAATTCCCTCTGCCCTGAAAATATTCAGTTGCCTCATGCCATTCCCCTGTCTATCCGGGAAAATGTGAAGGAATCTCTGAATAATTGCAGTAACCGGCTGCCGGATGATTCCCTGCAAACCAGAGCAAGAATCGCCTTTTCACTACTGAAACCTGAGACCAACCACATGCTCCTTCTAAACTTCTATGACAGGAAGCTCCAGATGAACCAGGAAAGGAGAAACAATTATTTTCTCACCCTGTTTCTCATTTTTTTCAGACTGCTGCTCCTGACCGGTTACCTCTGCTTTGTGATGATTCTCGCGTTCACATTGGGCCATGTGTATCTCAAAGGCAAAGACGAGAAGAGAATTCTGTTCATCAAAGATAATGAGGAAATAATCAGCCTTTTCATCTTTTTAATCGGATTCTTCATCCTTCTCCTTGTTCCCCTGTTATTCATAGTCCCTGTCCTGCTCTTCTCCAGTATTGATATGATGAAGGAGAACAGATCTCTTTTTCAGCTATTGCTGACCATTGAACTGTTTCTCATGTTCATATATCTGGTTGCACTCTGGCGCAACAGCAGGGTTCGTCCCATACGAAAGATGCCTACCATGAAATATTCCTTTTTCACCCTTCAATGGTATGTTGGCTCAATTATTGTCCTCTCCGGAATCCTGTTTACCAGTTCATATACCCCCTGGAATCTTGATCTCATTATTACTCATGATGCTCCCTACCTGCTTATCACTTTATTAACTCTCTGTGCAATGCCATTTCTGCTCCTCTATAATGTGCTCTCTCATCTTTTAAAACCAAGAAAATCCACTTTCAGAACACTCTCATTCTATGCCTCATCGGTCATTATCATTGCAGCGCTTATCACTTACTCATGTCTTATTTTTGCCAACCGCTCTCACATTCAGAAAGACCTGTTATCCAGATTTCTCCCCGGAAGTCACCTTATCCGAAAGACTCCTGAAAAAACAAAATGCGAATGCCCTGTTTGTATTGACAATGAAAACAGAAATCGCGAAAAAAACCTGAACGTACAGGATATTCTTTACTATGAGCCTCAACTTGTCACCTCCGAATCGGGCAATGCCACCTTATCTCTGCCGCTGCCCGATTCTTCAAATCCCATACATCTCGAAGCTTACGGACTCACAAAAGAGGGGAACGCAGGCTTCTCACAAAAAGCGGTTAATACATACTCAGAGCTTCTCATGGAGGTAGATGCTCCGGTCCGGCTCACTGCCGGAGACGAAGTATCAATTCCTGTTACACTCAATAATTGCTCTGGAAACAGCCGGGAGACCACAGCATTCCTCTCAGGGAGCCCGGGAATAAGTCTCCACAATCAAAAACTGATAAAGATGAAT
>RPRC01000500.1 GCA_003857395.1 Geobacter sp.
ATACCGCAATGGAAGTTTTCAGGCTACTGCTGCAGTAAATATTTTAATGCGAGGAACCTTATGGGAAGGTATTGCTTTATACCCACCCTCAGATGCTGGCCAATCAGTTATTGAACTTGGTTTTTACAATGGAAAAGTTTTTATAAACGACAATCAATCCGGTATGGCCGAGTTATCTACTTCCATTTATAGCGATTTACTGGTTTTTAGTTTTTTTAGGGCCCACATCATTCAAGGCGATACCGAACCATGTATCTGGAGGTGTTACCCAACTACCTTATTCGGCATAATCCGACCGTCTAGCAATGCAGGTATTGTTGTTGCGCGGATTAATTTCCCTTTCTACATTACTCATACCGTCATTGCTTTACTGCATGAAACAGATGATAAGTGGATACCACCAAAATAATGACGCAAACAGAAAGCAGTCAATAAATAATAGGAGGGATAATCCATGAAGCAGCACGGTCTAATACTAATGCTTATCGCCTCTGTGTCGTCTTATGCCAGTGCCAATGAAATATTCACCACAACAACCTCATACAAGCCTCCCATGGATTGCATGCTTTATATAACTACATCGCCTCAACAAGGCGGAACTACAACTAAACCAGGTGAGCATTTTATCCAAGGATGTTCTCCCCAAACAGTTGAAGCTATACCCCATACTGGATTCACCTTTAGCCACTGGGAAAATAACGACGGTTCTTTTCTCAGTTATGAAAATCCTATCACAATTGAGTTTCCTTCTCGTTCTATTGTTGCCGTATTTGATACATTGGGAGATTTTCCTAACATCAGATTAATGGGTACATATACCTGTAATGAAAATCCCTGTATGGGATACCTTTGCTCTCGTGATGTCTGGTCGGTTATGGAAGACAATGATATTTATTATCTAACAAAGGATTGGGAATGGCTATGGGGTTGCGAACCTATTTCTTGGAATGGGTATACACCTAAAGAAGGGGATAGTGTAATAGTTGAGGGTGAAGTATCAGAGGCAACAGATTATCATGCTAATCCTTATATTAACATTGAGGTAGAAAATCTTTCTCCTGTAATATGCCCCATTGAATTAATCTACAAGAACGATTCATGGAAAACTGAATTATTAAGGAACTTCCGTGATAACGTGCTTAGCAGAACCCCGGAAGGGCGTGAACTGATAAAATTGTATTACCTGTGGAGTCCCTCAATAATTCAGGCAATGGAGAATAATGAAGATTTTAAGGATGAAGCGAAGGAGATGATTAATGAGGCACTGCTGTTAATTCAGTGAGGCAGACAAATTCTCAATCAAGTTTATAAAGGCAGGGTTTCAGTTCTGCCTTTTGTCGATGTGCTTCACTTTAGGGCATGAAGCCGCTATCAGCTTATCTCGCGTTTAGAGATAATTTCCTTCAAGTAGGTTTTAAATTTTAGATGAAACATGAAGAAGTTACTTGTGCTATGGAAATCCAGAAAGCACTACCCAACTACTACCATACTAATTACGCTCATTTTATTGTGTGCATTAGGATTGCGACTCTTCTTTTACGTAGGAATGGGCCCGCGTGATGATATAGCGTATTTATATTCAGCCCGTGCTTTGCAGACACACAGCTTCCACCTCCCTCCTCCAGATTCCACGAGTATATTTTCTG
>RPRC01000501.1 GCA_003857395.1 Geobacter sp.
ATCGACGCGCCCAGGACGCCGTACGCGCCACGCGAGCCGGGCGAGGTGCGCGCGTCGAGCAGGCGCAGCCGTTCGGCGGCCAGCGGCAGCACGCACTCCATGACGAAGCCGATGGTGGCGTCGCTGCACGCGTATTCGACCACGCGTGCCTGCCCGCCGCTCTCGACCAGCGCCAGGGCGATCGGACGGATACGCCGCTGCGCGATCAGGTTGTCCACGATCTGTGTCAACCGGCCGCGGCGGTAGTAGTCGCCGCCATCCCATACCACCACCAGCGGCACGGGATCGGGCGTTGGGGGCTGATAGAGCCAGACCGGCCGCTTGCCGCCGACCACCAGCGCCTTGTGCTCCACGGCGTGCCGCGCGACCGTGCCCCCTGGGACCCCGCGGCTGCGCTGCGCCAGCGGGGTTGCCTCGGCTCCGGGCATGTAGAAGAAGTGATTGACCTGGCCGATACCGTTCGGGGTCGTGCGGTTGTTGAACGGATCCGGTGTGCGGTCGTCCTCCGCCGGGCCGGTCAGAAAGCCGTACTCGATGTACGCATCCGGCGCCAGAGACATCGTGTGGGTCCAGAGCCCGCGGGCCGCTTTTCTCCACTCGCCCGGGTGCGCGTGGTCCCAGCCGTGCAGGTCGCTCAGCAGCAGCGGCGGCTCGACGCCCTCCCAGACCAGGGTCGCGGTGTCCCCGTCGATGATCGGCGTGCCGTCTTCCGCGGCGCGGGTGAGGAGCGGATGGGTCATGGTGGGACGAGTTTACCCTGCCGCAGAGAATTTGGCAAGCCGCGCTTTGACAAACCCCTTCCCGCAAGGCTACAATGGCAACACTCAGGCTGAACATCGGGCTGCAGCCATTTCCCTTGCTCGACAAAAGAGCCTGGGCTTGACAGGGAGAGAACTTGCTGATCAGTGTGCTCTATACGCTCACCGTGCTTTGGTTGGGCGTCTATGCGTTTCAGTCGTTACTGCTTACGGTACTATATTTGCGCCATCGGCGCGACGCGACCCCTTCGGCGGCGGTGAATGACGGCCAATGGCCGCGTGTCGCGGTGCAACTGCCGATCTTCAACGAGCAGCACGTTGTCGCGCGGTTGATTGACACCGCGGCTGCGCTGGACTATCCCGCTGACCGGCTGGAGATTCAGGTGCTGGACGACTCTACCGACGAGACGACCGCGCTGGCCGAGGCGCGCGCGGCATGGCATCGCGGCCGCGGCGTGGATGTGCGCGTGCTTCACCGGCCTGACCGGGGCGGCTTCAAGGCCGGCGCACTGGCCTGGGGCCTGACCCAGAGCCGCGCGGAGTTTATCGCGGTCTTCGACGCCGACTTCCGGCCGCACCCCAACTTTCTGCGCCGCATCATCCCGCCCATGCTGGCTCGTCCTGACGTCGGGATGGCGCAAACGCGTTGGTCGCACCTGAACGAGGATTACAGCCCGATCACGCGCGTCCAGTCGCTGGCGCTGGATGGCCACTTCGTCGTCGAGCAGACTGCGCGCAGTCGTTCCGGATTGTTGATCAATTTTAACGGCTCGGGCGGCGTGTGGCGGCGGGCGTGCATCGAAGAGGCCGGCGGCTGGCAGTCGGATACGATGACCGAGGACATGGATCTGAGCTACCGGGCGCAGTTGGCCG
>RPRC01000502.1 GCA_003857395.1 Geobacter sp.
AAAATCAGAAACTCAAAGTATAGTATCCTGTATTATTCTCTTCATAATCATTATTACGAGCTTCAGGAAAAAGGAGAAAAACGATGGAGGAAGAGAAAAAAAATAATATAGAAACAGATGAGCAGCGCACTGCTGTCGACATGGCTGCCGATGAGAAAACCGATGGCCCGAAAAAAGAAGAGCAGCACTTGCTGTCAGATTCAGCTGCAGATGAGAAAAAAGAAGACTTGTGGAATTATGATGAGCGAAGAGGCGAGGCACGAAAGAAAATCAGTCTGAAGAAGACCTTTCCTGCAGAATTGCAGCTTGATGCATTAGAGAAGACCTATCTATATATTGCTGATATCAGTTATGGCGGAATGAAAATTATCACCGAGCTGAATTTACCTTCGAATCGCACTTTTATTCTCAGAATATTCATTGAGGCAACGGTGGAGTTCCCGGTGGAAGTAGTATGGCAAAGGCAGCTTGTTGGCTATATGAATGCCTATGGCCTCAAGTTTGTTGCACTCACCCCCGATAGCTACAGAATAATTGAAAATTTCGTCTCAAAATACGCAATAGATACCTCTAAAAGAAATTTTCGACTTAATAAAATGGTGAGCCTCCAGATCATGCGTGATGAAGAGTGGATCACTTTTTACTCATACATTCTGAATATGAGCCCTCATGGTTTTGAATACACCACAGATTATGTGCTCCCTCTCAATGATGAATTTGAACTGAGGTCTTTTCTCATACAGGGAGAGTCACCCATATTGTCGAAAGCAAAGATACTATTCAGCAGAGGTCTCTCAATGGGACGGACTAAAGGATGGCTGGAATTCTCAACAATAGATGAAAAAAATAAACTGCGACTCACCGAATACATCGACAGGCTTCTGCAGGGAGAGCCTCCTCTGAAAGTGTATGCCACATTGCAGGATTTTGAAATCCCCGAATACAAACAGGATACAGAAGGCTCTGGCGAGCAGAAAATAACAGGAAGAGGAGAACAGGTTAATCAACTTCTTGAGGATACAGAGGAAGCAGAAGGTGACGATAAAAGCTGGATTCCATAATAAATTGTCCGGCATTTTTGCATATAGACTCCATGACAATATTGTCCAGTGTCCTGATATGATTATTGTGTAAGAACAGGAGATAAGGAAATGGAGGAGATAAGGGGGTGAATTTACGGGATTCGCTATTGAAACAATCAATCTCTCAAAAAACTATAGATCGGGGAGAAAAACCCTCACCGCACTGAAAGATCTCAATCTCCAGGTTGAAGAAGGTCATGTATTCGGCTTTATCGGTCCCAATGGAGCCGGGAAGACCACAACCATTAAAATATTAATGGGTCTTATAAAAGCGACAAAAGGGGAAGCCAGGATCTTTAACTCCGCTGCAGGAACGGTTGCATCAAAAGATAAAATCGGGTATCTCTCAGAAATAGCTTACTACTATAATTTTATGGAAGCAGAGAATCTTCTTCACTTTTATGGGTCATTGAAAGGCATCCCAAGAGAGGAGAGAAAAAAAAGTATAAAAGAGAATCTTGAGATTGTAGGACTCTCTGACAGGGGGAAAGCGCGCCTTAAAGAGTATTCAAAAGGTATGCTGCAAAGATTCGGCATA
>RPRC01000503.1 GCA_003857395.1 Geobacter sp.
AATTGTTTCGCCATCTAGTTTAGCCTCCTTGGATGAATGCTGAGTGGCCTTGACGAACCGCCGGACTTTTCGGCTGGGTTGATGAAGAGTGGCGCTAAGCCAGAGCGGTCGCTTCCTGCTCGAGGGAGCGGCGTGCCCTCGATGGCGCTCCATTGATAGCCAGCGGTGGGCCGCTCGACCGGCGTACGATCAATTCGAAAGGCAGCACGATCTCCCGGCATTCCACCGGAGCCTCTCGACCCAATCGGCCCAGGAGCATCTCGGTGGCGCGCCGGCCCATCTCGTAGGCGGGTTGCGCGGCGACGGTCAGGAATGGCTCCATCACCAACCACGTAGGCAGATCGTCAAAGCCGACGATGGCTATGTCCTCCGGTACGTTCAAGCCAGCCTCGCGCACGGCCTGGTATGCGCCGACGGCGATAAAGTTGTTGGCGGCCAGGAAGGCAGTTGGCCGCGGGATCAGGGCCAGCGCCTGTCGCGCCATCTCATAACCCCCGGCCTGCGTGAATGGCCCGTTGAGGACAATTTCGGCGTCAGAATCCAACCCCTTCTCGGCCAGCGCGCGCCGATAACCGGCTGCACGGTCGCGCGCCGTTGAGACTTTCTCGGGGCCGGACAGAGCGGCGATGCACGTGTGGCCCAAATTCAACAACAGTCTGACCAGCTCGTAGGCGCCCTGTTCGGAATCGCAACGCACCGAGTCCACTGTGCAATCCGGCACGCGGCGATCCACCACGACGACTGGCACACCTTGTTCGCGCAGAAAGGCTACCGGCTCGGCCGAGCTGGCCGCAGGCACCAACAACACCCCATCCACGCGTTTCTGCACCAGGCCGGTGAGCTCCTTGGCCTGTTCGGCCTCCGATTCATCCGTATTGCAGAAGATGACGTTGAAGTGATGGCTGCTCGCCACATCCTCCACCCCACGCGCGACAGTGGTCCAGAAGGGGTTGGTGATGTCGGTGAGGACCAGGCCCAGCGTCTGTGTCTGTTTGGAACGCAGGCCGCGCGCTAGCCGGTTGGGGACGTAGCCCAATGCCGTGATCGCCGCCTCGACGCGGGCACGGGTTTCCTCACCCACGTAGCTGGCGTTGTTGATCACGCGCGAGACCGTGACCGCGGCAACGCCTGCGTGTCGGGCGACATCCTGGATAGTGGGCACGAATGATCCTTCGATAGGGTTCTATGGAATCGATACCATAATACCGCATCCTGGCCCAGTTGTCAAGGGGCCGAGACGACTTGCCGCCTGAAGGGTCGGGGATAGAGTAGAGGCATACGCGGGCCGGAGGTCCAGGAGGAGGCACCATGTTCCGAATCATCAACATCGGGGTCCTGAGCCAGAACAAGTTCTGGGGCGAGACGGCGCGGATGCGCGAGGATATCAGCGCGACGTGCACGCTATTGGAGGTGGGTGGACACCGGCTGCTGGTCGATCCCTCGCCCGCGGCCCAGGTGCGCGCGGCCGTCACCTACAACATGATCACCGAGGGCGTGCTGGCCGAGACCGGCTACCACGGCTACTTCCAGGTCTTGCAGCTCAACGGCTTGATGCCCGGCCAGGTGCGCGGCATTCAACTGCTCAAGCAGGACGAGTCGCGCCACATCGCCTACGG
>RPRC01000504.1 GCA_003857395.1 Geobacter sp.
AATGATGGCGCGATTGAACATCTCAACCGGCGGAAGGTGCATAGGTGTTTTGCCCGATGGACAAGTGCCTGGCCTGGTCTCCACTTCTGGAGGGACGCGCTCCGTCGCGTCGGCTTGTTCCGGTGTTTATCCTCAGTCAGCTCTCTCCCACCCATGACCCTCGGAATAGGACACAATGAAACGTGTCCCTCCAGCCAAACCCCCTCGTTCTCAGGGGTTGACCCTTTGGGCGACCCATCTTGTCAGATCCGGGCCTTCCAATTCTCATGAAAGATCCTCACTCGGACATGCTTTGACCAGCAAGATGGGCGACTTCATAGTGGAATAAGAACTTCATTGTCAGATGCTTGCCTGACCATGGATATCATTTCAAGTCATTGATCATGATCTTTTGGCAATTTTAATGATGACCGTCTTTCAGGGGTAGCTCTCCACTGATGATACGGATTTTTGTTCGGGTCGTCGAACAGATCGGCGTCATCGTATCTGGCGCGGCGAAGCGGGTCTTCATATTGCTCCAGACGATAGTATTTGAAAAAGTCACCACCACGCCAGTTGACCTCCTTTGAGATTCCCGACCGGTCGCCTGCCAAGACCCTTTCATCCTGGGCAACGCTTCGGTGTTGTAATGTTCTGCCATCTCGATCCCAAACCATTTTCTCTTCATCTTGTGAGCCGTTGCTGCCGTCGTCCCTGAACCCAGAAAAAAGTCCAACACAAGGCCTCTCTCGTCAGATGAGCATCCGATGGCACGCTGCAACAACTCTTCAGGGTTTTCTGTAGAGAAAGTCGTTCCAAACACATATCCCTTCAGGTCCGTCCACAAACTTCGGTGTATACCCTTTCATGGACATTCTGGTGCAGCGGCGTGTAGCGAAAATGGATGGAGCCACTCTCGCTGAAGTAGCGATGGAAAAAGTCGTACAGTCTCTCGAAAAGCTCTTCACGGAAGCCAGGGAAAGGCTTGAGCGCTTCGTTGATGTCGCCTTGCAGCCGCGGGAATATCCCCTCGGTGTAGTCCCGGGACTTGATCCGCATCAGATTGATGTATCCGGATTCACCTTCAATCTTGGCCCCGACAAATACATCCCGCAGGGCATCATAAAACTTCTGCTCACGGTTTATATTTCATCGATCACGTTCAGTGCAGGCACGGGTGGAAACTCCCATCATAATGCTTTCGGGAAATGGTCGGAATACATGACCATCCGCCATTCCTACCTCAAGGCCGCAAATTGCGACCTTGGACTGACAAGTACTTGCAAAAGAAGCCAGATTGCCTTATGAGAACCGACCTGGGTCGTAAATTCAAGATCACTCCAGTTGAAAAGAAGCTATGCAGAAGCCATACTCTCTGTCAAGCATTTTCTCAGACAAGAAAGAGGCAAAAAAGAAAGCGCCACAGATCCGTTGAAAGCTCCTCGAATCTGTGGCGCTGATCCATGCATTCATATCGTTTCACACAGACGGCCGTCTTATATGTTGCCTCTCCCTACGGTGAGATCTTGGTGGCATCCACCTCCACGTGAATGGTGTAGCTCGGCACCGAGGAGCAGGCCCCTGATCCGGTGATCGACACGGTCACATCATAGGTGATCTCATAC
>RPRC01000505.1 GCA_003857395.1 Geobacter sp.
CTGATTGCAGAAATAATCTCTGCCTCTTCCGGTATGAATGTATCCTGATTTTTTCTCACCCTCTCTTTCAGGTCAGCCCGTATTTTATCCAGTACTTCTCTTATACCTTTGAGCACAAAAGAGCGGGGATGTTCCTGAATAAGGGCTTTTATCTCATCTGTATGCAACAGAATATCTACCGAAGGCAGTTTCTTGAAGATGATATTATCTCTTTTCTCCTCTGTCTGTGCGCCCATCGTTTTACCCCTTTCTTACTTCCGTCCTCCGACAGGGCAACCACAGAGGGTTGCCCCTACAAATGTCTCCCTTCTTCTTCCCCCTGAACCCTAAGGAGAAAATGCAAGTTGCATATTGCAAAGTGCAAATTTCAAAATTGATTGATAGATTCTTTCTTTCATTTTGCATTTTTCAATTTGCATTCTCCGTTTTGCATTGTTCACGAATTCCATACCCCTCTTCATTTAGGCTCTTCCTCATTGTCAAGCCACTCTGCTATCTCCTTTATTGCCTCATCAAGCTCCGACATGCATCGATATGCGGCACTCACTCCTGAATAAAAGCTGTAAAGAATCTCATGAAGATTCTCAAACTGGGGATTGTCCCTTGTATCTTCAACCAGACATCTCAAATGCTGTAATAAAAGATATTGATTGGTGTGAATATGCTCATATGCATTAAGACAGACGACAAGTCCGTCAGCCACCACATCTCTCAATGTTTTATTGAATTCATTATTTTCCATCCCGCGCTCACCTCCGATGCAATGAATGCATCACCATTATTATCGTAATTCTAAGTAGAGCTTTTCTTCTCCTGTTTATTTTACCTCCTCGAGAAGAGACTCAAAATATTTCTCATTTCCCATGTAATTAGGAGGTATAATTTTTTTTATGGAGAAATTTTCATGAGTTTTTTTCAGAACAGATATGAAACAGGATAAGCTCACAGTAATACTCAGAAAATTGAAAGGTTGTAAACTCAGTGCCTTCATCCAAACAATCATTCAACCGAGATAAAATTGCCATTGACTGTGTGGATAATCTCTTTGGCGGGATCTGCGAAAGAGTCAAGCAGGATACCGGCTTCAATATTATTACCACTGAGGGTTACAAAGTAAGAGTATGTTCGGTATTCCCCAGAATTCGAAAAAACTCAAAAACAATCCGCTTCACTCTGACTGAAAAGTCAATGATGAAATCAAATTATATCGCCTTTGTTGAAGTAGACAAACAGGATTATCCCATTGACTGTTGCATTGCCTCGGTAAGTGATATAAGATCCGCCTGTAAATACACGTTATTGCCCGATGGCAAATCCTACTCCATGAGTATTGAATATGAAAAGATGAAAGAGATGGAGGATGTCATCCACTTCAGAACCAAGGGGCAGAAGGTTATCTATATTAATGAGCCTGGATGCGATCACACCCATGCGTATGTTCAGGTCCCTGATCAGGAAATTGAAAAAGTTTCCCGGTGGACTGTGGGAGAATTTCGTTGCCTGATATGCAGTAAAGTGAGGAAACTGGCAACCGGAATGGTGTAATTAAATGGTAGGGGCGACCCGGCGGGTCGCCCCTACTGTTATGAAATATGGAAATTC
>RPRC01000506.1 GCA_003857395.1 Geobacter sp.
ATCCCCGAGGCGCTGCTGCCCGCTCCCGCGATGCCGAGCCTGCCCGGCCTCGCGCCTGAGCCCGTGGGGCCAGGGGTGAACCTGGTCGGCTACCTGCGTTCGGAGCTCGGCCTGGGGGAGGCGGCCCGCCAGGTGGTGGGGGCGGTGCGGAGCCTGGGCCTTCCGCTCTCCACCCTGACCCTGCCCACCGTCCACGCTCGCCAGGAGCACCCCTTCGAGGAACTCCGCCCCGAGCCAGGCTGGGCCAACCCGTACGACATCAACCTGGTGTGCGTCAACGCCGGGGCGGTGATGCGGTTCGCCGGGATGGCGGGCCGCGGCTTCTTCTCGGGCCGCTACACCGTGGGGTACTGGGCCTGGGAGCTGGAGGGATTCCCCGACTCGTGGCCGCGGGCCTTCGAGGCCGTCGACGAGATCTGGATGAACAGCGAGCACGCCGCCACCGGAGTGCGGGAAGTCACCGAGAAGCCGGTCGCGGTCTTCCCGGTCCCTGTGGAGTTGCCCACCCCGGCGCCGATGACGCGGAGCGCCCTCGGCGTGCCGCAGGGGTTCCTGTTCCTCTTCGTGTTCGACTACGGCAGCGTCGCCGAGCGCAAGAACCCGGTGGGCCTGGTGCAGGCGTTCAAGAAGGCCTTCGCCCCGGGGGAAGGCCCCGTCCTGGTGATCAAGTCGATCAGCGAGGCGGCGAATCCCACGGCGAGAGAGCGGCTCCACTATGAGGCCGGGGGGCGCCCCGACATCGTCCTCCTCGAGGGATACATGCCGAGGGCGCACAAGGATGCCCTCCTGGCCGCCTGCGACGCCTATGTCTCGCTGCACCGGGCGGAGGGGTTCGGCATCACCATGGCGGAGGCCATGGCCCTGGGCAAGCCCACCATCGCCACGGGTTACTCAGGGAACCTGGAGTTCATGACCCGGGAGAACAGCTACCTGGTCGGTTGGCAGCCGGGACGGGTGCCCGCCGATTGCCGGCCGTACCGGCAAGGGGCGGTGTGGGCCGAGCCCGATCTCGCCGACGCGGCAGCGCTGCTGCGCCGGGTCTTCGAGAACCCCGAAGAGGCCCACCGGGTGGGTGAGGTGGCCCGGGCCGATCTGGCCCGCCTTCACAGCCCGGCGGCCCGGGCGCGCCTGCTGGGGGAGTTGCTCGACCGCATCCGCCGGGAGCGGATGCCCCTGGAGGGCCTCGGCCGAGGGCAGCCGCCGACTTCGGTAGCCTTGGCTCTTACGACGCGGATCGAGGACCCAATGCCTGAAGACAGCGAAGTCCCCGCTGGCCCGGCGCCGCGAGTCGGCCGGGGAGAACGCCCGGCGGGAGAAGCCGGCCCGCTACGGGCGCGGCTCAAGGAGACCACCGTTCGCCTCGAACGAGTGCGCGGTGAGCGCGACCAGTACCGGAGCCGCGCCGCGCGCCTGCAGACCGAACTGCAAGTGCTGCGGGCGACACCTCCCGCTGCGGCCATCCCCCCCGGCAAGGTGCTGGTGGACCAAGAGAGCCTCGAGGAATTGCGCCGGGCCAAGCGGGACCTGGTGCGCTTGCTTCGTCGGCTGGGCCGGCCCCCGCTGGGATGGGTGCTGCGCCGCCAGTCCGGGTACCGACGG
>RPRC01000507.1 GCA_003857395.1 Geobacter sp.
GGAAACACGGGCCCCGACAACCAATTCATAAATAAATATTCCACAATGCCGGCCCAGGCCAGAAGACAGTTGTGGTGGGATTTCAACTTTGGCGCCGACCAGACAACCGGCTCTGTCAACGGGACTCCCTGCAATAACTACAATACACTTTACCAGGCGGGGAAATTCAGATTTGTCGGCTCCATAATATCCCTATTTGCCGATGTGGAGGCAGATGCAAAAGGGACAGATCCCAATTATGGAAATGCACATGTTCCGGGATTGGGGTATATCTTCCAGAACCTGAGTTATGATGCAAATCTGACAAACCGATCAGCCCCATGGCTATCCACATCGAGTTATAGCAAAAGTTCGGCAAGGGATGTTATCTACTGGCAAATCCTGTCCTATGTGGACAAAGGTGCTTTATCCGAGATGCTCAACTTTTAAGAAAATAATTTATGAATAAATAGCAATTTCCTTCATCTATGGAGGAAATTGCTATTTTATTGGATAATAAATGGTTAGAGGAAAATGTAAGGAGTTGGATAATGCGCTCTTTTCACTTCATACTGCTGCTCATCGTCCTCCTCGTCTTCATGGTCGTGATAGAAGAGGTATGCTCCTTCACTGTTATCCGGCCAAAACCGTCAATGCTTAAGACTAAAACGCTCCCTCCCAAGTCCTCAGGAGTCCCCAGCGCGACTACTACTATTCCCGCAACGAAACCCAGTCCCGGGAATACCTTTACCTCTCCCGGCGGTGGTCACGCTCCCTCTCCTACCGTTTCTACCAATCGCCCGATTCCATCAATTACGCCCTCTTCTCCCCCGACAGAATCCGAGCAGAACAAGTTTCCTGTATTTCTATTCACACTTTCCATAATACTGGTGCTTGTAGTAATATTCTGGTACCTGACGAGAAATGTAAACTTCAAAAGAATCTTCAAGCAATATTTTTCATAGAGGCTCATTCCATCTCCATCTGACGGCTGAAAGCTGAACGCTTACCCTATTTTTTTTACACTCCTGTCTTAAATCTCCTGTCTCCCGCCAACACTACTTTTTTAAAATGCTCCCGGGTCATAGTCTCCCTGGTTTATCCAATTTTTTCAGGTTTTATCCACAGTGCAACATACAAAGCGGGCTCATGGGATCACGCATTTCGCAAGGCAACAAAAAAAAATTAATTTTTTTTTTAAAAAAAGAAGGATTTTTTCTCTGGGCAGTGAAGTCTTAGATATCTGATATATTAAAACATCGAAAGGAGTGACTAAAGTATGACCCCGGTCAAAGGAAAAGCGAAAGTGATGGGCAAAAAAGAGGTAATCGAGGCTATCACAAAACTCACCAAACTCTCCAAGAAGGACACTGAGCTTACAGTAGACGCCTTCTGGAAAGTAATTCGGGACAGCCTGAAGAAAAACATGATAGTGCGGATGATCCCTTACGGCAATTTTGAAGTAAGACATCGCGCTGCAAGAACAGGCAGAAATCCCCGCACTGGTGGAAAGATACAGATCAAGGCCCGCAACGTACCCGCCTTCAAAGCAGGGAAAGCTCTCAAAGACGCTGTACACTAATTAGTAATAGTCACAAATTCAGAAAAA
>RPRC01000508.1 GCA_003857395.1 Geobacter sp.
GATTCGCCATGTTGTTGGAGGATGCCGATTGGCTTGTACACCCCGGAAGGGTAGCGCTTACAATTGCTTTCCGGCATGGAGGACACCCCCACCAGCACCTTCACCACGTAGTCGGTGATCTTGGATTTTCCCGCCTTAACGTCGTAGGTCGTCTGATTGAGGTCGCGATAAGCCTGGGATGGCACAATCTGCCAAATGTTGCCGGAATCAGGTCCCTTCCACCACAAGTAATAGTAATCCACGCCATCTCTTTCCTGTTGGCGAAACTCAACATTATGGGCACCCGCACTGAGAAAGATGGTCCCCTTATGTGTCTGGCAAGTGCATTTGCTGTGGGCCCCGTACCACCCGGCCACTACCGTGCCGTCAATGATCACTTCGACGGCATCGTCGCCATCCACCGCAAATTGGTAAGTTCCGGCAGTGTTGATCTGAATAGACCCGGTGAAGATGGTCAGATAGTAATCGCTCGGGCCATAGGGGTTGCCGCCACCGTCGATGCGGCCATTTGCCGGGACGCCCGAGCCCTGTTGATGGCCGAGGGTGGCATAGTTCAACACCAGGTCTTCATACGCCTGATGATCCGCGGGATATCCCGTGTAGGCCACACCTGTCACCTCCAGAGAGTTGTCAGCGACGCCTGTTGGCAGTCGTTCCTTGGACACCCATTCCCAGATGCGATGGGTGTTGTCCGGCAGCACTCGCAGCAGGGGATCACCGGTGTTGGAAAGCGTGGTGGAGGCAAACAAATGATATGTTCCCGTGGCGGGAAGACTGAGTGGGGTGTATTCGCGGATGTCATAGCCATCCCGGCTGATGCTCGAGTATTCCTTACCCCAGGAGTGGGCGTCCTGCGGGATGAAGGTCCTTCTCAAGACCGTTTCCGTGGCGGTGTCGGAAGAGCGATTGCCGCCATACAGGACCTTCCTCAGGCAATCCAGGCGTGACATGGTGAGATAGTTTAGAAAATCGCCACTCCACTCGTATTGTCCGGTGCACTTCTTGTTGGTGGTCGTCACCGAGGGTTCAAATCGGCTGTTGCCGCTGCTGTAGTTGTAGCATTGGTGCTAGTCAAAATACCCTTAGTAGTCGATGGCGGGATTATAGCCCACATCCAGTGCGCCATCGCCATCGAGGTCCGAAGCGTCATTGTAGGCTTCGAGATAAAGCTTGTGATCCCGTCCCAAAACGAGCATGACCAGCGGCGGAGAACCCGCTGTGACAAAAGGCGGGATGAGACTGTAGTCCGTAGCCACCTCGGCGGATGGGTTGTGCCGGTCCAGCATCGGACCTGAGACACACAGCAGCCATCCCAGCAGTACAACGGTCAGCAGATGTTTTGGCCGCATAAGCATGTTCCTATTCGAGCACGGTGATTTCGTAAATTCGGTACCCCTGGATGCGAATCAGGACCCTGTGGCCCTTGCGAATATGCGACAGGGATATGGGATCATCCGTGTAGGAACCGGAAGCGTTGCGATGATGCACATTGATTGTCGCCTCCGGCATGAATGTATATTTCTCCCCATTCATCTCGATATGGCGGTGTCTTTCACTCCACGGTGCCTTGCTGACTCTTCC
>RPRC01000509.1 GCA_003857395.1 Geobacter sp.
AAAGGCAAAAAAAGAAGTCAATCCAATGCTCGGTTTAAGAGTATGCCGTCTCGGAATTGTATACCCGGAAATATACAAAATGCAGGTAAGGGCTGTCTTTGAAGCAGCCTGTGCCCTGAAGAAGAAAGGAGTCGACGTCAGGCCGGAGGTTATGATTCCCGGCGTGGGCCATGTAAAGGAGATGGAGTACACCAGAAAGCTTGCTGAAGAAGTTGCAACGCAGGTGATAAAAGAGACAGGGGTCAAGGTCGAGTATAAGATAGGCACTATGATGGAATTACCAAGAGCCTGTATTGTGGCAGGCGATCTTGCCAGGCATGCTGATTTCTTCTCCTTTGGAACAAATGACCTTACGCAGACAGCTTTTGGTTATAGTCGTGATGATGCCGCGGGCACCTTCATCCCCGTATATCTCGAAAAGGAGATTCTGAAGATAGATCCTTTCCAGGAGCTTGATCGCGTGGGCGTTGGCGCATTGATGGAGATAGGGATCAAAGCGGGAAGAGCGGCTAATTCAAAACTTGAAATAGGGATCTGCGGTGAGCATGGCGGTGATCCAAGCTCTATTGAGTTCTGTCATATCGCAGGTCTGAATTATGTGAGCTGCTCGCCATTCCGTGTGCCTATCGCACGACTGGCAGCCGCGCACGCCATGATTGCGGAAAAGAGAGCATCAAAAAAGTAGGGGCGACCCGCCGGGTCGCCCCTACCAGTGCACCATATATAAAGAAAAATGAGCCGGATTTTCACAATCCGGCTCATTTACAGAAACCGTTACTATGTATGTTTCACGCAGGCATAGTGTAAACACAACTTACGCACATTCGTGTAATTCGTGTTAAAAAAGGGTAGAGGGCATGAATGGAATACTCCGCATTGCCGTAGCTATTGGTATATGCATCATTCTCTATATCCTGGCGGGCTGTGGTCCAGGCGAGGAGATGGGCACAATAGTTTTTACTTCTAACAGGAACGGGAACGCAGAGATTTATTCCATGAGGGCGGACGGTAAAAAGCAAAAGAGATTGACGAAAAATGAATGTTCCGATGAGGCTCCATGGTGGTCTCCCGACAGGTCACGCCTCGTTTTCACATCTGACCGCACGGGAAACTGGGATATCTTTGTAATGAATGCCGATGGAACATCTCCGGTGCAGCTTACCAACTCAGAGAAAGATGATAGATTTCCCTGCTGGTCGCCTGATGGGAAAAAAATCCTCTTTCAATCCAATCAGGAAGGAAGATATGAATTATACATAATGAATCCCGATGGAACAGATCTGCGTCGCATAAAAATTCGGGAGGAAGTTCCTCCGCCAGGAAAGAAGAAAGTGTTGAAGGCACCGATAAAAAAGGATATCTCAAAGGAAATAAAACCTGAATATACCCACCCTGTCTGGTTTCCCAATTGTTCTTCTCTCATCTATATGAAAGAGAGCAAAACTGGTGCTTCTTTGTGGAAAACCGGAATGGATGGGAAAAAGCCTGAGCAATTAACCAGAACAAAAAAATGGGACATGTGCCCCTCTGTGGCCCCTGATGGAAGCCGGATTCTTTTCTCATCCAACGAGAGTGATGAG
>RPRC01000510.1 GCA_003857395.1 Geobacter sp.
CCTGACAGATGGAAGATCGTGATATCTGGTAACTCGCAAGGCAAAGTTCAGCTCGTGGCAGATATTTTACCACTGGTCAGGCGTATTCGGGGAACGGGCGCTGATTGTGCCGCTCACCTGCGCCGGATGACTGCACGGCCGCAGTGAGACTGGGGATTCTTACGGAGGCTCATCCTGCTTGGACAATCGAGCGGAGGCGTAATACAATGACGGCTGGCCGAGGCGATCTATCGCCTCTGATCGTGACATAACCATTAATTTAAGGATTCACATGCTTCGAGGACTGATCTCATTGGTACTCTCCGCCGGGTTGTGCATCCTGACCGTCGGCAGTCCCGGTCTCGCTGCGCCGCCAGCGCCTCCTTCGTGGCAGAGCAAGGTCGATCCTTGGGTGCTGGAAGAGACGAACAGCGGTCAGACCGAGTTCATCCTCTTCCTGCCCGCGCAGGCGGATCTTAGCCATGCCGCTGCTATGCCGACCAAGCTGGAGAAGGGCCGGTATGTATATGAGACGCTGACCGAAGTGGCCGGGCGCACCCAGGGTCCCCTCATCGCGACGCTAAAGGCGCGCGGCATCGAGCACCGGCCTTACTGGGTAGCGAACATGATCTGGGCACGCGGCGACCTGACCGCGGTGCAGGCACTGGCGGAGCGGGCCGACGTGGCCCACGTCTACGCCAACCCGACCATCAAGTTGGCCGAGCCAACCCGGCCCGCGGAGACCCGGGCGCCGGCCGGAGCCGCGGTGCCGGCTGCGGGGGAGTGGAACATTGCCAAGGTGAACGCGCCCTCCGTCTGGGCGTTCGGCACCACGGGCCAGGATTCGGTGATCGCGGGCCAGGACACCGGCTACCAATGGGACCATCCCGCGCTCAAGGGCCACTACCGCGGCTGGGATGGCACAACCCCCGATCACGACTACAACTGGCACGACGCGATCCATACCGGTGCCACCGATTGCGGCGTCAATGCCTCAGCGCCCTGCGACGACCACGGTCACGGCACCCACACGATGGGCACGATGGTCGGTGACGACGGCGCGGGCAACCAGATCGGCATGGCGCCGGGCGCAAAGTGGATCGGCTGTCGGAACATGGCAGAGGGCGTGGGCACCCCGATCACCTACGCGGAATGTTACCAGTGGTTCATGGCGCCGACCAGGGTCGATGGACAGGACGCCGATCCCGCCATGGCGCCCGACGTGATCAATAACTCGTGGAGCTGCTCACTGAGCGAGGGGTGCACCGACCCGAACGTATTGCTGACCGTAGTTCAGAACGTGCGCGCCGCGGGCATCGTCACGGTCCACGCGGCCGGCAACAGCGGCTCGGCTTGTGGCACGGTCAACACCCCGGCCGCGATCTACGCGGAATCGTTTAGTGTGGGCGCGACCAACGACACCGATACAATCGCCGGCTTCAGCAGCCGCGGCCCGGTGACCGTAGACGGCAGCAACCGGCCTAAGCCCAATGTGTCAGCTCCCGGGGTGAACATCCGTTCAAGCACCCGCGACAGCACCTACCAGGACGGCTGGCAGGGTACCAGCATGGCAGGACCGCACGTGGCGGGACTGGTCGC
>RPRC01000511.1 GCA_003857395.1 Geobacter sp.
GACGTACAGAACCTGGTGCAGGGGCAGGCTGTCGGCATGGCGACAGAGGTGAGAGACGACGTGCGCACGCTCACGGTGACGGGCGACACCTTCTTGGAGATGCTGGCACGAGGGCTATTCCGGCGCACCCCGCGCGAGGAGCTGCCGCCACCGCCGCCTGAAGTGCGACAGCGATTGGAACCCGGGCGGCTCGTGGACGGTGTAAGACATCTGAAGGAGGGTGGCCAATGAGCGGTCGGAGACTGGAGGGACAGTATGCAGGTTTCCTGAGTCGCGCGGTCGGCCTGATCCTCGATTACGTTATCATCATGGCCGTTGTCATCGGCGTTGGGCTTCTAGTTACCCTGGTGTTCAATGCCTTTCGCATCGATCTTGCGACCTGTTCGGTCAGTGAGTCAAACATTCCTTTTGGGCCGCAGGTGTGCCTGGCCGGCCGCTGGTTCCTGGGGGTATTCGCTGTCGTCTTTGGGCCGCTCTATTTCCTGATCTTCTGGATGCTAACAGGGCAGACCATCGGTCAGCGCGTGATGGGGCTGCGTGTCGTCAGGTTGAACGGCCGTCGCATGGGCTTCTGGTTGAGCCTGGTCCGGTGGTACGGCTATCAGGTGTGCATTTTCACGCTGGGGATCGGGTTCCTGTGGGTGCTCATCGACAATCGGCGCATGGGCTGGCATGATAAGCTGGCGCGGACGTGCGTTGTTTACGCGTGGAAAGCAGAACAGAATGAGGCTTTCATCGCCAAGGTGAATCGGCGGTTCGGCCGGCGCAAAGCGACTTCCGCACAGGTTGAGCCAATCTCGCTTCAGGATGCGCCGACTGCGCAGGAGCAGATCGCGGGATAATCACCGATCCGGCTACTTCTCCGCCCAGCGCCCTATCAACGTGAGGATCAGCCACACCAGTCCGAACAGCCCCGCGCCGGCCAGCAGGCAGACCAGGCCCAGCGCCGCTGCGCCCCCGCCGTAGACCAGCGCGATCGCCGTCCCGCCGACCCCGACCAGGAAGATCACCACGGCAAGCGCCAGGTTGCGATCGGACTTGCGACGGGTGCCACGGTAGTCAGTGGGTGGGCGTTGTGGATTCATGGTCTTCATTGTACATGGTAAGGACATTGCACGCAACGTCTCTACCGTGTACAATTCTCCCCATGAACAAGTCTTCTGACCTCTTCGAAGCCCGTCGCAAGGAGCTGACCGAGAAGGAAGCGCCCCTTGCCGCTCGGATGCGCCCGCGCACTCTGGACGAGTTCATCGGTCAGGCGCACATCGTGGGGCCGGGACGTCTGCTGCGCCGAGCCATCCAGGCCGACCAACTCAGCTCTGTGATCTTCTACGGGCCGCCGGGCACCGGCAAGACTACCCTGGCGCGCATCATTGCCAACACCACGCGGGCGCACTTCATCGCCATCAACGCCGTGCTGGCCGGCGTGGCCGACATCCGCGCAGCCATCGCCACCGCACAGGAGCGCCGCGGCCAGTTTGGGCAGCGCACCATCCTTTTTGTGGACGAAGTGCATCGCTTCAACAAGGCGCAGCAGGATGCGTTGCTGCCCTGGGTCGAGAACGGCAC
>RPRC01000512.1 GCA_003857395.1 Geobacter sp.
GAGCCCACGGGCAACATCAAGAAGGCCCAGGACGCGGCCGCGCGCGCCTTCGGCGCCGACCGCGTGTTCTTCGTGACCAACGGTACCTCGACCTCCAACAAGATGGTCCACCAGGCACTGCTCACGCCGGGCGACATCGTGATCGCCGATCGGAACTGCCACAAGTCGCACCACTACGGGATGGTGCTGGCGGGGGCGCAGCCCTACTACGTCGAGGCCTTTCCCATGGTGGCGTACTCGATGTACGGCGCCGTGCCGGTGCGGGCCGTCAAGAAAGCCTTGCTTGACCTCAAGGCCGCGGGGCGGCTGGACAAGGTGAAGTTGGTCACGCTGACCAACTGTACCTTCGACGGGCACGTCTACGACACGAAGCGCGTGATGGAAGAGTGCCTGGCGATCAAGCCCGACCTCATCTTCCTCTGGGACGAGGCCTGGTTCGGCTTCGCCCGATTCTCGCCGCTCTACCGGCCGCGCACGGCCATGGGAGCGCGCGCCGCACTGAAAGAGGCCTTCGCCGATCCCGCCTACCTGGAGCGATACCTCGCGCAGGAGAGGCAGTTCGGCAAGAACCTGGATCCCAAGGACAAGCGCCTGCTCGGGACCCGGCTCGTACCCGACCCGCGCAAGGCAAAGCTCCGCGTCTACCAGACGAATTCGACGCACAAGTCGATGTCGGCCCTGCGCCAGGGCTCCATGGTGCTGGTGGGTGACGAGGACTACCGGCTGCACGAGCAAGCCTTCAAGGAGGCGGTGTTCACCCACGCCTCGACCTCTCCCAACCAGCAGATCATCGCCTCGCTGGACATTGCCCGCCGGCAGATGGAGCTGGAGGGCTACGGACTGGTCATGCAGTCCATCCAGCTCGCCATCGAAATCCGCCGCGCCGTGAACACGCATCCCCTGGTGTCCAAGTACTTCCGGGTCTTGACGGTGGAGCAGATGGTGCCGGCCGAGTACCGCCAGTCCGGCCTCAAGAGCTACATCGAGGACGGCATCACCTGGGTGGAGGCGGCACGCGCCTTCCGCGAGGACGAGTTCATCCTGGATCCGACCAGGCTCACGCTGGTGTGCGGGACTGCGGGCTACGACGGCACGCAGTTCAAGAACCTGCTCGCCGCGGAGTACGAGATCCAGCTCAACAAGACCTCGCGCAACTCGATTCTGCTGCAGACGAACATCAACAGCACGCGCAGCGACGTGGCGGCGTCGCCGGTGATCTGGTCGTGCAATGGGACCAGGGACGCGGACCACTCCCCGTTGCCGGGTGATTCCCTGTCGCGCTGCGCGGCAATGGCGACCACCTCTGCACGGCCCTGCTGGGCATCGACAACGTCGCGCAGGCGCGCCACGACGATGAACGCGCGTCCCCAGGCGCGGCTCTGCGGCGTGGTGACGAACGGAAACCAGAGCTCCTGCTGTCCCAGCCAGCCGATGCGGGGTGGCTCGAAATCGGGAGGCATCACCCCCACCACTGTGAAGGAACGGCCCGACAGCGTCACGCCGCGACCCACTGCGCCGGGGTCCGCAGCGAAGCGCCGCTTCCAGAGCGCATCGCTCAGGATGA
>RPRC01000513.1 GCA_003857395.1 Geobacter sp.
GTGCCCTCGAATCTTACTACTAAATGTCTTCCATATACTACTCATGCGCTTCTTGTCTTTAATTATTAGCGTAAACATTCTTTGTCCATGTAGCTAAAAATTAAATACCAGGGTAATTGACAGAGGAAAGGATCAACTCTATCTTAAGATGGTGCTAAATACCTCAGAAAGAGAGGATCCTTTCATCATGATTATACAAGTAAACGGCATAGATCACAATACCCACAGAGAAAATCCATCTATAGTGCTCAGCGTCTTGAAATGTTGCCCAATATGTGGCAGGCCTTTATCAAGGAATGGCTATTATGGTCGCTGGGTAAGAGCATTGCAAAGACTATACCGCACGGTGATTTACAGGTAATATTGCATGGCCTGTGTCATTTCTTTCACTCTTCTACCCCATTTTCTTCTTTCCCGGCATCGCCACCTCAAGTCAACCATTGTGGGCTGGCTGAAGGTTTGTGTGGTGGCAGTAATATCCTGTCTTGAATTTTTAAGACCTCTCACAAACTACAGTAACGAGGACCAGCAAGAGGGAAGAGGTCATTCTTTCAGCGACTTCCTTAATGTAGAGAAAATTTACCCCGGCAAATCATTATTATCACACTGGCTCAAAGCGTTCTCTTACCGAGCTGCCCATTTCATACCGAATCTGCTCTCGTACTGCATTCAAGCCGGAAGAGATTTCAGAGAACTTGAAAAAGTATGCGAAACCTGGAAAACTCATCGCGGTGCCCGTCCTCTTGCCTATGCCTATGCATTGTGCAGAATCCTTTTCCCATCCCTTTCTGAGGATGCTCTATTTGAACAGTTGGTCGTATTTCTCTTGAGCGCCTGATCTCGTCACACGGCGTTGTCATTGAGGTTTATCTCCTTTCAGGGTATGGTGGATCCGTCGGGCAACACCGACACACTATGAAAGGAGGAAAGTATATGGAAGAAAAAATCGATCCCGCTCTTGAGGTGGCTCTCGCCAAATACGAGATAATTGCACCTCTGGTATGCAGACCCCTTGCAAAGGGGGAACAACGAAACATTCTTGATGAAATGGCCTGGAAGCTTCATGACTATCCAGGCGGCAAAAAGACATTTCATGAACGGACCATCGTCCGGTGGGTATCACGCTACCTGAACTGCCCGGTGGAAGGGCGCATGGGGAAGATTCAGGCCCTTATGCCTGCCCCGAGAGCCGACAAAGTGATGTATGATGGAAAAAATGGACACCAAAGTAGAATGTAAAATATAATAATACGGAGGTGTCACAATGGAAAAAATACCATATGGGAAGTACACGAAAGAATTCAGAGAAGAGGCGGTAAAGCTGGTAATTGAAGGAGGATTATCAATACCAGAGGCTGGGAGAAGATTATCGATAGCCCCTTCAACGTTAAGTAACTGGGTAAATGCTTTCAAAGCTGGCAAACTCAGCGATGTAGGCAAAACTCACCAGGTTTTAAGCGATAAGGAAATGGAGATTCATCAGCTCAGGCGCGAATTGGCTCAAGTAAAGATGGAGCGGGATATATTATACCCAGTGGGGCATCACTAACAGCACCA
>RPRC01000514.1 GCA_003857395.1 Geobacter sp.
AGATCGTGGCGAAGCTCAGCCAAGGTCCGGATCACCCCATCCTGCTCAGTTTCCCGGAAGGCGAGTACTTGAAAGGGCTGTTGTGCCGGGTGACGTAGGCCATTGGAAGTATGCGAGTGTGGGAGTGCCGACCGGCGGTTTGCCAGTCTGCCAGTCTACCAGTTTCCAGTTTGACCAATCTACCAACATGTCAACAATCTACGAACGCCAAGCTGAATACTGGACGCGTGATCTGGCTGACCGGGCTTTCGAAGAAGAAGTGAAGGCCGGCCTGGTGGCCTTGGGCTGGCAGTATGAGGATCACACGACGGCGCACGAGCAGCCCGACCTGAGCTTTCTGCGCCAGGTGCGCGGCAAGCCGGTGCATGCTGTGTTGGAGCTGAAAGAGAAGCGCCAGCCGTTGCGCGGTCGCTGGGTCGAACTGGCGGGCGTGCCCGAACAAGAACTCCTGGTGCTGGATGAGGTGTCGGCGCGCAAGCTGCTGGCCCGGGCGCCGAGGGCCTTTTTGCTCTTTCACGACTTGGCCCGGCCGGATGCGCCGTACGTATTGTTCACGATTATCGACCTGTTTTGCATGCCGAAGGTGCGCGTTCAGCGTGCGATCAACCTGAACAACCGGCGCATGAAGGCCAAGTGGCTGCTCGACCGCCGGCATGGCCAGGCGTTTGCCAACCTCAACGGCGTGTTTGCGGCGATGGCCACCTATCTCGATCGCCAGATGATGGACGATCTGCGGCGGTTGGAGCCGCACGGTCAATTCATCGGTGAGACTGTGGAGACTTTGTGAAACATAATCGATTCGAATGGCGGGTTGCTTTTCTTCTATTGTTCGGTGTTTTCTTGGTGGGTAGTTCGTGGCCGGCCGCCACGCGCGCCGATGGCGGCGAGCGGTTGGTGCTGGCGTTCTACTACAACTGGTTCGACGAAAATAGCTGGGGGCCGAACAAGGTGCCGGATCAGCCCGCTCCGCCGTATGTCTCGCGCGACCGTGCGGTCATGGCCCGGCATATCGACCAGGCCAAGGGCGCGGGTATCGACGCGCTGGTCGTTTCGTGGTACGGCCCGCGGGAGCAGAACAACCAGACCGAAACGAACCTGCGAGCCATGCTGGACGAAGCGGCGGCGCGCGGTTTCCGGTTGGCTGTGGACTTTGAAGCCACGTCGCCTTTCTACCGGGGTGCAGGCGATGTGCAGGCAGCTTTGAAGACGCTGATTGCGACGCACGCACAGCACCCGGCCTATCTGCGCTGGAACGGTAAGCCGGTGATCTTCTTCTGGCGGCAGCAGCGGTTCAACACGGGCACCTGGGCGGCGATTCGGGCCGCGGTGGACCCAAACCACGACACGATCTGGATCGAAGAGGGCGTGGATGTGACGCCACTGTCGGTGTTTGACGGGCATCACCTGTACAGCGTCACCTGGAACCCGCCGTCGGACATGGCTTACACGGCCAATAAGTTCGCCAAGCGTGTACGCGATTACGCCGCACGGAGTGGGGTTCCGAAGATCTATGTGGCAACCGTGATGCCCGGCTATGACGACCGCAAGACGCG
>RPRC01000515.1 GCA_003857395.1 Geobacter sp.
CATTCCAGCAGCGTATAATCCCCGGGGGGATTTTCCGAAAAGCACACATGGCAGGGTAGTGAGAGAAAAAAGAAAAAAATCACTAAAATGAGTATCAAGGATTTATTTCTCATGACGTTGCTCCATATATTGATTTATTGGTGAACTCTCTTTAGCTCCTGTCTTCATGAGTCCATTAAAAAAAAGATTTATCGTATGCCCGATAAGGCGCTCCATAAAAGGCTTATCATAGGTTTTCATGGCAAGTATTCTTTTTATAACAGGCGCAGAAAAAAAGAAAAATACAATCATTCCTATCATACTGAAGGGAGTCAGCTCCGCATCAAGACTGTTAAATACATCTTCCTCCATACCTTTCTTAAAAATATCCTGGAAATTCTTGAAATTTGGTGCAAAATACCTTTCTACAATCCGGGGAACAAATTTTCCCCCCTCGATCATCTCCCACGCAATGATTCTCGCGGTATCCTGTTTTGTCCCCAGGAATTGAATGTATGAGGATATGAGAAGCCTGATTTTCTCTTCATAGGTGACCCCTTTCTGTATGGATATGCCTATAATCTCATGGATTTTACTGAATGTTCTATCCAGAATCTCGAGATAAAGATTTTCCTTGTCACTGAAATAATAATAGAGCATTGCAATATTGCTGTCAGAAGCCCGGGCAATATCTCTCACCGTAGTATGATAATACCCTTTTTCGGCAAATATTTTTTCCGCTTCCCTCATTATTATCTCTTTTTTTGAAAGCTTTTTGTGCTTCTCCGCCATAACAGTGCCTCTTTTATACCTGATTTAAAAAAACTAAACAAGCGTTTGAATAGTTTTATATCATATTTTTCCTGATATGTCAAGAATACATCTTACCTCCAGATTTCTACCTCTTGAGAGAAAGAAATTGATAATAAACCGCATTTCCCTTATACTGGTAGTAGAAAGCTCTTTATGAGCATCATCGGGAGAGAGGGAATCTGCAATGATAAACACGTCACTTTCGCTTCAGGCACAGAACGCAGCCGTTCCCGTTGAGAGAAATACGCCTGTTACCAGTCTCTCAGATGCCGGAGCGGTCACTGTTTCTCCCGAAAACCCGGAGACGAAAGATGGATATACCGCCAGTCGCTCGAAAGAGAGAAAATATACCTTCCTGGTCTATGAAGCCGGCGCCAATAACCTGGACGATTGCATCGTGGCAGACATCAACGACATGGAGAGCGCCCCTCCCTCGGACAATTACCACATCGTCATGCAGCATTCCCGCTATCACATCAAACCGTCCACGGCATCCTTCCTCTCTGCAGCCATTGCCCACGCCCTGGAAAGCAGATACTTCATGGAAAAGCTGGAGGAGATTGTGAAAGACAGGCAACTGGCAGAAAAATATGGTCAGTTATTTAAAGATCCCGAGCAGTGCTCCTCTATTGCGCAAATTCTCCTGAACAAAAACCCGGGGCTTAATGATCATCTCGATGAAGTAACACAACATGTGATAAAAGATACCGTTGCTGGAGATCAGGCAATCATAGATGCTCTTAAGAAGACAAC
>RPRC01000516.1 GCA_003857395.1 Geobacter sp.
ACTAACGCCCTGAATAAATACCATAAGTAGATATGAGATATGAGATGGGAGATTGGAGACGGGAGAAAAGAAATCTTTCTCACAACTCCCGTCTCCAGTATACTATGATGGCGTTAGTTATGCTCTCGAGTATAAAATAAGCACATTCATAAGCGGGTTGAGGTTCCTTGAGAGTTCTTGAATCCATGATCAGCGTCAATAGTGATTATATTGTGCTCAGAACTGATGAGTCAGTGATGCTTTTTCTGGGAGACAGGCTCATATGGGCCAATACTCGTTTCAAGCCCTCAATTAAACTACTCACTCTGGGGAACAATGGAGACTTAATTGTCTATGAGGAGGAGCAGATTTTTGTCTATCATCAGGATGGATCGCGGGAGGTGCTGCTGGAAACTGTGCCAGAGGCTCGTTTCAACAAGGTCGCCATGGATGGACAGGGCAGGTTGCTCTGTGTAGAGAGCGAGCTTGCCAGGAATCCTTCCATAAAGAAGAAGCTGATATTTTTCTTCAAATCCAATGAAGAAGAAGTCCCTGTTCACTACCACAGGATTTTTGTGTATGATCGTCTCACGAGGGAGGAGAATGAAATATGGGATTTTGAGAGAGATGTGAAAAGTGAAAGCACGATTATGTGGGACATCACAAAAGATCTCATTATGCTGGCCATTGCAGAATCAACATGGATAGAGAAGCCTGTCGTAGGAAAGGTTACAAGGGTGTATCTCATGAACCTTCGAGAAGATAAAACTCTTTTTCAGTTGAATCTTACCAATGTTGACGTAAAAGGTTTCCGCATCAACGAAAAAGGCATGCTTCTTGTTGATATGAGTGATGAAGGACAACGTCAGTTTCTGCTCATTAACCAGAAAGGTGAAAAAACAAATATTACTCCGCCTCAAAAGAATTTTAAGCTGCTTCATTTCGGGACCGACACCGTCATTTTTAAGGTTTTACCGGAAAAAGTGATTCTTTTCAAGGATTTCCGCAATAATTTAGTCTATGTGTTAGATGAGAGGATCCTGGAATCAATTGGATTGACCCATCCAATTATTTTCAAAAGCAATGATGATATCATCATTACCTTCTTTGATGAAGAGAAATCTGTTTTAAAGAAATATGTGTATTCCTGGAGGGGAAATAAAATAGATTTCATCTATCATAAATAGATACCATCCTCACAAAAAGGAGAATCCCCCGGGGGACCGCGAATATCTTTCTAAATTTGGTGCATGTATTCCCGGGAGGGAAAATTGGCCAATTTACTTGGGAGCAATAATTCTCGATATTATGTGTACCACGAGGGAGCGAATGTCACGCTTTATCGTGATGATTACCTCATCTGGTGTAAAGAAATGCCTTTCTCACGGTTTATGATCCTGGGAATATCAAACACTGGCAGTGTTGCACTTCTCTCTGAAGAAGGTCTTTATATCTATCCCCAGGCCCCCGATAGCAACCCTGAATTTATTCAGAGGTATTCCAGGGAAGCTCTTAAGCAGAAACAGGCGGTGATGGGAAGAATTCTGGTCGGTGATG
>RPRC01000517.1 GCA_003857395.1 Geobacter sp.
TCGACATCGGTATCGACCTGGGGACTGCCAACACCCTGGTTTACGTACGCAACCGCGGCATCTTGATCAACGAGCCGTCGGTGGTCGCCATTGACCGGAGAACCAAGCGGGTCCTCGCAATCGGCACGGAAGCGAAGGAGATGGTGGGCCGCACGCCGGGCAACATCATCGCCATCCGGCCGCTGCGCGACGGCGTCATCTCGGACTTCGATGTCACCGAGCAGATGCTGCACTACTTCATCCATAAGGTGCACAGCCGCATGCTGTTGCGGGTACCGCGACCGCGCGTGGTCGTTGGCATCCCCAGCGGCGTGACCGAGGTGGAGAAGCGCGCGGTTTACGACGCCACGCTGAGCGCCGGCGCGCGCGAAGCGTATCTGATCGAAGAACCGATGGCCGCGGCGATCGGCGCTACACTGCCCGTCTCCGACGCGCTCGGGAGCATGATCGTGGACATCGGCGGCGGCACGACCGAGGTGGCGGTGACCTCGCTGGGGGGCATCGTCGTGGCCCGCTCGATCCGCGTCGCAGGCGACGAGATGAACGAGGATATCGTCAACTACTGCCGGCAAAAGTACAATCTGCTCATCGGCGAGCAGATGTCCGAGAGGGTTAAGATCGAGGCCGGGTCGGCATATCCGCTGGAGCCGGAGCTCACCGTGGAAATCCGTGGCCGCAACCTGGTCACGGGCCTGCCGGAAGCCGTGGACGTGAGCAGCGTGGAGCTGCGCGAGGCGCTGCCAAATTCGGTGGGCATTATCGTGGAGACGATCCGCCAGGCGATCGACGAGACCCCGCCCGAGTTGGTGGCCGATCTGATGGAGCACGGCATCGCGTTGGCTGGTGGCGGCGCGCAGTTGAAGGGGTTGGCCCAGCGGCTGACCGCAGAGACCAAAATGAAGGTCTATGTGGCCGAGGACCCCCTGAGTTGCGTCGCGCGTGGGGCAGGCATGGTCTTGGAGGACTTTGAAATTCTCCAGAAAACGCTGGCCAGCATGCAGCGCGGCAGCACGCTGCACTAACTGCCGATTGCGAATTGCGGATTGCGGATTCAAGGCTCGCTGTCCACAGTCTGGAATCCGCAACCGGCGATCCGAAATCCGCAGTTCAGAATGAAGCGCATCTCCAGCCGCACGTACCTCTTCTTCCTCCTGGCAGCCATCAGCCTGGTGCTTCTCATCCTGTCGTCGTCGGGCCGGTTGGCGCCGGTGGAGGGGGGTCTGGCGCGGCTGTCGCAGCCGTTTCTGACTGTCTCCAACGAGGTCGGCCGGCAGATCAGCAACGTCATCGGTACCGCTCGCGACCTGACGGGTCTGCGCTCCACGAACAAACAGTTGCTGACCCAGGTGGACACGCTGACCATCGACAACCTGCGGCTCAAGGAGGTCGAGGCCGAGAACGCGCGGCTGCGCGAGCTGCTGCGGTTCGCCCAGATCAACCCCCTGTCGGATTATCGCGGCGGCCAGGTGATCGCGCGCGTGATCGGCAGGGGACCAACCAACTATCTTTCGTCCTTAACAATTGACCTGGGCA
>RPRC01000518.1 GCA_003857395.1 Geobacter sp.
CCGGGGTCGGCAGACCTTGCTTGCCCTGGCAGTCATTGCCAGTCTGCCCGTCCTGTCGTCAATGCCCTTCATCGTCTGGAATTTCGAAGGCTTCATGAGGTCGATGCTCTTTCAAGCCGTGCGATCCCCGATGGATGATTTCGGTACGATATCGGTAGGCGCGCTGATGGGTTGGTCCGGGCTGCCGGGCAGGCTGCCGATGTTTGCGGTTATGCTGCTGGCCACCGCCCTGGCATGGCGCAGGCGGATCGGGCCTTACATTGCCACGCTCTTCATCATGGCAACCTTCATAGACTACAGCTCAGTGTTATTCCCGCAATACATGGTGTGGGTCGTGCCCTTCATCCCGCTTGTGATGTGTGACCTGTGGGATGCCGTGCAGTCGAAGATGCTGCCACGACCAACCACATGAGACACTACCATGCCTGATCCGATTTTCCGTTCCCGCCGTTCGCCGGTTTATGGCCGGCGCGGCATGGTTGCCGCCTCTCAGCCGCTCGCTGCGGCCGCCGGCCTGGAAATCCTGGCCGCGGGCGGCAACGCTGCCGATGCGGCCGTGGCGACCGCCGCCGCCCTCAATGTGACCGAACCGACATCCACCGGCATCGGCGGAGACTGCTTCGCCCTGTTCTACGCCGCCGCCGCGCGCCAGGTGACCGCCCTGAACGGCTCGGGTCGCTCGCCCGCCGCGTTGACGTTGGACCGCTTGCAGCGCGAAGGGTTCGGCCGAGAACTCCCGCCTTATCACCCCTACACGGTCACCGTGCCGGGCGCGTGCGCGGGCTGGTGCGACCTGGTCGAGCGGCACGGGCGCCTTCCCCTCAGCCGCATCCTCGCGCCGGCCGTCCGCCTGGCAGATGAAGGCTTCCCGGTTGCGCCGATCACGGCCTACTTCTGGCAGCGCGGGGCAGAGCGGCAGCTCGCGCAGGCGCCGGGCGGTCGTGAGCTGACCATCGACGGCCGCGCGCCGCAGCCCGGCGAGATCTTCCGCAACCCCGGCCTGGCGCGCACGCTGCGCACCGTGGCCGAGGGGGGAAAGACCGCGTTCTACGAAGGCGCGATCGCCGAGGCCATCGCTGCGACAATCCAAGCCGCGGGCGGATGCATGACCACGGCCGATCTGGCGGCGCACACGAGCACCTGGCAGCAGCCCATCTCCACGACCTACCGTGGGTTGCGCGTCTGGGAATGCCCGCCGAACGGCCAGGGGCTGGCCGCACTGCTTGCGCTCAACATCCTGGAAGGCTTCGACCTGGCCGGCCACGATCCCCTGTCGCCGGAGCGCCTGCACCTCGAGATCGAGGCGCTCCGGCTCGCCTTCGCCGACACGCGTTGGTACGTGGCCGACCCGGTCTTCAGCCCCGCGCCGCTCGATGCGCTGCTCTCGAAGGAATACGCCACCGAGCGCCGCAGGCTGATCGACCCAGCGCGGGCAACGCTCGATCAACGCCGCGGGTCGCCCGTCGCCGGCTCGGACACGGTCTACTTCAGCGTCGTGGACGGTGACGGCAACGCCTGCTCGTTCATCAACA
>RPRC01000519.1 GCA_003857395.1 Geobacter sp.
TATCTAACCACCTTTACGATGGCTTATCCTTTGAGCCTTATAACTCAGATGCTACCAGTAATTTCTGTGCTATCAGGCACAATGCTGATGGAGTAGGAGAAACGATCACAGATATAAAAGTAAACCGGTGTGTATTTAAGATGGGAACAGGTACGGCTGTTTCTATACTAGGTAGTGTTGAGGCTACTGTAGAAAATTCAGTTATTTATTGGACTGAACCTGGAAGTTCTAAATATGGAATAGTTTCTTCTATAGACTCTGATACTGGATCACCAACTATAAATGCTTACAATTTAACTTTATTCAACGGCAGTAGAGGCATATATATAACATCTAGTACAGATCCAACTACTGTTACTATAAGAAACACAATATTTTATGGGTTTACTTCTGGTATATATGACTCGTTGCTGTACTCTTATGGTGGATCTGATCCTGATTCTGACTATAACTGTTTTTATTTCAATACGGCAAATACAACGAATACATCTGAAGGAGCACACAGCATTACTTCAGATCCAAAATTTACTAATTCTGCTATCAGTGATTTTACCTTACAGTATAGTTCCCCGTGTGTGGATGCAGGATACGATTTAGGTAAGAGTCATGAACAAGCAAAACGGCCAAGTGTAGTTACCATTACATTTAGTTGGGCGGCAAGTACTGACGAGGATCTCACAGGATATAGATTATATCAAACAACAGTATCAGGAGATTATACTGAAGGAAGTTACTTAGCAGAAATTACCGAACCAACTACTACATATACACTTGAAAACCTTGCAGACAGAACGTATTACTGGACACTAACAACAGTTATTACTGGCGGTGAAAGTGATTGGTCTTATGAGCAAACATTAGGTCAGAATGAATTTGGAAATGGATGGGAAATTGGAGCTTATTTGCTTATTAGAACAGTACAAGACGAAAGGTGGCGTAGTACTTACAGACCTAGAGGAGTTGGGTTAGGGAGGTAACTACGCGCTGTTGAGTACACTCACGATACTGTAGGGAGGATGGGATGGCGAAGAACGAGAAATTCAGTCACAAGGATTTCATGCATAAGATCTTAACGGACACGGACCCGAAGGACTGGGACGATACTGAGGTCGTGGGGTCGTGCTTCTACAACGAGACGCCAAGGACGAAGGTGTTCCCGGACGGTATCAAGAACGTCAAGTTCATCGGGTGCAACCTGGACAACATCGTGATCCCTGAAACATGCACGATGGAGAAATGCACGAATAAGCTGATCCAGGTGCAGAGCGACTTGAACGATTGGATTCTCGACGAGGACTTGAAGCCCGTGGAACCGTTGAACAAGGCAAGGTATATCAAGCTCGGGGTGAGCTACGACCCGAAGGACTTACCTGGAATCAAGGTGGCAGAGAACGTACTAGAAACCAAACTAGGGCAGCTTGAGGAGAAGTTCGAGGCCGACAAAGTGGCTGCAACGGCAAGTCTTGAATCTGCTGCGACGTGGAGGAAGTAGAAAATGGCTATTAGATACATAAACATGGACTTAGCAGA
>RPRC01000520.1 GCA_003857395.1 Geobacter sp.
GTGCGCTTCTGATCGTCCACGTTTTTCACCGGACGGATCCCCGGCGTGACGACCAAGAATCGATCCCCCAGTTCTTCTCGCAGCCGAGGGGCTTCCAGTCCAGAGGAAATGACCCCCTGACAGCCGATGGCCAGGGCCCGTCTCGCCCGGGATAAGACCAGGTCTTCCACTGAGCACGAAAAACCCAGGTCGTCCATGTCTCCTTGGTCCCGGCTTGTCAAGGCCGTCACCGCCAGGACCTTTACCCCCCGGGCCGCCTCCACCGCCGCCCGGAGCATGGCGTCGTTTCCGTGGACAGTCGTGAAAGACACGCCCCTGTCCGCTAAGGCCGCAACGGCCAGTTTCACCGTGGCGGGGACATCAAAAAATTTGAGATCCAAAAAAACCTTAGAGTCCCTTTTGAGGATCCACTCGACGATGTCGAAACCCGCGCCCAGGAAGAGCTGCAGGCCCACCTTGTAGAACCGGATATGACTGTCCAGGGTTTGAACCCAGTGTTTTGCCTCTGCTGCCGTGGATACGTCCAAGGCGAAAATGATGCGCTCATCCACGGGAATGTCTTTTGCCATTCACCCTCCCAGGCGACCTGTTCTTCCTAAACGATTTTCTTTTTGTCCGTGCCTTCCTGGAAACCGCGAGGCCAAAAAATTGACGTGGTTATATTACCTTGGTCGTTTTGTCCGGTCAAGGCGGCCGCAAGAATGTATCGTTCAACGCCGGAAAAGAGAGGCTCGCCCACGAACCCGGAAAAACGAAATTCGCCTTCCAGCACCCGTAACACCATCGGCACGATTCCTGCACCGATAACCACCGCTGATACCGCAAAAGGAAGCAGCAACTATGGACATTGCATCTCTCATAGGCGTCATCTCCGGCGTTCTTCTTATCATAGGCGCCATTGTCATCGGGGGCACTGTCCGTAACTTTTTCGATCTACCCTCAGCGATGGTGGTTTTCGGTGGGACCATCGCCGCAACCCTTCTGACCTTCCAGCTTAAGGACCTGGTAGCCTCCTTCAAGGCCGCTTATTTTGTATTTGCCGAAAAAAAGCGGGACCCCAATGACATGGTGGCCACCATGATTTCCCTGTGCTACATCACCCGGCGAGAAGGGATTATCAAGCTGAGCGACGTTAAGACTAAGTCCGCCTTCCTCAAGAAGGTCTGTAATCTCATCGCCGACGGTGCGGAAGAAGAGCTATTCCGAAAGACCATGGCCATCGAGGTGGAGGCCATGAAGGCCCGGCATTTCATGGTGCAGGATGTTTTTAAGAAAATGGCAAATTATGCTCCGGCCTTCGGCATGCTGGGAACCCTGATCGGTCTGGTTCAGATGCTCAGCCGGTTGCAGGACCCTTCGTCCATCGGGCCTGCCATGGCCCTTGCACTCCTGACTACCTTTTACGGATCTTTGCTTTCCACTCTGTGCTTCCTTCCCGTTGCCGGAAAGCTTCGTGCCAGAACCCTGCTAGAGGTCATGAACCTGGAGATCGTCGTGGAAGGCGGCATTTCCATCCTGGAAGACAACA
>RPRC01000521.1 GCA_003857395.1 Geobacter sp.
CAGCGTCAATCTTTGCCAGGCGTAGGTTCTCGAAGGTCTCCCTCGTCGCCCGCTCCAGGAGGGCGAACTGCTCAGTCCCGGTGAGTTCGTAGGTGCGCACTGGGTCCGCCACCACCCGCCGCACGTCGGCCCAGGTCGCCTTCTGCTTGAAGTTGCCGGGGGCTGGGTCTCTGCCAGCCACGATCTGCAGGATGTCCGTCGCCACCCGCTTGCCCTGGCCGGGGACGAACAGCATCCCGACGCCTTCCCAGATTGAGCGCCCGATGATCTCGCCAGTGTCGGAAGCCTTCTCAACCCACGGGTCCTGCATGGACTGCTGCCAGTGCGTGGTCTTGAACAGGTGGCCCACCCCTGGCTTGCCGGGCCTGCCGTTCCACATCTTGTTGACCGTCTCCAGCGTCATGCCGGGAGCAAACGGACCCAGCTCGAACAGATTCTGGGAGAGTGTCCTGGTGAAGGTCTCGGCCTTGCCAGCGGCCTGCTCTTGCAGCGCCGACTGGAGCGCACCGAGCACCACCTCCTCCATCGGGAAGGCATTGGTGTTGGCAATGATCTTGTAGACCAGGCGCTCCTGTCCATTCGGATCCGTCACATACCACGCCACGATGGGGGCGAAGCGGTCGTAGCTGGGCAGCGTCGCCCGCAGCGCCATCACCTCGGCGTCAGTAGCTGGGCGGAACTTCTGCTTGCGCAGCTTGTCCAGGTCGTCGTCGTCGAAGGTGACAGCCTGAAGAAGCTGGGACAGCGCATTCCCCAGGAAGTAGGCGCTCGTCGCCGCAGCCTGTGGGAAGAGACTGGCGAGCCAGACGCCGCCGCTCAACGAGGCAACCGGCATAGTGGCGGAGAGCAGATAGCCGAAGAGCGGGGCGACATCACCCTTCAGCGCCGACGTGGCGACGTTCTTCGTGGCGTTGCTCCAGATCCTAGTGGAGTCATAGGTGTAGCCGACGTAGTCTCCGAAGGGCAGCTTGTTCAGCTTGTGGATGATCTCCGGCACGCGCTGCGAGTACTGGTAGAAGGTGTGGACGTGGTCAACGGCGGCTCTCTCGTCTCCTCCGTTGCGCGCCAGCTCCACCTTGTAGGCTGCGTACTTGGCGGGCAGGTCGATCAGGGCGTAGTACTGCATCAGGTGATGCAACCCGGATCTCGTGGCCCCCATCTTCTCCAAGTACTCCGGCTTCGCCCAGGTCTTCATCTGCTCTTCGATCAGGTTGAGCATCGTCTCCTGGTTGTAGTCGAAGACGCCCTTACGCTGCAGCTCCATCAACTGGCGGAGCGCATCCTTGTCCTTCTTGACGATGCCGTGGTAGAGCTTCCAGCCTTCCGCCCAGTGACCAGCCCAGCCAGGTCGGAACGCATCCCCAGAGCGGAGTGCGAACCCGACCACCGAGGAGACGGCGTTGCGGAACATCGTCTTCGGCCAGAGCAGCCGCATCGCACGGGTGCGCGCCTGGAGGTCCAGTGCGATCTTCGAGAAGTACTGGTTCGAAAGCGCTCCGTCGAAGGTGCCCTCGCTGTGCATGAA
>RPRC01000522.1 GCA_003857395.1 Geobacter sp.
CGGAAATGTCATCGTTACAACTGATGGTGGTAATAACTGGAACCTCATTGCTACAGGAATTACAGGAACAAATTCTGCTATACTTGCAATTGATTTTGTTGATGATAATTATGGAATAGTAGCTGCTTATAACGGGACCGTAGCGAAGTCAACTAATGGTGGACTCAATTGGAATATTATTTCAACTATCACAGGATACAATCCCTGGGATATGGATATGGTTGATTCACTTTACGGTTGGGTTGCTGGAACCGGTGAAAGAATTTCGAGAACAACAGATGGAGGAACTACGTGGCAGCAGCAGCTTGCTGTCGGCGGTTTAGGGACTTATGGAATTTCATTTATAGATCGTGAACGTGGTATTGCTGGTGGTACTAGTGGGAATACTTATTACACAACTAATGGCGGAGTGAACTGGCAGTCGGCACTAATCCCTCCAGGAAATACTGTATGGGGAATTCACTTTGTTGAATCACCTGTTCTTGGAACTCTTGGAATGACTGCTTGTGCCAGCGGCTATGTTTACATCAGCACAGATGGCGGTGTTAACTGGGCTTTAGAACCACGTTATACAATCTCCACATTTGATGACATTTACATGACTGATGCAGCGAATGCATGGATTGTCGGGAACAGTGGAGTGATTCTTAAATATACCGAGCCAGATAATATTCCTGTTGAACTATCTAGCTTTACAGCATCAGTTCAGAAGAATAGTGTTCTTCTTAATTGGACTACAGCTACTGAGTTGAACAATAATGGATTTGAGATTGAACGAACCTCAATTCCAAATTCGAAATCAGAATTTCGAAATTCGAATTGGACTAAGATTGGTTTTGTTCCGGGAAGAGGAACTACCACAGAGATATCATCGTATTCTTTCAAAGATGAAAACCTGATTTCCGGTTTTTATAATTACCGGATTAAACAGATAGACTATGATGGATCATACAAATACTATGATCTTGAAGAGACTGTTGAGATAAGTTCTCCGTTTGGATTTGAACTTGCACAGAATTATCCAAATCCATTCAATCCATCAACGGCTATCGGATTTTCCATTCCGCAGAAAGGATTAGTAACACTAAAAGTATTTGATGTACTAGGCAAAGAAGTTCTGACTATGATTAATGAAGAAATAGAATCAGGTTATCATAAAATTGATTTTGATGCCAGAAGTTTATCGAGCGGAGTATATTATTATCAAATAAAAACTGGTTCATTCATTGAAACAAGGAAGATGGTATTATTAAAATAAAGTTTAAAGTATATATGAAAAGTATTTCTTATTTGTATTTTATTTCAAGGAGGTAATTATGAACAAGTGGAGAAGCCTAATTCTTTTAGTTGTTGTCGATCTGCTCATAATTAGTGATGTAATATCTGGTCAGGTATTTGAATTTCTGGATGATTTCGAATCTTATGTACCTGATCAACAGTTGGTTTGTCAGAATCCAACAGACTGGACAACTTGGAGTAATTTACCTTGCGATCCTGTTGAAGATCCAATTATTTCAACA
>RPRC01000523.1 GCA_003857395.1 Geobacter sp.
GAAATCAACCTGGGGGTCCTCAAGGAGGACATGGTCAACATCATCATCCACGGGCACGAACCGGTGCTGCCGGAGATGATCTATGTGGCCGCCCAGGAACCCGAGATGATCCAGTACGCCCAGAACAAGGGCGCCAAGGGCGTGCAGCTGGCCGGCATGTGCTGCTCGGCCAACGAACTCCTCATGCGCCACGGCATCCCGGTGGCGGGCAACTACCTGCAGCAGGAGCTGGCCATCATCACCGGGGCGGTGGACGCCATGGTGGTGGACGTGCAGTGCGAAATGCAGTCGTTGGCCAACGTGGCCAAGTGCTACCACACCAAGCTGATCACCACCGATCCGAGGGCCCGCATCGAAGGGGAGACCATGCACATCCCCATGGATGAGCATCATGCCCTGGAGATCGCCCGGCAGATCGTCCGGGAAGCCATCGACAACTTCCCCAACCGGCGCTCCCAGGTCCTGATTCCGGACCACAAGTATCCCACCGTGGTGGGCTTCAGCTACGAGACCATCCGGTATCTCTTGGGCGGCTCCATCCGGGGATCGTATTACACCCTGAACGACAACATCATCGGCGGCCGGGTGCGGGGCGTGGCCGGGGTGGTGGGCTGCAACAACTGCCGCACCACGCATGACAGCGCCCATCTGGCCATGACCAAGGAACTGCTGAAAAACGACGTCATCGTGTTGGTGACCGGCTGCAGCGCCATGGCCGCGGGCAAGGAGGGGCTGTTGACCCCGGAAGCGGCCGTCAAGTACTGCGGCCCGGGGCTGGCGGAGGTCTGCGAGACCGTGGGCATCCCGCCGGTGTTGCACATGGGCTCCTGCGTGGACAACAGCCGGATTCTCATGGCGGCCGCGGCCTGTGTCAAGGCCGGGGGCCTGGGCACCGACATCAGCGACCTGCCGGCCGCGGGCGCGGCGCCGGAGTGGATGAGTGAGAAGGCCATCAGCATCGGCCATTACTTCGTGGTCTCCGGGGTCTACACGGTTTTCGGGGTGGGCTTCCCCACCACCGGTTCCGAGGCCCTCACCGACTACCTGTTCAAGGGTCTGGAGGAGGAGCTGGGCGGCATGTGGGACCTGGAGCCCGATCCGGAGCTGGCGGCCAAGAAGATGATCGCCCACATCGACAAGAAGCGGGCGGCCTTGGGCATCGACAAGGCCCGGGAGCGGGTGCTCTACGACATGGCCATGCGCCGGGAAATGGAAGCCGCCGCCGGAGAAGAGATCTAAGGGACAGATGGGGGTTGTCCCACTCCGCTGGGGCAGCCCCCCGAGCAAGTAATTTCCTTTATGAAAAAGGAAGGAGGAGAACACCGTGTCAAGAATCATTATCTCCGCCGCCATCCGTGGGGCACACAAGATCGTCGACAAATGTGCGGCCAAATTGGATGAAGCCGTTGCCAAATATGGGGAAAACCAGGAGATCGCGTTCCCCAATACCGCGTATTACCTGCCCATCATTTACTCCATCATGGGCATCAAAATCGAAAAACTCAAGGACGCCGTA
>RPRC01000524.1 GCA_003857395.1 Geobacter sp.
CCAAGCTCCACAGACTTTTCCAGAATAATCTCAAACCGGGGTATTTTGATCATTGCCTGATAAAGCGTGAGAAATACCGGAGATTCACAGATGCGATCCTTTACCTGAATTACTTCAGCAATACATGTTCTTCCCTCGCTCGACTGTATGCGGGCCTGATACTCTCTGGAAGTCCCATCTATCACATAGATGATATCGCCCTCTCTGCACCTTCGCACCTGAACTATATGCTTATACACCTGCTCTTCAATCAGGATTTTGCCATTCTGAATCTTGTGAGGCTCCACATAAAAATAAGTCACTTCGCCGATCCTTTCCCGCTCACTTTTTTCACGACAAACGCATCCCATATATCTCTTGTGCGCCAGGCACAGATGACAAAGGGCGATTGGGACAGGGCCTCCTCAACTTTTTTTCTCTGATCCGAAGTAATACCGGAGCCGATAAAGAAACCTCCCTCTTTCAGAGGTTTACATTCCGTCTCAATTATCTTTTTGACTTCTCCTAAAAAGATGTTGCCTACGACAATATCAAAAGATCCCTCATTAACCATCAATACGTCCTGTTCCCGCAGAGTAGCTTTATGCAACAATCCCAGACGCTGGAGATTTTCCTCTGCCACAGTTAAAGCTATCTCATCGTGATCCACAGCCACTATGCTTTCTGCACCAAGGTAGAGAGAGGCAAGAGAGAGAATTCCTGATCCAGTCCCAAGATCCAGCACCCGATCTCCTTTTTTAAGATATTCATCCAGAAATTCAATGCATAGTGAAGTAGTTGCGTGATCTCCTGTCCCAAAAGCCATACCAGGGTCAAGTTCAATGACTATTACACTGGAGTCGCTGGTGGCAGGAAGGGGTTCCCATGTGGGTTTTATCAAAAATCTCCCGATTTTAAGTGGCTTGAAATAAGCTTTCCATGACTGTTCCCAGTCTTCATCCCTTATTTTTCTGAGGGAAATTTCTGTTGATCCACATTTTTCTATCTCATTATGAATATAATTTATAATCTGCTGTGCCGGATCAACAAGGGGAAGAAAAAAAACAAGTCCTTTTTTATCTCCGCAGTCTTCTTCAATCCATCCCTGTATCTTATGATGCTGCAGGACATGTTCAAAATAGGGAATATTCTGAGGCTGTGTTAATAATCGTACTTCTATATAATTCATCATCCACCCAGGAATGCACTTTTCAGCTTTTCAAAGAAACCTTTCTCCAGCTCAGCCTCTTCACTTCCTGATTTTGCAAATTCTTTGAGCAGATTCTTCTGCTTTTCATTAAGCCTGGTTGGAGTCATGACCCAGACCGTTACGTGAAGATCGCCAACTCCAATACCTCTCACATTGGGCATTCCTTTGCCTCTGATCTTGAAAGGGGTATCACACTGTGTGCCGGGCGGTATTTTTAATTTAGACTCTCCATCGAGTGTCTGGACGGAGATTTCTGCACCAAGTGCGGCCTGCGTGAAGGTGATATTCTTTATGCAATAGAGGTCATCGCCGTGCCTTTTAAAA
>RPRC01000525.1 GCA_003857395.1 Geobacter sp.
AAAGAAAGACTTGATAAATGATTCTTTTACTCTGGTGGATGTTTTGATTCTTTTGCTGAATGGTGAATCTTGAACCCGATTGACAACTGAGGATTCAATTTCAGTTTCAGCCTGGAAGCCGGTATTTAATTTTCTTTCCAATTATAAATGTGAAAAATTTTAATTAGTAATTTCTTAATAATTATCAGAGGACTATTTAAGAATAAAAAATCATTTACAAATTATTTAGATGGCAGAGGTATATACTCCATTTGCTTTACAACATTTTGTCCCTCAGCTGAAACAATGAAATCAATATATGCTTTCAATTCGGGTTTTATATTCTGATCTGTGTAGCAGTATAAATATCTCGAAATAGAATATTTTCTACTCCATATTGCTTCATAGTTAACTTTTCCATTCTCAACTGGTGAGACAGCTTCTGAATTTTCGTCTGCTTTAATATGTAAGATCCTAACATCTTTTCTTTCTGCAAAATATCCCACTCCTCCGTAACCAATTCCTTTAACATCTCTTGCGACCGATTCACCTAAAGAGGCAGTTCCTTGAAGAACTTGAGTTGAGGTAGCATAATCTTTCTGTTTGCCTTTCTCATCCTTACCTAAAACATGTTCCTTAAAGAATTCATAAGTTCCGCTGCTGTTCTCTCTTCCATAGAGAGTCATAGGTAAATCTTCACCACCGACTTGTTTCCAATTTGTAATTTTTCCCGTAAAAATATCACTGACTTGTTGAATGGTTAAATTATCAACTTTATTATTCGGATGAACAATCAGTGCAATACCATCTAAAGCAACTTCATGCTGAATAGGTTCCACACCTTTTTGTTTTGCATTTTGGAGTTCAGCTTCCTTAATTTCTCGGCTTGAATTTGCCAGATCAGTAGTTTTATTAAAAAGTGCTGCAATGCCGGTTCCTGAACCTCCGCCGGTAACTTGTATTGAAACATTTGCATTTATACTCATATAAACTTCAGCCCATTTCTGCGCGAGATTTACCATCGTGTCTGATCCTTTTACGGTAATTACAACTTTCTCTGCAGTTTCCTTCTTTTTGCAGCCTGTAAAAATTAATACCGTACCAATAAAAAAAGCAGAAAACACGATTAAAAAATTTTTGTTAAACATACTTACCCTCAAAGATTTTAAAAATTAACCTTTAAATATAGACTATAGCCTGATCAAGATAGAAAGTCTAATGTTAAATAATTGTTAAGAAATATTCGATCAAATTTTACTAAAAATAAAGTAATTTCAAAAGAAAGCAACGTTGAGGCGACAATTCTTATTTGATAAAAAAAGGGTGCCCGAAAGCACCCCTTTAGTCGAGAGAGAGAACAGAGAACATTATTTGAGAAGTGTCATTTTCTTTGAAATGACTGAAGATATTGTCTCTAGTCGGTATATGTAAATACCGCTGGATAAATTTGAAGCATCAAAATATTTGGAGTATGAGCCAGCATTGTGAAATCCATTATGTAACACTGCAACTTCCTGTCCTAACATATTGAAT
>RPRC01000526.1 GCA_003857395.1 Geobacter sp.
AAATACGGATTCCAGGATGGCCTCTTCAGCGGTTATAATCCGGAAAAACGAAATTACGATCAGAGCACTTGGGCGTTCGAACTCGACGAGAACAAGGTCCCCAAAAAAGACCCGACCCTGAAGCATCCCCGTTGCGTGTTCCAATTGCTGAAACAGCACTACTCACGCTATACACTCGACACCGTTTCCGGAATTACCGGCGTATCCAAAGAAAACCTACTCAAAGTCTATGACGCATACGCCGCTACCGGGGCACCCGATAAGTCCGGTACGATGCTTTATGCCCTGGGGTGGACGCAGCATACGGTGGGAGTGCAAAATATCCGCTCCGCCTGCATCCTTCAATTACTGCTGGGTAATATGGGCGTTGCCGGGGGCGGAATCAATGCGCTGAGGGGTGAGCCCAATGTGCAAGGTTCTACTGATTACGCACTCCTGTACCACATCATCCCCGGATATATGGCCACACCCATTGCCGACTGGCAGACGCTCGCCGACTACAACAAGGCGAACACGCCCGTTAGCAACGACCCCATGAGCGGCAACTGGTGGCAAAACAAGCCCAAATATCTTGCGAGCCTCCTGAAGGGCTGGTTCGGTGAGAATGCCACCCCCGAAAATGACTTCGGCTACGGGATGCTGCCCAAGCTGGAAAAGGGCAAGGACTATTCCTACCTTTATCTGTTCGATCTGATGTACCAGGATAAAATCCGGGGAGGTTTCATCTTCGGACTCAACCCGATGAACAGCGTGCCGAACAGCAACAAGCTGAGAAAGGCCATGGACAATCTGGATTGGTTGGTTACGGTCGACGTGCACCATTCAGAAACCACGGACAATTGGCACCGTCCCGGTATTGATCCTAAGAAAAACAAGACGGAGGTCTTTCTGCTTCCCTCAGCGCATCGGCTGGAGAAGGACGGGTCGGTGACCAACAGTAGCCGCTTGTTGTTATGGCACCACAAGGCGATAGATCCTCCGGGGCAAGCGCAAACCTTTGGGTATATGCTCGTTGAAATTATGAATCGTGTCCGTGGACTCTACAAGAAAGAGCCCGGCGCTTATCCGGACCCCATCATCAAGCTGGACTGGCCGAGCAAGTATGATGCGGACGAAATGGCCAAGAAGATCAACGGGTTTTTTACCAAAGATGTGAAGGTCGGCGACAAAGAGTACAAGAAGGGCCAACTGGTCCCCAGTTTCGCTGCACTCATGGACGACGGTTCCACCAGCAGCCTTTGCTGGGTTTACACCGGCAGCTATTCCGAGCAGGCCGGAAACCTGGCCAAACGGCGAGATCCCACCCAGACGCCCATGCAGGCCGCCATCGGCCTTTATCCGAACTGGGCCTGGGCCTGGCCTCTCAACCGGCGTATCTTGTACAATCCGGCCTCGGTGAACCTGGACGGTCAGCCCTGGAGCCCACAGAAGGCCGTTATCAAATGGGAGGGCGACAAATGGGTAGGGGATGTGCCCGACGGAGGATGGCCGCCCCTTTCTACCGG
>RPRC01000527.1 GCA_003857395.1 Geobacter sp.
TCACCTCTTCTCCAATTGGCGGTCCGTCAGATGGATCTGGAGATTCGGAAGGTGAAGATTCCGCTTCCCTGAAGGCTGCCGCTCCTCCCAAGCTTTATGTGGCTGCCGTCAAGGAGAAACTGTCCTATATGCTCAGCTTTCAGTTGAAGATGACTCAGCTTTCAAAGCAACTCAAGGATCTTATGGGCAAAACGGCAAAGAGTTCATCTTCCCGGAAAAAAATAGATTTCCCAAAGGAAGAAAACTAGTCCCCTCAATGTGCACGAGTTTCACACCTTATACTATTTCCAAAAAATCCGTCACGAAACAGCATACGGAATTCGGAATTGGGAATTCGGAATTCGAAGAAATCTCTTCTCCCTCCCGAACTCCGAAATCCGAAATCCGAATCCCGAATCATGATGGACTAAATGGAAATAGTATACATTGTTACCGCGCTTCCCTGAGATGTTAACAGTTAATCTAAAATCGGTAACATTATTGTTACATGTGGAAGTAATATTTACTTTGATTGTGTTTACAGGAATTTATATTTGGCTATAATAATGATAGGAGGGTATTCCATGACTGTTAATGTATACCGATATTATGGCTCACCAGTAACGCAGGGAGAGGTAATCTCCAGTGCGGAAAGATATAAGCGATTTCATATTTTACACCTGTTGAAGAAAGCGTTTATAGACGATCTTGCATTTGACTGGAGACTTCTTGAGCTTTTGTTTGCCTTTGTGCTGAGTGCGGTAAATATAATCCTTTTATTCAAAGGTAATATACATATCCTGGTGTCGTTCCTTCTCTTCTTCTCGCTCTGTCTGTATGTGTCCCTTTTCCTTTTGAATCTCAAAGTCTTTATCAAAAAGAACTACAATGTTGATATCCTGTGATTACTGTCAGAGAGGCCTTTCTGTCATCCCCATCTGACCCTCGATTTCTTTGGATTTTTCTTCTGTTTTTACCAATCTATAAAGTTCTTTAGGCGACAGTCTGTTATCCTGGATTTTTATCTTTGCCTCAAGAGCGGCAATCTTGCCTTCCAGTTTGGCTACCCTGTCTCTTAAAACTTCGAATTCCCGCCTGTTGATTGACATGTGACAGATCCCCCCAGTTTCTTACCGTTACTGGACTCTTCGATATCGCTTTCACTGGCAGCAGAATATCTCGCGTTTTTCCCATTCCAGATTATTGTTTTTATGAACTGCCGGCAACAGTGATTTTAGCTTTGATAATCCCACTGCTTCGCTGGGTATATCATCATTAAGCACTTTTGTATGGATTGCTTTAAAGAAATAGAACCAATCTGGATGAAGATCACAGGTGAGGTCGAGATCATCGGTCTCTACAATGAGCTTTTTATAAGGATATTCCGTAATCCACTCCTCGTAAGCTTTTTGCAGCATTTCAAGGTAATCTCTCTGAATCCCCTTTTCCATGCTCCTTTCTCTTACTCCAATCCTGTGAAGAAGAGTGTCCACCGATGCTCTCAGATAGATCATCAGGTGAGGA
>RPRC01000528.1 GCA_003857395.1 Geobacter sp.
CCATCCCCGGAAACGGTGTGCGCATCTCTGGCTCCAGTTAGGTGTAGACGATGCTACTCAGCCACTCAACGCTGCTCTCATCGCCGCGATATGCGCCGGGGTCGAGCCGCAGCACGCGCCGATATAGTTGATGCCCAGCGCCTTCATCTTGAGCGCATACTCGGCCATCACCTCCGGCGTGCCGTCGTAGTGGATCTGTTTGGTCGCGGTGTCGTACTGCGGCAGCCCCGCGTTAGATTGAGCGATCAGAAAGACGTCGGCCGGCTTGACCGCTGCCATCTCGCCGATTACGCGCTCGATCTCGCCGGGGCCGTTGCCGCAGTTGGCGCCCAGGATCCGCACGCCCATGCCGTAGAGCGCCTTCACCGCCTGCGCCGGCTTGACACCCATCATGGTGCGGAAGTGCGTGTCAAAGGTCATGGTGACCGCGACCGGCACATCCGACGCCGCCCGGATGCCCTCAACCGCGGCCGTCACTTCCTCCAGCGCGCTCATGGTCTCGACCAGGAAGAAGTCCACCCCGCCCTCGGCCAGCGCGGCTGCCTGCTCGGCAAATGCGTCGCGCACTTCGTCCGGCATACGGGTGCCGAGCGGGAAAAGGATCTCGCCCGTCGGGCCCATGTCTCCCGCCACCAGCACCTCGTGATCGGCCGTCGCGGCCACCTCGCGCGCCGTTTTGACGGCCGCCAGGTTGAACTCTCGCACGCGATCCTCGAAACTGTGCAGCCCCAGGCGGAAGCGGTTGCAGCCGAACGTGTTGGTCGTGATCACCTGCGCCCCGGCATCCACGTAAGCCCGGTAGATGCCCTCGAGCACCTCCGGCCGGGTGACGTTCCACTCCTCAGGCGAGCCGCCGCTTGTGAGCCCTGCGGCCTGCAACATCGTCCCCATCGCGCCGTCGCCAAGGACGACGGGATGGGCGCTAAGGAATTGAATCAATCGGTCCATATGTTCTCCCTATGACGGAGTTGGTACACTGCCGCCATCTGTCTGCCGAGAAACCAGCCAGCGTTTGAGAGATTTCTGGCTCTCGCCGCTGTGACGTCCTGCCAGAAGCCCTTCGATGCCGATGTGCTCATCCAGATCGGACCATTCGATCGCGTAACTGTCGCCCAAGAAGTGGAATTTCCGCCGTTCCGACGCTGAGGCGTAAAACAGGCGCGGATACCATGACAACGGCACATGGATTGAGCGACCGTCGGCCAGATCCAGGACCAAGTCATCGTCTGCGACTTCAACTGCCGCGATCTCGGGTTCCATCGATTCCCTCTCAATCAGCGTGGCGCTCAACCGAACTGAGTTTACTCCCTGCTGGCTTGTGATGTCAACAACCTCACGCCTCAGATGCGGTAGAGAGTTTTGCATGAGCACCTGTCATGCCGGGTCACCACTTAAGGTTCGGTACGGTTTAAGACGAGCGAAGCATCTCGCTCTGGCTACGGTGATAAAAAGCACGGGAGATTCTTCGCTGGTCGTTCGCCACGACGAAAGTTACGCCGAAACCCCGCTACCTAGAAACTCTCAAGGCGAGATGCTTCACTGGCGCCTTGCCGCAACGCACTTTGAGCGGCAGACCCGTTCAGCATGACAATCGCAGGAGTTCCTTGCTGGGGGCACATGCTGCCCCGCGGCATGGGGAACTCAGAATGACGAGGTGAATTTGGAATTGTTGAGCAGGGTGTTCGCTACTCTATCAACTTCGCGGTCAGCCTGATCTCCGGCCCGGCAAGCGCCTTCGAGACCGGGCAGCCTTTCTTGGCTTCTTCGGCAAGCTGCTGGAAGGTGGCCTC
>RPRC01000529.1 GCA_003857395.1 Geobacter sp.
AAATGCTTACCTTTGATCGATCCGCTTGGGCAGGCTGCCACACAGGTCCCGCACCCTTTGCATAAAGCCGCATTGATAACGGACACCTTCTTCTCTTTATCAAAAGTGATCGCCTTATACGGACATAGACCTATGCAAGTCATACATCCTGAACTGGAGTTTTCATCTATTTCCGCCGAGGCTGCTTCAAGCTCCAGTTTTCTTCCGGGCACAAGGGTGGACAAAACCTGTCCGGCGGCTGCAGCTCCCTGAGCAACGGAACCCTGTATATCCTTAGGCCCCTGAGCACATCCGGCAATGTATATGCCTTCGATGTTTGATGATACCGGCGCAAGCTTTGTGTGGCCTTCGGCGAAAAAGCCGTCGGTACTTTTTGTTATACCCAAAAGATCCGACAATGCAGGCGTGTCTTTTGACGGGACCATTGCCGGACAGAGTATCACCATGTCCGCAAATATTTCCTGTTTTTTACCCGAGACGTCGGTGCAAAGGATATTGATATTTGCATCTTCCTGCATTATATCCGCGCGCATGGGAAGCGAAGTGTGAATGAACCGTATATTGCCTTCAGCCTTCACAGAATCAAGAAATGCCTGATTGTCCTTCCCGGGCACGCACCAGTCCGCATATATGTGATAAATATTTATCGAAGGCAGGTGCTTCTTTATCAGGCGGGCGAATTTTAACGCATAAAGACAACATACGCCCGAACAGTATTCATGATGGTTCTTGTCGCGGCTGCCTACGCAATGGACTATGGCAACGGATTCAGGTTCCCTGGAATCTTTCATGAGGAGTTTGCCGGCTGTCGGGCCGGTCTGCGATAGAATCCTCTCAAATTCAAGACTTGTATAAACCTCGGGAATCTTTCCGTACCCGAATTGAAAAAGCACCGAGGGATCAAAAAGTTCAAAGCCGGTTGCAACGATAATCCCGCCGGCATCTTTCAGAATAATTTCTTCTTTGTCCTCATAATTGATCGCATCGAACATGCAAGCCTCTTTGCAAAGACTGCATTCCCGCGTTTTATTCTTTTCATATTCTTCCTGTGTGATCAACCCAAGGTCAAAGGCTTCCTTGCATATGACGTCTTCACCTTTCATTCGCAGGCAATTCTTTTCATCGATTACGGGCACATTCGGCAAAGCGCCCGTATACGGGATGTGGATGGCCTTCCGTTCGCTCAGGTTATAGTCGAATTCATTCTTAACTTTGACCGGACATGCGTCAAAGCAGGCGCCGCAGCCGATGCATTTTTCCTTATCCACATACGTAGCTTTCTTCTTTATCTTTACCGAAAAATTTCCGAGAAACCCGGTAATATCACAGACTTCGCTGCAGGTAAGCAATTCTATATGTTCATTATGCAGGACCTCGTCCATTCCGGGTTCCAGCATACATGAGGCGCACTCCATCTTGGGAAAGACGTCTTCATATCTTGCAGGTCTGCCGCCGATAAAGGGGTTCTTTTCGACAAGATACACCTTTCTGCCTGCCTTTGCGAGCAGGAGGGCGGACTCCATCCCTGCCGGGCCGGCGCCGATAACAACCGCGTCGGTGTTGCAGGCGATCTCCTTCTTTTCAAGAGGTTCATTCAGGCTTACCCTCTTTACCGCTGCCCTTATATAGGCTTTTGCTTTTTCAGTAGCGGCGGCTTTCTCGTCGGTCACCCATGCAACCTGCTCTCTGATATTCACCATCTGAAAGAGATAGGGATTTACGCCGGCTTTCTGCAAGACATCTCTGAAGGTTTTTTCGTGTTCTTTCGGCGAGCATG
>RPRC01000530.1 GCA_003857395.1 Geobacter sp.
CCCAGGATTGTCCTGGCGGATGCCAATTCACAGAAGGCCAAGAGTGCCCGGAACTATCCGGTGGTTGAAATATTTGTTACCTCATGGTGCGGCTACTGCAAGATGATGGAGCAGGTCCTTGATAAAAAAGGGATTGCCTATACAACCCATGATGTTGAAAAAGATGACAATGCCGCAAAAACTTTTCGCAAACTTAAAGGCCGGGGAGTGCCTCTGGTTCGGGTCGGATCGAAGGTTGTGTATGGCTACGACCCCGATACAGTGGTCTCCTATGTGAACGGAAAGTAGCGGCTTCGTTTCCCCTCCTTTTCCGGTAATTGATTTTCCTGCTTACGCAAAATGGCATCTCCGCCGGAAAGGGGTATACTGTTGCTTTGCAGCGGGGACTTGGAATGACAGGGGTGAACAATGAATAAAAAAATATATGTAATCGGGCACCGTAATCCCGATACCGACTCGATTGCTTCTGCCATTGCCTACGCCGATCTGAAAAAGCGGCTGGGCGCCAAAAATGTCGTACCGGCCATGGCCGGAACACCAAACCCCCAAACGCGCTTCGTTCTGGAGCGTCTTGGCATCGACCCGCCAAAATATCTGGCCGATGTCCACCCCAAAGTAACTCACGTGCTGAGTCGTACTCCTGTTACCGCGCGGCCTGATATGACACTTAAGGAGTCACTGGAACTCTTTCATCGTCATTCTGTCAGGGTCTTGCCGGTTATTGATGAGAATGAATTTCCAGTCGGAATTGTTTCCCTGCTCAAACTTTCGGAGAAATATCTCGTGGCAGGGTCGAATCCTACGCGAACTTTTAACGCTTCTCTTGCCGGAATTGCAGCCTGCTTGAAGGGAACTTTTCTTGCCGGGAACCTTGATTCCCGGGTGGAGCAACTGCATCTGTTTATTGGTGCCATGCTGGAGGAGTCATTTTCAAGCCGTATAGATGGTTATGACCCTTCTTCACTGCTGATTATGACGGGTGACCGACGCACCATTCAGGAGGCGGCGATCGAACGCCGTGTCCGGTTGCTGGTGATTACCGGTGGTCTCGGGGTTGATGACGACCTTTTATCTCGAGCCAGAATAAATGGTGTCACTATCCTGTCCACTGCCTTCGATACGGCGACAGCAGCAGGCTTGGCAAAGCTTGCCACCCCTCTTTCGGAGTTCGTAGAGAAAAAATTTTCCCGGATCGGAATCGGTGAACCCCTTGAACATTTGCGCCTGCGCCTCCTCCAAGGCGGTGAGTCAGCTTTGATTGCCGTGGAAGAGGATGGCACTCTTGCCGGAATTGCCACAAAATCATCGTTACTTGAGCCGGTGCCTTTTTCCTTGATTCTTGTCGACCATAACGAACTGGGACAGGCGGTACCGGGGGCGGAATCGGTGGAAATTCTCGAGGTCATCGACCACCACAAGCTCGGGAATCCGGGAACGAACCTTCCCATTGCCTTCATGACTGCACCGGTAGGAAGTACCTGTACGGTTGTCGCGTCCCTTTACCGGGAACGGGACGTCATCCCGGAGCCAAGCATGGCCGCACTGCTTCTTGCGGGCATTCTTTCCGATACGGTAATTCTTCGATCTGCTACCGCCACTGACCGGGACAGGGAGATGGTTGTCTGGTTGGAGGAACTAGCCGGTCTTGAGCATGACGAATTCGGCCGGGAAATATTCAACGCGTGCAGTGGTTTTACTCCCCATCCCTCTCTGGAGGAAGCGATACGGTCCGATTTTAAACATTTTACTGTCGGTACGACACTTATTGGCGTAGG
>RPRC01000531.1 GCA_003857395.1 Geobacter sp.
CGCGCAGATCCAGAACTCCATCCGTTCCGCCATTGTTGAAGGCAAAGACATCGTAGGGAAGACTAAGCCCATTGGTTACAAGTTAAGCAGTCGGGCGGATTGTCAAGTCCGCCACACGGTTTGTCACAATGGTGATCCAAGCTGTTGAGTTTGACGTGGTTCGTGTTCCGGCGCAAAATGGGCGCATGACGAACACAAGTGAATCTACCAAGCCGTCGAAAAAGCCAAGCTCCGTGCGTCATACACGGGCTATCCAACGCGACCGGAGCAAACGGCCAGGTGTTGCACCGCCCGATGAGGAAATTGCCGAGCGACTGACCGAGATCATTCATCCGGCCACGCTGGCCCAGCTCTCCTACTTTCGCAGCCTGGGGCTGCGGGAGCGCGTGCTGACTCTGCCGGTGATGGTCGCACTGGTGCTGAGTATGGTGTGGCGCCAGATTGGGGCAGTGAGTGAGTTGGCCAAGATGCTGCGCGACGAAGGCTTGCTGTGGGCCGAACCACGTCGGGTCAGCCAGCAGGCGTTGTCGGAGCGCTTCCGTGCTTTTCCAGCCGTCTTGTTTTTGCAGGTTCTCCAGGCTGTTCTGCCGTTGATGCAGGCGCGCTGGCATAGCCGCCACCGTCCTTTGCCGCCAGAGATTGCCTGGGCTCAGGAGCACTACGCCGAAGTTGTCATTCATGATGGGTCTACGTTGGATGCTCTGTTGCGCAAGGTCGGCTTGCTGCGCAAAGCCGAAACGAACCCTTTGGCTGGTCGCATGGCCGCCCTGTTGGACCTCTGCTCGCGGCTGCCACGCCACATCTGGTACGAAGAGGATGCCCAAGCGCACGACCAGCGCTTTTGGCCTCGAGTGCTGGAGGTAGTCAAAGCCGGCAGCCTGCTTCTCTTCGACTTGGGCTACACCAATTTCAGCGTCTATGCCCAACTGACCGCGGCATCCATCACCTTCATCACCCGCGCCAAGAGCAACCTGGCCTACGAAGTCGACCGTGCTCTGAGGCGAACGGCTCAAGTCCACGAGACGCTGGTGTGGATTGGCAAGGGCGATGACCGCCAGGTGGTCCGTCTCATTGAGGTTCTGTACAAGGGCAAGTGGTATCGCTACCTGACTAACGAGCTGGACACAGAGCGCCTGCCTGCACCCTATGTCGTGGCACTCTACTGGCAGCGTTGGCGAATCGAGGATGCATACAACGTCGTCAAACGCTTGTTGGGCTTGGCCTACTTCTGGGTCGGTTCGCAAAATGGCGTTGAGCTTCAGGTGTGGGCCACCTGGCTGCTGTACGCCGTTTTGATCGACTTGACCGACGCGATCGCAGAACGGCTGAACAAGCCGTTTGCAGCGATTTCTGTGGAGATGGTGTATCGCAGCATCTACTACTTTGCCCGGGCGTATCATCGCGGCGATGCCGATGACCCGGTCGTCTACCTGGCCGACAATGCGACATGGCTCGGCGTTCTCAAACGTGAACGGAAACATCGACCATCTCCACTGGTGCTGTTCGACTTGACAAACTCATCGGAGCCCTAACTTGTGACCAATGGTATAATGGGATGGCCCCTCGGGGCGGCGGGCTGGCGGGATGGCCGGTCGGGCCCGCCACATTGAGACGCGAGGAGGAACCGATGGCTGCAAGACGCTTGTTGAGACTGGGATTGCTGGCCGCGATCGCGGCCGCGTGCGCGCTGGCCCTGGCCTGGCGGCCGCAGGCCGCGGCCGGCAAAGGGGGCGAGCTGTACGCCAGGCTGGCGGCGGCCTC
>RPRC01000532.1 GCA_003857395.1 Geobacter sp.
AGCCACTTCTTTAACACGTTGGGTGATTGATGCGCCTACGCTGGCTGACTCAGGCACTCGCTGACCTGCGTGGAATCCATGATTACATCGCGAAAGACAACCCGGCCGCAGCCCGCCGGGTCGTTGGCGAAATGCGCCGCGAGGTTGAAATTCTGGCGAAGGAACCCGAGATCGGACGCCTTGGCCGGCTTCCCGGAAGCCGGGAGTTCGTAATTCGGCAATACCCTTACATCGTGGCGTATTGCGTCAAAGACGAAGAAGTCCAACTCCTGCTGGTCGTGCACACATCCCGGCGGTGGCCGAAACAGATGCCTTGAATGCAGTCAATTGAAGCAGGACGTGCTTTATTGGCGGACTGGATCAATTCGCATATGGCTGAATAAATCCGTCGTATCGACCACGCGAAGGATGCATCCTGGTTTTGAGTAGCGTCTTCTGCCTCATCTCCCCAAGCAGACCAAGAACAAACGCTTTGCGTTCTACAAAGCGATTTGATGAACCCCATCCCAGGATGACGATGTCGGACTCATGCAGAGCGTCCTTGATGGCCTCATCATTCAGCGCACCAATTTCAAATGGCAAGCCTTGAAAGTCATTGGTCTGGATGCGGGCAAACTGATTGACAACAATTAGACGGCTGACACCTACAAATTCAGGGAGCCCCTTCTTGAAAACCACCTTCTCCATAAACTGCACCGACTTGTCGGCCACGTCTTCACCGGCATAACTCGGGTTTTGCATGATTACGCAAGCTGTTTTACCTTTTGGGGCGGAGTCTTTCATGACAATTTCCAGCCGATAGCGATAGCGTAAGTCTCCCTCCCAGGAGAACTGGGCTGTTACTGATACGCCTTCAATATGCTCGTAGATCATTATTTACCCTGTCAATTCAGAAATAAATTGTCTCTGGTATATTATCTCGATAGGCGTAAGTAACGCAGTCATGGTCCTTCAGTCAACTTAGAGGAAAATACGTGCTCATCCAAATATCGCAGAATTCCTTCACGATCTTTCTCTGACGATACCTTATCTAAATCTAACACAAACTCCTGTCCATAACCTCTGTATGTAATTATCACATCATCACCTTCTACAGCAAAGTTTTTCAGGAAGGTAAATGCTTGTGGTTGATTAAAATAACTTGGAAGCCTCCAAGTAGAACGCCCACGGTAATTGATGCAGTCTGTTAAGCAACGGGGGTCAGAGTAGCCCAACAGCCCTCCTTTTTCTGATATATAATCTCGATTTATGCTCGGATAAGGCGAATCTGGGGAATCGGCCAAGTGCGGATGTGAATGCAAAAAGGAGTAGATTTCTTTGTACTGTTCCCTTTTACTTCGCGTGCCCACATCCAATGCATCGCTGATCTTCATCCAACCCCATATTATGTGCATATTTCTCGAACTTGGCAAATACTGCCAACGTCCATCAATCTTCTCGATTTTGCGAAACCAACCGTAGAATATAAATATATCCCCGATGCCAATTTTCTGATTTTGCAAATGACTTTCTGCATTCGCAGCTTGACCAAGTACCAGTCTATTTACATGTGGCATCCACATAGGATCATGATGACAGCGCTGCAGTTCATGGGAGAAATCACAATCAATCATTTGATTATTGTTCTTTATCCGCATGCCGAGAACCTCGTTCAGTATTGACTGAATTGAATAGCCCTCATACTGAAATGAAAGTCCGGAATAGAAATTATCATCTTCTGTGCTGGGAATCGGTATTGAGAACAATGTGCCGTCGGGGAAT
>RPRC01000533.1 GCA_003857395.1 Geobacter sp.
TCAATCCCCAAATCATACTTGCGATCATACACTAGCCAGATATTTTCATCATTGTCACGAACAGTTTTAATAGAAAGAAAATCAGCGGGATCCACGAGACCCAACCGCGTATCCATAATCCTAGTCGTATCACTCCAGTTATTACCTCTGTCTGTACTTAATTGTGTATAAATAATACTATAATTGGAAGAATAAATTGCTAACACGGAATCACCGCTGGCTGAAAGTTTAATGAAATGAGGATTTCTATAGCGCCAGCCAATTCGAGATGGCGGTTTGTAATAGGTATTTTCAGTCCAGGTCTCTCCGTTATCTGTGCTGAGGCGTGTTAACCAACGAATTGGTGAAGAAAAAGATAAAACAATTAGACGCGGTTCAGGTTCGACAACCGAAAAATCTATTGGAAGGCTACTTATTACTAAAGGTGGTAAATTTATCCAGTCGATACCATTATTATCTGAGTAACTACAATTAATCGAGGAGATATTTAGTTTCCAAAATAATAATAATCGTCCATTTAAAGTTTTGTAAAGGTACATATCTGAAAAATATGGATCAGGAACATCGATTGTTTGTTCAACCTTTTGCTGACTCCAGGTATTCCCAAGATTTGTTGTTCTTCTGGAAAAGATTGTATCGTAGGTTGAATTTTGATAGAGGATAAGAATTTCATTATCAGAAATCCAGACTGGTGTTAAATTATTTATTTCCTGTGATTCATAAGCTCTTGGAAAATCCTTTATGGGTTCTGTCTGTGCGAAAACCTGAACAATCATAACAATAGAAAACAAAATGGAGATTGATACGAATCTCTTTGTTTTCCGTTGAGCAGTGTGATTAGATTGTGAAATGTCCTGAACGGGAAGCCTGGTGATTTCCGTTATTTGAGAGAAGGCAGATGTATAAACCCCAAGTGCCAGAAGAAAAATTTTGTAAATACTCTTCATATCGCACCTTTAATTGTTACCCTGATGACTTCAAAACTAAGAAATTATCAGGATAGAGTAAATAAGAATCTATTTGATGAAGCGGGATTAATTTATGCCGGAAATTTTGGGTTTAGCGAAATGCTTGAATTATTTCTTTTTTGGCCACTCGGCGAGCCTGTTATCAATTTTCAACTTTATGAGTCCCTCGCCGGTTCCGATCCAGATATTTGTACCGTCAAAATGAAAGGATAAAATTGATGAGGAAGTAATGTCAAGTTCATTAAGATCAACTGGAGTAACCTGCCTTGTAACTCTGTTAATGATGTATAAGCCTTTGCCGTATTCAAGTTTTTGCTGTTTGTCAAATTCATAAACTCCGACCCAGATGTAATTGCCAATTCGGCAAAGAGAATAAATTCCATTGCCGCCGAGACCATCTCTTTTGTAAATCCTGTCCCAGTTGAATCTCCTGTCGTGGATGTAAACACCACCGAGATTGAAGTCAGGTTCTTCCGCAGTTATGAATTCGTCAGTACCAAACCAGATGTTTCTTCCTTCAAAAAGAATTTTGGAAACAGAAACTGTTTTACCTTCTTCTTTAAATGCTTTGCTCTTATTGGTGAAATACCGCCAGGCAGATGGATCGGTATGTTTTTTCTTTTTGTTATAGATGTGGACTCCTGATTCTGTCCCGAACCAGATGAGACTATCACCATCAAGCTCAATTGATTTTATTGTGTTGGATTTTTGATCTGTTCCCTGGGTTCTGTCAATGTCTTCATATTTTCTGATTTTAAGATCGAAACGTGTTATGTTCCTGAACCTGCCAA
>RPRC01000534.1 GCA_003857395.1 Geobacter sp.
GATTAAAGCCCCTTACAGCTTCGACTTCCTGACCTTGAGCGAAAAGCACCGGCCTGATGGAAATTTCAGATCCCACGGATCTTATCAACTGCGTCCCGGTAATACTCTCGCAGATCTCCCGCTGTTGCAGCTCCGTAGATGGGCATGAACACAAGTTTCTGTTCCGGCATTTCACCATAGGGACCGCCATGCAGTACCAGACCGGCTGGACAATTTGGATACTGTTTCAGCATCAGGTGAAGGCTTTTCATGCTTCCCCCCGAACCGGATTTGACTTCCACCGGGTAAATGAGACCATCACGAACCGTGAGGTAATCAATTTCAGCGCTGCTGCCGCGTGCATCTCTGGCCCAGTAGTAGAGCTCCGAATTCTGCCATGCCAATAGTTCCTGAGCGACGAACTGTTCGGCCAGCCGGCCACGATACAATGAAAGAAGATTGTCCTGCTTCATTTCCAGTTCGACCGGCACTTTGCAGAGGCGTTGCATAAGTCCGATGTCGGAGAGACATGCTTTGAATTTTTTAGGATTTGCCGTTGCCCCCAATGGTAATCCCGACGGGTTGCATGCGGAGATCTTATGGACCACCCGCGCTTTCACGAGCAAATCAAAGGCTTTGTGATTCAACTGATAAGACACTCCCTCGTTGAGGCGGGTATACTTCAACTGCTCACCAATCGACCTTGCAACATTCAGCAGGACTGCATCGAGGCAGACGCTATCCACCCGGGCACCGTATTTTGAGAAGTCATCACGATAGGCATCCAGAATTTCCGATTGAACCTGAAACACCTCCACCATGGATCCGGATTCCCGATAGGTCCTCACGCATTCAGGCATCCCGCCGATGAAAAAATACTTTTTCAACTCGTTCAAAATCAGCTTCCGGATCGGTTCCGAAACCGCCTTGTCCGATGTGAGGGTATGTTCGGCCATAGGCTCCTTCCCCAACGCAAGAAGGTATTCGTAGAACGTCATGGGGAAAATCTCAAGGTACTGCAATCTACCGACCGGAACCGAGATGTCGCTGAAGGCGAATTCAAGAAGAGATCCTGCGGCAATCACGTGAAGCTCCGGCATGTCTTCATAAAAATATCGAAGCGCCATGATCGCCCTGGGGCAGGCCTGGATTTCATCGAAAAAGAGAAGGCACTTGCCCGGCAGAATGCGTCCTTCGCTGATTTCAAGCCCCTCGACAATCTCCTTGGGATCCAAACTCCCCTGGAACAGGGCGTGCAGGTCGCGCCGTTTTTCAAGATCGATCTTGATGCAACGCTCAAATTGCTTCCCGAGAATATTTACAGCGAGCCAGGTTTTGCCTACCTGTCGCGCCCCTCGGAGAACCAACGGTTTCCTCCGAGCCGAATTTTTCCATTCAAGTACCTGTTTTTCGACCAATCGTTTCATTACATCCCCCTCTCGGCAATCGATAGTCGTCAGCCTTGCGCATAAAACTCAAGGTTGTTTTACGGTGTTTAAGAATAAAAATCAAGGTTGTTGCAGACGGTCAGGCCGTTCCCCAGCCTCCTTGCGTCCCAGCTATATTCTGTCTCCTGACTCCTGTGCGCGATATTCCGATCGCTGCCTTCCGTCCGCTGACCTCTTGTTTTCCCTCCCCGCTCATCCGCTCTTCGGCCTCACCCCATCCTGTCTCCTATTTTTTTATTTCCGACTCCTGACATCTGATCTCTGGTCTCTATCCCCCTGCTTTCCGC
>RPRC01000535.1 GCA_003857395.1 Geobacter sp.
CGTTTACTGTTCAGGATATCGATGGCTTCTTCGAAAAAGGAATCATGCGGGTGCCGGACAGCAGCGAAATAGTCCAGGGCCGACATCAGGTCGTAGAACCAGTAGTTGGGGTAGGAGAAAGAAAGCCATTGCCGTTTTATCGGCAGTCCGCTCGGGCAGCCGATCCGATTCTCCAGGAGAAAGGCGTGTCCCTTTTGCACCACTGCCAGCAGGTCACGTCCCGGGGCAGTGAGACGGAACTGGACCTGCAACAGAGCTTCAAGAACCAGCAGAGTTGTTTCGAAGGTGTATCCTTCGGCTGACGGTGCATCGTAGGGCAACCAGTTCCCAGTGATTTCCTGATGCCGGATCAGATTGGCGACCAAAGGATCTAATAAGGCGGAATCTTCGCCGAAATAGCTACAGATGGAAAGGACCAGGGCGGTGACGCCCCAATCCGAGACGTCCTGCTTCTTGGAAAACCGGATTTCGTTGCCCTGATGAAGTCCTTGGGTCAATAGTTGACGACAGCCCTTTAAGGCTCGCTCATGGCCCGGAGCCAGCCCCAAGAGTTTCAAGAGGTAGAGGGAATAGCTTGTCGAAATCCACTTTCCGTTATATAGGCTGCCATTCCACAATCCATCGTTACCTTGCAAATCCAGAATTCGTTTTCCCCACCCTTCCTGACCGATCCGGTCTCTTTCCCTTTGCCATTCATTTTCTGAACTTGAACAAACATCTCTCATGACCTGCCACCGAATCGACGGGTCACTGTCGAGCAACCATTCAACAATTTCCTGACGAGTCATCATCCTTTTCACCACCTCAGCCGAGAAAAATCGCATGAACTCCGTGCGATCATTGGGTAATCCCCCTACATAACACGCTTCTTACTTTTCATGTATTCACGGATGAGTGCCAAGCGCTTGACCCGGGTGGGTTCAGTCTTTGCGGCCCCCCAGACCAGGGCGTAGTGCTTCCGAAGGGATTCGCTCAGGGTGTCGAAGATGGCCAGGTCCGCCGCCCCCAAGGCCAAACGCAGTCCGTCCACATCGGTCAGTGTCTCCCGCTCGTCCGGGCGGTCCCAGGCCCCGGTTTGGTGCGCTGTATGCACCGCCGCCAGACCCGCTGGCATCATCAAGCCCCGTGTGGTCAACTCCTGCACCTTGGCCTTGTTGACCGCCGACCACTTGCTGCCCGGGCGGCGTTTGCAGAACTTGCGCAGATAGACCCGCTCATCCACCTTCTTGATCAACGAATCGATCCAGCCGAAGCAGAGGGCTTCCTCGAGGGCCTCATTGTAGGAAATGCCCTCAGTGCCATCCTTGTAGAACTCTATCCAGACAGGGGTTTCTTCGCATTGGTTCAACCCCAGCCATTCGTGAAAAGCCTGACGGGATATAAAATACAGTCTCATCATCGACCTCTTCATGGACCCGCTTGGATGCAGATCACTCTTGGAGTTTTTTTGTCATCATGCTATCACATTGCGCCCAACATTTCAGCACGGCCGGGCATGCTGAGCCAGACTATCGATCAAACGGGCACAACCACCGTTCCTGACGTATTCACCGTGCTCATTATCGCTTTGGAAGTACCGGTTGCAGATTTGGTGGCACTCCATCTCATAGCCGCTGAGTTCCAGAAAAGTACGGTGCACCCGCTCCAGTTCGGCATCGGAAAAGGCGGATTTGTACTTCCCCTCCCGCACCCGCAGCAGACTGTTGAACCACAG
>RPRC01000536.1 GCA_003857395.1 Geobacter sp.
AAAAAACTTTATCTCGGTGAGAAGTGCAGCCTTGATAGGAACTCCTGATTTTATCCAAAACTCTTTCTGCTTCGCTCAAATTCTCAATCTTACCCAAATCAATCCATTCATCTTCATTATGGATATAGCCGATTATCTTTTCTTTTTGAGCCGCGGATAAATAAAGCTCGACTAATGTAAAAACATCTTTGTCTGGAAAGTATTTAAAAATCTTTGGATCAACTATCTGAACACCGCTGAATGAATACGGGAAGAGTTCAGATTGCCCATCTCTTGTAATTATTTTCTCACCGGATTTTTCGTTCATCCATCCACAAAGAATGTTATTCTTACCAAACAAAAATTTGCGAGACGAATTTCTTTTCTGAATTGCTAATGTAGCAATACCTGACGAGGCGAGATGATATTCTTTAAGTTTTTTCAAATTAATGTTTGAAAGTATATCAACATTATAAACAAGAAATGGATTTCCATCAGAAAAAAAATGAGAAGCCTTTTTCAAGCCACCACCTGTATCGAGAAGTTTCTGACTCTCATCTGAGATCTCAATAGTACAGTCGAAAAAATTATTTTGTTTGAGATAGTTTTTAATCTGTTCTGCAAAATGATGAACATTAATTATTATCTGATCAAAACCATCTGCTTTAAGTTTATTGATTTGAAGTTCAAGTAAAGTGCGCTCTTTTATTTTTATTAATGCTTTTGGAGTTGAATCCGTAAGTGGTTTTAGCCTTGTCCCAAGACCGGCAGCAAGAATCATTGCGCGCATTAATTGCCAGCCTTTTTATTTAACTGAGTGTGATTTACTCCAACAGCAATATTAAAATTTTCTTTCAGATGTTTGGCTAGATTTTCTGCACAATAAACTGAACGATGCTGTCCACCTGTGCAGCCGAAACTTATCATCAAGTCCCTGAAATCTCTTTGAATATAATTTTTAACCGATTCATCAACTATTGAATTAACATATTTAAGAAAATCTTTTACATCTTTTTTATCATTCAGAAACTGAATTACATTTTCATCCAAACCTGAATTGTTTACGTACTCAGGATATCTGCCGGGATTTTCGAGAGAACGGCAGTCAAAAACAAATCCACCGCCATTGCCAGAATAATCCATTGGAATCCCTTCCTTGTAAGAGAAGCTATTGATCGCGACTTTAAGTTTTTTATCCTTATGGTTCTGATTAAGTTTTTTGAGCTCTTCATTTTTCAGAATAGAAGCTAGCACACGATTCAATTCATTAAACTTTTTTGGCAGATGATTTTTTTCCTGCAGCCATTGAAGATTATTTAATGCAAAAGGTATGCTTAATAAAAAATGTGATTTATTCTCATAATACCCTCTGAAGCCATAAGCACCAAGTGTTTGCAGCAGCCTTATCAATACATAACCGTTATACTGCTTCAAAAAATTTTGATTTTTGATTTTTACCTTTTGACCTACCTCATCGAGATAGAATTTCAACAAATCCTCTCTTATCTGAGCCGGCAAATTAACTTTTGCCTGAAATAGTAACGAAGCCACATCGTACTGCAATGCACCTTTTCTACCACCCTGGTAATCAACAAAGTAAAGTTCATCATTATGGACTAAAATATTTCTTGATTGGAAATCGCGATACATAAAATATTTTGAATCAGCTTGCAGAAGAAATTTGGAGAAAGCATTGAAATCATCTTCCAGCTTCTGCTCAT
>RPRC01000537.1 GCA_003857395.1 Geobacter sp.
GGGATTGAACCATTTCACTTCAAAGTTACCGGCAGGAAGAAGAATATCTGCAGAACCACCTTCCGGAAGATAGACGGCATATACTTCGCCTGTTTTTGCAAAGCAGTAATCGTCAGTCTCTTTTGTCAGTTCGTCGGCGCTCTTCATATCGGTGAATGGCAGATATTTATGAAAGAAGTCAAGTGCAATTCCTGTCTGCTCCCAGAGTTTGTCGCGGCTTCGCCAGTCTTCACAGCTCAGGTCGGAGTGGGGGTAGCTGTAACCGAAATACCACTCAACACCTGCCCCTCCTGCCATCAGGTTTCCCCACAGAGCCTTATACCTGATTGTATCATGAGCGGGATCAACTGCATCGGGCAGGGTGCCCTTCCAGTGCTGTCCTATCTCATCGATACAGACAACCCATTGATGATGTGAATTGCCCGACTGATCAATCCAGTATTTTGCATCCTCATGGATATCATTCACATTGCCGCATTGAATCGAAGGGCCTTCAATATTCTTAAAACCAAGATATTCTGAGAGATCCTTTCTCCTTTGTTCAGGATCAGAATGAGTGTGGACGACTATGAAACTATCATAAGGATCAGTATTTCTGATAAAATCTGCCATTAGCTTCGTGTCTTTGTAAGTCTGCCCGTAAGGTGACCATACGACCGGATTATGTTCCTCACCAAGGTTCCAGGTGATTGCCAGGTGATGTGAAAAGCGTGCTATCAATTCTCTGAGATAGAGCTTGCGTTGAACATCGAGATAACCGCAGTCGAGCAGGCATTCATTTTCAGTTTCCTGGAGTACGAAATGCATCATTATGCCCAGCCTGTCGGCATGAGAAAATATAATGTTCCACTGGTCGAGCTTACTGCAGTCGAACCGGTAACGCTCATTACGGTCGGTGTAAGGCCAAACATCCTCACCGTCGCCCAGAATATTCAGAGTAAGGAAATAAAAACTGTTCATCCCTTTGGATGACAGATAGTTCAGGGCTCCTATGATCCCTTTTCCTCTTCCGTTTTTCCACTGGGGATCACCATCTTTCCAGTCCTTTATATGTGGTTCATAAAGATGCAGTCCCTGGTTCGGATCAGCCTCTCCGCTTCTTGCCTTATTGCTGCCACCATAATAAGTTCCGTCGAATTCACGATATGCAAGAAAGTTCTCCGGACTGTCAGCTCCTCCCTTAAGAAATGGTTCGCCATTTCCTGAGTGTTTAAGATAACGGGTTCCGTCATAATTAAGCCTTCCCTTTGCACGGAAATCAGGGGAGTTTTTATCTGATTTGTCGATCCTGAATTTTCCGCTTTTCCCGTCCATAAAGTATCCCTGACCTTTGCTTAAATCATCAGCCACAGCAATGTTACTGCCCTTGAGGAAACTGACCTTGTAACTCCATTCACCTTCTGCAGGAGGACAAAAATGTACGCGCCATTTATTTCCCGATCTGGCTGTCTTTTTGTGCCGGCGTATTGGAAAAAGACGGCCATGATGTCACCTTTACCGATGCGCCCGCCCGGGGATACGATTTAAATCACATCTTAAATATTGGTAAAGAATTAAAGCCCGGGCTGATTGTCATGGATACGAGTACCCCGAGTATTGAAAATGACATTTCAGTCTGTGATAAAATAAAAGAGATCGTACCCCAGGCGTATACGGTCATGGTGGGCACTCATGTCTCGGCTCTTCCTGAAGAAGCAC
>RPRC01000538.1 GCA_003857395.1 Geobacter sp.
CATCAGCAAAGACAAACGTTTCCCTGAAGACATTCTTACCTATCATCAACCGTTCGTCAAGGGACTCATCGCTGGTATCCTTGACGGTGATGGATCTGTCTGCACGAGTAAAACCACCCTGACGTTGCGTACTGCATCTCGAACGATGCTCGAACAATTTGCAACCGTCCTTTCCCTCCTTGGATTTACTGCTAGGGATCGAAACCTGGAAGGCGTCGGCACCATTAGAGAGCATAATGGCAGGCAAATCATTCAGCAATACCCTTTGTTCGGCGTTGGATTTCGAAAAACCGAGCAGCAACTCTGCTCGCAGATCTATGCCTCCGCCCAGGTATCGGCACGAGCATGGAGGGCGGAAGGAGACGGTTGGCACAAGGTTCTCAATAATGAACCAACTGAGATCATGGATGATGATATCTATGACGTCACCACAGAGTCCACCACATTAGTCGTCAACGGTATGTGGAACCACAACTGCGTCGGTTGGGATCTGAAAGACCTTCTGTTACTTGGGTTTAAAGGAGTCTCAGGAAAAATCGAAAGCAAACCAGCGAAGCATTTCAGTACCGCACTCATGCACATCGTCAACTATCTGTATACGCTTCAGGGAGAGGCGGCGGGTGCGCAGGCATTGTCGAATTTTGATACCTTGCTCGCACCATTCATCGAGCATGACGATCTCCAATACCCTAGTGTGAAGCAGGAGATGCAGAAGTTCCTGTTCAACATGAACGTTCCAACACGAGTCGGGTTCCAAAGCCCTTTTACGAACATCACCATGGACTTGACCATCCCCGGCTATATGACGGATGAGCCAGCGATCATCGGTGGGGACCTTGGTGAACACACGTACAGCGACTACACTGATGAGATGGACATGATCAATCATGCGTTCGCGGAAATCATGTATGAGGGAGACGCGAAAGGCAGGCCGTTCACGTTCCCGATTCCAACCTATAATATTACCAAGGATTTCAACTGGAACAACGACGGTATGGAACCGTTGTGGGACATGACCGCGAAATACGGGATTCCGTATTTCTCGAATTTCATCAACAGTGACATGAAACCTGATGATGCACGCAGCATGTGCTGCAGACTTCGATTAGACAATCGAGAGCTGCGGAAACGTGGTGGTGGCCTGTTCGGTGCGAACCCGAAGACCGGATCCATCGGTGTGGTCACCTTGAACATGCCACGGATCGGATACCTGTCCAAGGATGACAATGATTTCTTCGAGCGGCTCGATAAGATGATGGTGCTTGCAAAACACAGCCTTGAAATCAAACGAGACCTTATTGAGAATCTTACCGCAAGCGGGCTGCATCCGTACTCACGGTTCTATCTATCTGATGTGCAAAAGATGTTTGGAGAGTATTGGAAGAATCATTTTTCCACCATTGGGCTAATCGGCATGAACGATGCGCTGCTTAACTTCATGAATAAGAGCATCGCAGACCCTGAGGGCAAGGCGTTTGCTGAGAAAGTCCTTGATTATATGCGCACTCGCATCCTGGAATTCCAGAATGAAACCAGCAATATCTTCAATCTGGAAGCAACCCCTGGGGAAGGAACCAGCTATCGCCTCGCGCGCCTCGATAAGAAGCATTTCCCGGATATCCGCACCTACAACCAAGAAATCTACACCAAGAACCGGGGCAGGGACGTCCAGCCGTACTACACCAACTC
>RPRC01000539.1 GCA_003857395.1 Geobacter sp.
AACAAAATAAGGGAAAGAATCTTAAACCTGGAGAAAGAGCTGGCTGGCAAAATAAATGCTGATTCAAAAGGATTTACCGAAGAGATCAACGCTCTAAAAAGCAAGCTTTCCGAAACACGGGAATCCTACGGAATATATCAAAATAATATGGTCTCAGATGGCTTGAAAATGGTTAAGGAAATCGAGGATATTGGCAGCAGGCTGGATCGCTCGATAACTGATAAATACGGCCAGACCGGCCAGGATGTAAAAAAGACTGATCCTGATCTTTCGTTAAATACCGTGACAAAATCGATGACGATAACCAACAGGAAGGTAAATGACGCTGTTGTTGATTATGTAGCTCCACTGTCGATGATACTTTTCTTTTATCAGAATGAAATTGCATCACTGGATAGAACAATTGATCAATGGAATGAAAAGATTGCTGCTGTTACAAGGAATGACAAGGAAATCCTGCAAAAGCTGGAACCTCTGAAAAAAGAGCTGGAAAACCTTCAGGCTGACCAGAAAAAGAACAAAAAGCCAATTACAGAATTAAAAAAACAGATTTCCGACCTCGATAAGGAAAGAAAAGCACTAAACCAGCAAATAAGCGATGATAGCGAGGATTTGGCAAAATACCTGGCTCTTTCATGCAAAACAGTTCAAAGTTCCCTGGAGGAAAGAATTGCTGACATTATTGAAGACATTAAGTATTCATATCAAGACAGTTTTACATACAAGAGTTTATAATGTATAGTCTAAAAGCCATAAAACGTAAAACCTCTGCCTGGCCCGGTGACTTCATCCTCATCTGCACATTCGGGATCATCCTGTCCACTGTTCCTTCATTTTCACAGGATAAGGTCTACAAAACCGACAACTCGATAATTGAGGCCAAAGTCCAGGAAGTAGGAAGTTCTGACATCAAATACAGGAAATTCAGTAATCCTGAGGGGCCTGTTTATGTTGTCAGGAAAGAGGAAGTGAGTATGATCGTCTATGAGAACGGCGAAAAAGAGATTTATAACCAGGGACAACCAAAGCAACAGGGGAATACGGTGCAGAACACGCCGCCTCCCACGCCTGTGAATGGAAATTCTGACCTTATCGTTCCGGTGTCCGGTGACGATATTAGCTGCATTATAGACAAGATCGACAAAACATCTATATATTATCATATTCAAAAGAAAGGACCCGATCTGGCTGGCAAGATCGCCGTGAAAAATGTAATAAGATACTATAAAAAGCAGCAATGGCACGATGCCTATGTTCCTGAAGCCTCAAATATTAAGGCAAGGAACCTGATCCTCTCGGAAAACATAAATGAAGCCATTGCCTCCTATGCACAGCTTATCCTGAAAGATTCAACAAACGCAACCCTTCTTGCTGAAAGCGCTTATGCCCTTGCACTGGGAGGTGTATACGAAGCAGCATTACTAAGGCTCGACAGAAGCTGGAGCCTCGGGGCCAACTCCCCAGATGTTAACTATCTTACCGGGCAGATTTTTGCCCTGATGGGTTACAATGATATCTCAAATGAGGTCTGGAAAACGACAGAGAGATACCGGCTGCCAGTCTGGATTGCCACAAGGGCTCCGGAATTGCTTGAAAAATACAGAGTAAAAAACAGGAACAAACAGTCCAGAAGCAGTGAAGAGCTCGTTGCCAGGTTCAGGCTTGCAAATGAAATGGCCTCAAGGG
>RPRC01000540.1 GCA_003857395.1 Geobacter sp.
ATAGCAGGGATGAAGCTGATTTAGTTGAAATTGCGGCAAGAACAGGTGGTTTTTACTGGTGGGTGAGGAAAGCCGCAGATCTATCGGCGATTTATTCAAGCATACTTAACCAGATACTTAAGAGTTATCAGGTTAATATAATTTGGAATGACGAGAAACTTCCTCCCAAAGGAACAAAAGTTACAGCAGTAGTTCGTGTAAATGTGAAAGGAAGAATCAGGACTATATATAAAGATTATATAATGGAATGAAATTAATGTTATTAAATATTTAAGAATTTTATTTAAACAACGCCATGAAAACAATTTATAAAACATGTTTAATATCTGTAATATTTAGCCTAATCACAGTTAATTTATTTGCTCAAACATTAACATCTGAAGAAATTTATAAAAAAGTAAGCGGTTCTGTTTTGTATTGTACTTCTTATAATTCTGATGGTTACATTGAATCGTGGGGCAGCGCAGTGGTTATAAATCCGGAAGGCATAGTTTACACTTGTTTTCATTTGTTTGAAGATGCTGAAAGATTAATACTTGAAAAAGATGGAGTAAAATTTAATGATGTAAAAGTTATTGGTGCAGAACCGAAAATGGATATATTAATACTTAAGATTGATGCGGGTAATTATCCGGAAATGAATATAGGTAACAGTGATTCGCTTTTTATTGGCGAAGAAGCCTATGCTCTTGGTAATCCTCAATGTTATAAAAACACTTTTTCGAAAGGTATTCTAAGTGCTTTTAGAAATGACAATACCGATGCAGAAAACAAACAAATTCAATTTACAGCAAGTATTTCTCATGGTAGTTCCGGAGGTGCATTGTTTAATTCAAAAGCAGAACTTATTGGCATTACTTACCAGATGGATACCGGAGGTCACGATATTTACTTTGCTATTCCGGTCAATTATTTCAAAAGTGTAAATTTAGTTGACTATTACGATTCAAATCAGGTGAATGCAATAACAGCATATTGTAAAGGGTACAGTTGTTATAAATCAGGAGGATATTTCAAGGCAAATAAATATTTCAATGAATATCTTGAAGTGTTTCCCCAAAATAATAATGCATTGTTACAATCCGGAGACAACTATTTATCCAGAGGGCAATATGATTCAGCTATTTCAAGATACAGTGAAGTGATTTCAAACGAACCCCTTAATAAATACGCATATAAATCAAGAGGTGATGCTTATTCATATAATGATGACACCTTGAATGCTATTAATGATTATTGTAAAGCTATTGAATTAGACAGCAGTTATTATTCAGCATGGATAGGGAAAGCATTTTTCAACCAATATTTCTCAAAAAGATATGATGAAGCACTCTTTGATTATGACAAATCAATTAATTTAAGACCGCAGTATAATTTGCTTTACAAATGGAGAGGGGCACTTTTTCTGCAGATGGGGGATACCGATAAGGCATATCTTGATTTGCTTTATTCAATTAATCCTGATATTGACCCTGCAGAGACGTGTTATGACAGAGGATTATTATTTTCACAAATTGATAAAAATTATGAAGCTATTTTTGATTTTACTAATGCAATAAAACTGGACCCTTATAATGGTGATTATTATTTCAGCAGAGCTGTAGAATACTCAAAAACAGGAGAAAACGTAAATGCTATTTCAGA
>RPRC01000541.1 GCA_003857395.1 Geobacter sp.
AATGCAACAGGAAGACCTGACTCCCTGGAAAAAAGCTCAATACACTGCAAAGTGGGCACGTACGATGACCAAATGGCTTATTACATATACTCGTCGCAAGGGTGCCAGGTGGAATATAGTTGAATTCGGGGGAGTAACTGGGTCGGAATCCCGCGGGATTGTCGATTTACTAGCCGGACTTCCAGAAAAACATTCGACATGATCATCGCCGATGTGAAGATGATGCGGCGCGTGAGCAAGTTTTCTGACGGACCCTTTCGTTCATGCGGATGTCTCCTGCTGGAGCAGCGATAAACGCTTTTCAATGCCGGAAAGCATGTCAACGGTGGCGGACCATTCCACATAATCCATGTCGTCGCCCATCGCCCCCTTTTCATAACGCCTGTTGAATTCCTCAGAGCTTATTCCATATTTTTCTTCAAAATCGGTTTTCTGGTAGTGTCACCTAATCATTGTTAGAGTTGAGGGTACGCCAAGAGTTGACCTATTGGCCAAACCCGGTCGATCAATCCTGCCGCCATTGCAGGCGTTCTTTTGAGTCGTGGCCCCTTTGGCGCGGGCATTGTTAAGCTAAGATTGGGCCTCGATAAGTTGTAATACGCGACGACAACATTTGTCTGAGCCTCCAGGGCCCTCTTTCGTTTTGCGAAACAGAGTGTCTTCCTGGCAAGTTTCTTGTTATGACTCCTCAACGTCAGATTGACTCTCTCGATGAAAGACGTGTTGATTTTCTTGCTAACCTTCGATGATGCTATGACCGCCTCTATAGCATCAGGGTTCCCGAAAAGAACCTTACGTTCAACCTTAACAACTTTGCCGTTCTCTCGTACTTTATGGACGGTAGCGTATTTGAATTCCGGATCTATTACCCGTCTTGGTCTCTTAGGGCGACCCCGTTTCCCGGTTTTGGGTTCTTCTTCCAGCCGGCTAAACTGCTCCACCAAGACCGTTTCATAGTGAGGTAGCTCATCAGAAGTGAAAAGAGGTTTTGTCCGAATGCGGGTCAAAAGATCGTTGATGAAAACCCTACAATCATCCAACGTCCTCTGGCCGATAAAAAAATTGATAATCAACTTCGACTCAGGATCGATCGAGGCCCAGATCCAGTGTCTCCCATATTCCTTTTCGAAGTCTTCTTCGGAAAGAGATTTCTTTTTTTTACAAAGGCCCATAGTTCGTCTAACTGGCATTCATTTAAACACAAGTCGCGGATCAGATTTCCAAGGATTTTTTTACAGTGCGCACCTGCCTTGATGACGATACGGTTGACTGCATCCTTATCATAGGACAAGATTCTTGCTGTCCCCCGAATGCTGTTACATTCGGCAATTGCCAAAATAATACGCTGAATATCCTCTTTGCTGTAATTGGAATGCATGAAAACAGTCCCACGATTTTCCGAGAACCGATAGTTACATGTCTTACAACGAAGAAGCAGCGTTTTGCGCTTACCATAACGGGTACTGGTGGTTATGTTCCCTTTTCCCCGGATTCCGTGGTCTGCACATGCAGAATTCGGACAGAAATAATTACTAAGCTCCATGTCACTGCCCTCCTTTCTGTTCCAATTTCTGCCATTGTACAGCAGAGAAGGGCAGCTGGCAAGAAAAAACTAACAATAATCAGGTGACACTACCA
>RPRC01000542.1 GCA_003857395.1 Geobacter sp.
AAGAGGAGGAGTAGGCAGACGAGGATTGCACCGATGCTTCCAAGGACGGCGAGGTTGACTGCTTTGTATCCTTCTCCTTTCAACAATAGGGTGTGTGCCGGCAGAAGCGAAAGCGCGGTGTCTTCTTCTGGTGCGCCGATGAATGTCGTCGGTATGGTGTCGTGGAAGGAATGGGAAATCGATATGGAAATGATGAACCCGCAGATCAGAATGAGGATGAATTGTTCGGAGATCCCATAGGCAGCAAGAGGTGCGCAGGCTGCGACGATTGCACTTGAAAACGAGACGAGAATGAGTGCGACGTTGTTCACATGTAGTCCTGGGAGGATACCGGTGATGATGCCGACGAGCACGCCAAGGACGCAGAAAAGAATGATGAGGAGGAAGTCAAGCATTTGTTTATTCCTCCTGTTTGTGAACAAAATGTGTTGGTTCTGATATTTTTAGGACGTAACGGAGGTTCTCTTGTTCGTAGACGAATCGTGCGCCTACCGCCACCGTGTCTCCTTTTGAAAAATTTGTTGTTGAGGTAGAATCATATACAACGACCGAATATTTACCGTCAGGGTCGGTGAGAAAAAAATATGTCTTGTAGGTTTTTTCGACAATGCCTTGGACATTCACATTCGTGTTTTCGTAGCGTTGCGGATACTGTGCGAGTTGCCAAAGAGGGAAGCTGATGTTTCGCCATTTTTGTACGATGGTGACCGAGCGAGGGTTGTTGACTGCAATTTCCCATTCGCTGTTGTATTCTTGGACGGTGCCTGTCGCTTGGACGAGGTCTCCGTATTCGACGAACAGGCTTCCTTCGATGTAGAGGATCAGCGGGGAACTGCCGTTGTCCTGGTTGTCTATGATGGTGATGATCTGACTTCCGAAGGTTGTCGTCCGATAGTCGGTGACGACGCCGGTGACGACAACTTGTTTTCCATTGTACGAAGAGACGGTAGCAAGTGAAATGACGGTTGGTTGTGAGAAAAATGAGAGTGCGTATAAGAGAACGAGAGAGACGATAGCAATTATAATAATGAGGTATTTGAATTTCATTTGTTTCCTTCCCAGACTTTTTATATGATGGAAAATATAGTGAGTGTTTATATAATTTATTGATGTGATGTTTCACTGTTTTTTTCTCCAGGTGGTAGAAAGATTTATAATGCGCGTACTTCTTCCTGGGCACAGTGACTACGACAGGTGGGAGTTATGGCACGTGAAGTTGTTCTCAAGGTATCAGAAGCCTTTCAGCAAGATGTCGGCTATGGCCGTGCGCGGATCGATCATCAGACGCGTTTAGACCTTGATCTTTCTATAGGGGACGTTATCGAGCTCGAGGGAACCAAGGTGACCGCTGCTTCGGTGTGGCGTGCGCATCCATCTGATGAAGGGAAGCGGCTCGTTCGTATTGATAATTTGACAAGGAAAAATGGGGGTACCGGTCTTGGTGACCGGGTGAAGATCCGTCGTGCAGATGTGAAAGAGGCACGTGAGGTCGCCCTTGCTCCGCTCATGCCTGAAGGTCAGCGTATCGAGTTCGGGATGGGTATTGACGTCATTATCCGGAAGAATATGTTACGTCGACCTATCACCAAAGGTGATGAGATCATCATCCCTGGAATCGCGTTCTTTGGGAATG
>RPRC01000543.1 GCA_003857395.1 Geobacter sp.
GTCAGCGCGCCCACCCGCTCGTTGTAGAGGCCGAAGTTCTTGGAGTACGAACTGGCGATGAGCATCTCGTTGACCCGCTCGCTCAGTATTCGGATTCCGCCGGCATCCTCGGCGATCCCTTCCGCAAAGCCCTGGTAGGCGAAATCCACCAGGGGGAGCAACTTGCGTGCGGCCATCGCATCAGCGATCGTCCGCCACTGTTCCGGTGTCGGGTCGGCGCCCGTGGGGTTGTGACAACTGCCGTGCAGCACCACGACATCCCCTTCGGGAAGCTGCGCCCGCGCCGCCAACCTTGCGTCGAAGGCCAGGCGATTGGCCGGCGCATCGAAATAGGGATAGCTGTCCACAGCCAGGCCGGCGGCGCGCATCACGTTGGGGTGGTTGGGCCAGGTCGGTTGACTGAGCCAGACGCGTGCGGTTGGGTTGGCCTTCTTGATGAACTCGGCGGCCACGCGCAGCGCACCTGTGCCGCCAGGCGCGTGTACGGTCACTGCCCGCCGATCGCTCACGAGGGGATGACCTCTGCCGAACAAGAGATCTTGCACGGCTTCGGCGTACTCGGGCGCACCTGCAATGCCGAGGTAGCTCTTGCTGTTCTCATCGCGGAGGATCTGTTCTTCTGCACGCTTGACCACGCGGAGGACCGGCGTGTTGCCGTTCGCGTCCTTAAAGACGCCGACGGCGAGGTTGATCTTCGCGGGATTCGGATCGCGCTTGAAAGCCTCCTCCAGCCCCAGAATGGGGTCCGGCGGCGCCGTTTCGATTCGGTCGAACATGGTAGGTGCTCCTTGCTGCTTCAGTTATGGATTGGACGGCAATCCGAAGGGCCATTTTACCACAGAGGAGTCTTTTCGGACCAAGCTTGCGCGGCAGGCGCGATAAGTCTAGCTGTCAGACGTTAGTTGTCTGACGACTGGTTTCTGCAGTTTGCAATCTGTGGATTTTGTGGTATAGTTAGCTCGCCTCTGACTGTCGCTTCAAGATCGCGTCTGAATACGGGAAGGCAGATGATTGTTGTTCAGGTCCGCTTTTTTGGCGGCTCGCATCTGTTCACCCGCCGGCTCAGCCCGGCGATCGAACGCGCCCTTCCCGCGGTGACGTTGCCGGCAGGCGCTACGATCGATGACCTGCTGGCCGCGCTGAACATCCCGGGCGGGGACGGACGTCCGCTTGTAAGCGTCAACCATTTTTATCGCCGCGACAATACGCTGCTGTTCGACGGCGACCAAGTCCAGTTGCTCAAGACAGTCGTGGGTGGGTGAGGTCAGTCCGGTCGGGTTTATCATCACAGGGGGAAGCAATGCCGAGATTCGATTATGTGCGAGCTCATTCCATTCCGGAGGCCCTTCAGCTCCTCGCCGAGCCAGGGCTGGTAAGCCGTCCGCTGGCGGGCGGCACCGACGTGGTGGTCTTCGTCCGACACGAGAAGCCGCCTTTCGACCGAGTGGTGGACATCAGTCGCGTGCCGGAGATGAAGGTCATCGAACGCCGCGGCGATGAGATCGTCGTCGGCGCGGGTGTCACTTTCTCGGAGGCCGCTGAGAGCGCGCTGCTCCAGGACGTGGCGGCCGGCCTGGTCGAGGCGTGCCTGTCGGTGGGTGGGCCGGCCATCCGCAACGCGGGGA
>RPRC01000544.1 GCA_003857395.1 Geobacter sp.
TGGTCCTGGGGGCTCACGGCCATGGCTTCGTAGGCCGGCATCTCATAGGCTCCACCACCGAACGGGTGATCCGGGCGGTCGCCCGGCGGGCCCTGCCGGTGCCGGTGCTGGTGGTGCCGTCCATGAGGGTGGAGGAAGAGTTCGGGCCCAGCACCGAGCAATGAACCGGATTGCCGCCCCCGTCTGGGAGGCGACTCGGAACCGAACGAGAGGGGAGCCCCGGGCAATCGGGCTTCCCTTTTTTTCCGGGTTCTTTCCGCAAGCTGGGCCTCGGCATTCATCCCAAGGCGCCATCAAAGGGCGATTTGTTGTAGGGGCGGACCTGTGTGTCCGCCCTTGGGGTGCATACGCGGGTGCGCCCCGACAAAGCTGTATTTTTTGATTAAACTTGGGATCAGAAAGTCGAGGTCAGGGGCTGCACCTGGCCAGCATGGAGATAATACTTGGCCACCACAACTTCCAGGCGCCCGGCATCGATAGCTTCCCGGATGATGGGGCTAACCTGGAACAAGGTTTCTTCCAAATATTTTAGATGGATATCCGTAGCGGCTTCCACCAGGTCCTGGCCGCTGTTGCCGTTCTGGCGTGCCTGGGCTACAGCTGGGGAAATCTGGGTGATAATCGAACCGATATGGCCCTCCGTGGCCTCGGGGTGCTCCACCGCCGCGGTCACCGCCCCACAACCTTCATGCCCTTTGATCACCAGCAAGGGCACGTGGAGGTGCGCCACGGCGTATTCCAGGCTGCCGATGCTGGTGGGGTCCAGCACCAGGCCGGCAGTCCGCACCACGAAGAGGTCCCCGAGGCTTTGATCAAAAATGATCTCCGCGGGCACCCGGGAATCGGAGCACGAGAGGATCGCGGCTTCCGGCGCCTGGCCCTGGGCCAGGGTGCGCCGCAAATCCAGTAAATTGCGCCCCTGAAACAACCCCTGGACGAAACGCATGTTCCCTTCCATCAGCCGTTGCCACACCTGCCTGCCCGTGATTTCTGGTCCTGTTTGCGCCATGAGCTACCTACCTTTGGTTGTTACTGCGGCTCGAAGCCACGTTGAGGCGGCGGGGCGGTTCGCGCCCCGTCCGGACCCCTATGGCTCTCCCCCAGCTTGTGGCGGCTTACCAAGCCGCAGCATATGATTTCCCGCTATTTACCAAACAATACCCAACTACCTTAATTAACTATTGTTTTATGATTATCAATTTCCCTTGACTTACCCCTATAATGATCTCAGAGGTTGGAAATAGGGTTGGAAAAAGACAAATGCGGCTTAAACAGTGATTCACATGGTTTGTTTTCCAACTTTTTCCCAACCTGACTTCCAACCTAACCTTGTTTTTATTCAATATCCATGCGCAGTTAATCCTTTTCCAACCCCATGGGAAAACTGTCATGAAAAGGCACAAGACAAATTATCCCGGCGTCTTTTACCGGGAAGCCGACCGGATCGGCGGCAAGGGTAAGGAACGGGTTTATTACATCGTCTTTAAGAAAGATGGCAAGTTTCACGAGGAAAAGGTTGGTAGGCAATATGCCGACGATATGACCGCTGCCCGCGCCGCCCGTATAAGGGGGGAACGAATCGAAAATAAGCGGCAATCGCGGAAAGAAATCCGCGAAGAAA
>RPRC01000545.1 GCA_003857395.1 Geobacter sp.
ACGCGCAAAAAATTGTACAAATATTATGCCGGCTCGTGGTTCAAAGATGAGCGCGAATTCAATGAAGTTATGGATGTGGCCACTCAGGATTACAACGTGCTTGTGATTAACAACACCACACAATCGAACCGGTTTCAGGATCGCGTTTTATATTACAAGGCCGACTTAAACTCGATTCCGCGCGACTGGCAGTTTGGTTGCGAGAGCTTGGCGGATTATCACAAGCACAAGTTTGAGGTGGGGGGGTGAGCGCGCAGCGCTCATCCCCCCCACGCCCCCTCAAGGGCGGGCAAAGCCCGCCAAAGCACGCTACGCGTTGATTGAGGTGGGCGATTTGGCACAGCATCTCCCATGTTTATACGCAACTTAAATGCGGCTGTGTATTATATGCATGTAAATTATTCGATTTAATACAATCGAATAATCGAATATTTATTAAGTTGATGGTTGTGGGCGTGGTGGTGAACATAAGTCACGTGACTTGTATCTAATATAAAACGCGTAGCGTGCTTTGGCGGGCGCTAGCCCGCCTTCTGTGGGGGTGTGGGGGAATTGTCGAGCGCAGCGAGACACTCCCCCACGCATTTGTGCACATCATCATTCAAAAAGGTTTTGTTCACAGTAATGTAGTCAGGAAAGCGGCGGCGGTATCGATCGCGAATGAATAAAGTGTAGGCCGCGTCATCTTCCGACATTTCTTTGCGCTCCGGCTGATGAATGAGGCGATTTCGCAGCCGCGCCAAATGATCGTCTTCATTCACATTTATCATGAAAATTTGTAAATCAAAATCATGCTTTGTTCGAAGCTCTTCGAACCCCGTGTCTATTAATGTACTCAACAATTCGCGGCAATGCGCATTACAATACATCAAGGCTGAATAGGGACTGCGATCAGTGATTATGACGTCCGATTGACCATATGATAACATGTGCGCCACTTTTTTGAACCATCGCATTATCCAAGCACATTCAGTAATAAAATTTGTCGGTATTAGATTGCCAACGCGCGCGAATTTTTCTGGTATGCAATCATACGACTCGGGCAATTTTTCTAATAACCGAAGAAGTGATGACTTTCCAACGCCATGACATCCTTCAAGACACACAATGCGCGTGCGCGGCGCCATTTTCAACAACTATGTGTGTTTAAATGTGGGTGGGGGAACTCGCCGCTTGCGCGACATCGCTCCCCCACACCCCCTGGCGCTACGCGTTATATCACGTGACTTAATTAATTAATTAAATAAAAAATAATCACGCCCGGCTTCGAACTCAAGACATCAAAGTCAAAAAGCGCGCGCCATCAGTGTTAACCAGTTGTGCACTTGAATAAATCAAAATCATAAATATAAAGAATTAAACCTTTGTGCAGTCTTTTAATATTCATATTATATATTAACTATTAGATTGGCGCGCGATTTTGAGTGACACGCGCGCCATATTTTCTGAAGTCAATCTGCAGATTCAATAAATAATTTTAGTCTCAAGGATGGATAATATGAATATAAAAAGACTGCACAAAAGTATTTTCTTTTATAGTTATGATTTTGCTTTATTCAAGTGCACAACTGGTTAACACTGATGGCGCGCGCTTTTTGACTTTGATGTCTTGA
>RPRC01000546.1 GCA_003857395.1 Geobacter sp.
CTGGGTGACGACGCCTACCTGGCAAGCTACACGCGCGCCGAGTTGGTGGACTTCCATTGGCAGCGTTACACGCCGGCCAACGCCGGCCTGGCGATCGTCGGCAGCGCCACCCAGGAACAGGTCGCCGCGTTAGTTGAACGTTACTTCGGCGATCTGCCGGCGCGGCCGGCGCCTCCCAAGCCGCCGGAGAGCTACCCCAAGGGTCCCCATCAAGTCTCGGTGTACGGGCCGGTGGAGCGCCACCAGATCACCCTGGCGCTGGGCGCCCGCACGGTTGGCTGTGCGCACGCCGACCGTCGGCCCTTGGAAGTCCTGGAGGAACTCCTGGGCCAGCGCCTGCTGGCGGAGTTGCGCTTCCGCCGCGGCCTCACCTACACGCCGTGGGCCTACAACGTCTTCCATCGCGACAGCGGGTACTTCGCCGCGCAGGTCACCGTCGCCGACCGGCACGAGGAATGGGCGCGCGATACCCTGTTGGGCGAGATTGACGAGCTCACGCAGGCCGCGCCGAAGCGGCGCGAGGTGCGCGCTGCGGCGCGCCTGGTCTGGGCGAATTGGGCGGCCGCCGATGAGAACAACTACGAACGAGCCGCCACCCTGGCTGACCCGATCCTCGACTGGCCGGCCGATCAGCCGCCGCCAGACATCAAGGCGGAACTGGCGGCGGTGACGCCGGCTGACATCAACCGCGTGGTGCGCGCCTATTTCGTGCCCGAGCGGCGCTTCCTGGGCCGACACACCCCGCTCTTCGCCCTGGACAACCTGGCGGAGGGCTTCGAAGACCGGCTGCGCGACGCCAAGCGGCTGGCGCTGCTGGCGCTGGGCGCCGCGGCGGTCCACTTCATCTGGCAGCGCCTGGCGCGAGCGCAGAGGCAGTAGAGCAATATGGCCACCGACGCTCAGAAATCGACCACCGGACGTACCATCAAGAACGCTTCGGCATCTGCCACCGCGACGGATCCTGAGTCACGGACGGCAGAGAAACACCGCGAGCCGCAGGCCAAGGCCGGCCAAGCCAAGGCCGCCAAACCATCCGCCCAGCAGTCACGCCAGATCCCACCGCGGCCCAAGCGCGGGCCGTATGACATGGAGATCGCCGCGCACGCCGATACCACGGCCGAGCTGCCGTCGCCCTGGCGCCAGCAGGCGATCCACATCGTGCACACGATCATCGATCTGTTCAAACGCGCCTGGCGCGAGCTGCGCCGGCGCCCGAGTGAGGCAGACGTCGAGGCCGCCAAGCCAACCGACGACGCCGATCCCAGGCCGCAAAACTGACCCCAGGCACCCACGCGTCTCTGTCCACCTGACCTCGAAAGCCCTGCCGACCAGGCGGGGTTTACAGGGTATCTCGGCTCGTACGTAACGCTATCCTCCATTGAAAGTGGCCGTCTGGCTTCCCCAGGGCAACCGTGCTATACTTCACTCACGCCGCCAGGCAGTCGACACGCCCCGGCAGCCACGTGGTCACATTGCAGGTCGGTCCCCTGCGCCCCGTGTCGCGCCCTGGTCGGGCGGCGCCGAGCGCGCCGGAGAGCGCCTCCAGCTGGTCGAGCTGCCACTCGAGGAACGAACCGCCCGGGTCGGCGGGGGATTCCGTGACCTCCACGAC
>RPRC01000547.1 GCA_003857395.1 Geobacter sp.
AAAATTGGTGAAAAAATTATTGAAAAGAATTCCACAGATATTGGATTACAGAAACTTACACTTAGACAACTAGAAGTTCTACCGAAGGGAGTTGAAACTGATGTACTTAGATCGCTTCAATATTTACCTGGTGTGCAAGCAACAGGAGATGTTTCGGCAAAGTATTATGTCCGCGGAGGAACAGGCGATCAAAATCTTGTACTGCTAAATGGAGTAACAATTTACAATCCATTTCACGCATTAGGTTTATTCAGTGTTATTGATCCCGAAATGATTAATAGCATTGAGTTTTACAAAGGTGGATTCACTGCTGAATACGGAGATAGATTATCTTCCGTTCTCAGTGTAGTAACAAAAGATGGTAACAAAAATAATTATTCACTTAAAGCAAGCTCCAGTTACCTAACCGGCAAAGCTCTGGTTGAGGGCCCAATCCCTCATGGATCTTTCATTCTCACGGGAAGAAAAAGTTATTCAAATTCTATTCTAAAAAAATTCTTAAATGATGAAAATGTCCCAATAGATTTTTATGATGCTTCATTTAAAGTTAATTACTCAAATCCTGCTTTAATTGAGAATGGTAAGTTTCTATTATTTGGTTTTCTTAGCGGTGATAAGCTCAATTCAATAAACCCTCTTGAAGAAGACTTTAACTGGTCAACTAATTTAATTGGCTTCGAATGGCTGCAAGTTCACAATGCCCCTATGTATTCTAAGGTTGGAATTTCACTCAGTCGTTTTGATGGTGAAGTAATTCCGAATGAAAGTAAATTAAAACCAAGAAAAAATTTAGTAAGTGATTTCTCCGGCACGATGGATTTTACATATATGCAGGATAGTGAAGATGAACTTGGAGCAGGATTTCACTTTAAAATTCTCAGCACAACATTACAAATAGTAAATCAAAAAGGTATAAAATCAGACATCGAAGCGTATGGCGGTAATTTTACATTATATGGAAAATATAAAGTTCTACGGTTTGATAATTTTGGAGCTGATGCCGGTCTTAGAATTAACTCAGGATTGAATTCTAGTCAGGGATTTTATTTTGAACCACGACTCAGCCTAACCTATCGGCTTTTTCCAGATATAGCACTAAAAGCTGCTTGGGGAATTTATCAGCAAGAAGTTTCAGCTATTACTGATGAAAACGAAGTTATTTCTTTGTTTGATCCATGGATAATAATTCCAAATTATCTTAAAACTTCGCAAGCGATTCATTACACAGCCGGTGTTGATATTGATTTTTCACCATCGGTAACTTTAAAAGTTGAAGGTTATTACAAAAGGACAATCAACCTGCCATTCATAAATGAGGATAAAGCGTTTGAGTTTGAACCCGATTTAATTTCAGGCCGGGCTGAATCGTTTGGCTATGAATTCTCATTTAAATATTCAGATCTGCCAGTTAATTTTCTTGCTTCTTATTCTCTTGGCTATGCTTATAAACAATTAAATGACTATATATTTTATCCTAAATATGATGTGAGACATTCTATCAATACCTCTCTTGAATATAGTTTTCCTTCAGATTGGAGCGCGAGTATTGTTTGGTCCTTTTCTTCAGGACTTCCATTTACT
>RPRC01000548.1 GCA_003857395.1 Geobacter sp.
ACTCATAAAATCTCCAGTAAATTCTATAAAGTCTCCGCTAGGGCGGGCGTCTCGCCCGCCATGGGAGAGGATCTGGCAGGAATGGCGGGCGAGACGCCCGCCCTACCGTGTTAAATCCTGCTTAACCCACACCCAAGGATATTCTTCCAGTTCGGGCCATCTCTTCAAGGGGTTATTGATGATGTACTGAGCCTTTTCTATGAATTCATTTTCATCTCGGACAATTCGATCAAAATATTCCTCTTGCCATACCGGGACTCTTCTTCCGTAATCCCGCCCGAACTTATGGGCGGTGAAAGACTTCCAAGAGTGGACAATATTCTGTAATTGGGCTATGCACTTCACTCTCGTACATACTATATGTTGTGTTGCATGCCGCCAACGATTGAATTGCCCGTAACCGGCTCAATGGAAACGGCTTGCTGAACCAGGCGATAGAAAAGTTTTCCTCGTGACCGTGAGGTTCTACGATTAAATCTGAAGGTGAATTCATCCAGGTAGTAATCAAGATGCGATATTTGTACAGCCCCTTGGTGGGTTCCCAGCAGCCAGCGTTTCAGCAAGGCAATGACGCGATTGGCCAGTGGCAAAAGGTTCTCACCTATGGATGCATCCTTGCGGACCACATCATGGGTATATCCGTATTTAACCAAGCCGCGATATCCAGACCAGTCATCGGTCCTAACTATACTGCCCGGCACCACCATTTCTGGCACTGCTTCCTCCAAACTATTTGCAGAAGCATCTGCGATTCGACGAAGACGAATACGTCCAATCCGGTTTTCATCCTCTTGGGCGGCAACGAGCACCAAAACTTTTCCAGCGGCACCACGGCCACGCTTCCCCGGTTTACTGCCGCCAATGTAGGTTTCATCAACTTCCACCGCGCCACCGAGTCGATCCCGACCAGGGCGGACCATGGCACAACGCAACTTGTGCAACCATATCCAAGAAGTGCGGTAACTTCCAAGCCCCAAAACACGTTGAAGTCCCAAGGCGCTAACCCCGTGCTTTTGATTCGTAATGTACCACATCGCTTGGAACCAAAGTTTCAGGGGTTTCCTGGTATCTTGGAAAATAGTCCCTGCGGTTATGGAGGTCTGAAGGTCACAATAGGTGCATCTATACAGACCCCGGTTCATAGCCCAAAATCTTTCATAACCGCACCGTGGACAACGAAAACCTTCGGGCCATCTTAATCGGAATAGGTAATCAATACATGATTGTTCCGAGGAAAATGTCTCTTCAAATTCCTGCACGGTTCTGGGATATTCCTCCATGCAGGAAAATACTACATATAGTGGCTACGAGAGTCAAGTGCATAGCCCAAAAAGGTTTTTTCCTCCGATAGCGGGCCCGGAGGCTCGCCCTGCCTTCAGCGGTTTCTCGCCTCAATACAGCCGGCTTATGAGCTTCCCATGGCGATAGAGGGAGATGTAACTGTCCTGGGAAACGCAGACGCCCAAAACGCCCGGGGCGTAGGCCGAGAACTCCCGGGTCACCTGGTGGCGCATGCCGGCGCCCAAGTCGTCCTGGTCCGGGAGGAGGCAGATATTGGCGGGTTTGAGGCGGGC
>RPRC01000549.1 GCA_003857395.1 Geobacter sp.
ATCGTCCAATCCCTCTATTTCATATACGCCAGCGGATTCTTCTGTGTTGCTTTCTAAAGACCACCCTACCTCTTCTAAGACAATAATTCTTGCGTCGTCGGACAAAGTTCCTGAGATTTTGTATGCCATGTTTTATAGTCCTCCGTTTTTTTGACAAAAAAAGAGCTACCAAAGTACAATCCGTACCTCAATAACTCTTGTTCCTACCTATATAAGGTTAGTTTATTGACCATACATATCGTGGTCAATGGTCTTTAATTAAATTGTCATAGTTTTATTCATAATCCGTAGATCTCCCGTGCCTCCGGAACTGTGGCCACAGGGCGTTCTAACTCATTCGATATTCTTACAATTCTTTCTACAAGTTGTGCATTGGACTTAGCATATTCACCTTTGCGAAAATAAATATTGTCTTCTATTCCAACACGAACATGACCACCCATGGATATTGCGTGCGCGGAAATCGGTAGGTGATTTCTTCCGATACCAGAAGCCATCCACACATAGCCTTCCAATCTTTTTGCCAAGGTAACCAAATTCTGAATATCACCGTTCATTCCGCCCGGAACACCAAATCCCAAACCAGTACAAAACTTTTTTGGAATTATTTCTTGCGCCGCAAATCTAAAGGCAGTATCAAGCATGCCTGTGTCAAAGATCTCCAGTTCTGGGACGATTCCGTTATCCTGGATAGCCTTTGCAATGATGCGTATGGTTTCCAGTCTGTTTTCAAAAACACCCTCGCCAAAGTTAATTGTGCCCATAGAAAGCGTTGCCATGTCTGGTTTTAAAACCAAAGGTGCTATTCGTTCCTCTACTGGTGTTCCAATTGCGCCGCCCGTAGAGTATTGAATGATACAATCACACTCATTTCTTATAAGTTTTGTTGTCTCTTTAAATAAATCAACACTCTGTGATGGTCTACCCTCTTCATCTCTTACATGCAGATGCACAAGTACAGCACCGGCACGAACAGCTAGTATGGCCTCTGTTGCTATTTCACGTGGTGTAAGAGGTAGATAAGGGTAAACCTCTCTTGTAAGTTCCGCACCCACCACACAACACTGTATAATTAATGGATTCATTTTATATTCCTTTGTTTTTCTAATGGGACAACACAAATACCTGTGGCCTTACAAACCATAACTGCAGTTGGAATAATCTCTGCTGCACTGTCATTTATATCTGGTCTAGGCTGTATCTCTTTCCATGCCTCGAATTCCATTGTTCTAGAGGTTTTACCGATCTTGGTTATTCTTCCTTCAGCACGAATATAGTCGCCCGCGTATGTTGGTGCCAAAAAATCAATGTTTGTATACGCCCTAAACAAGCCCTCATCTCCGTCGTGTTCAATTAAAAGTTCGGTGGCAACATCTCCAAAAAGTTCTAAAATCCGTGCACCGTCCACTAAATTTCCGCCATAATGTGCATCTTTTTGACACATTCTTACTCTAATCATGATTTTTCTCCAAGAATTTGTTTACAATAAAAGAAGCAGCTTGTGAAGCCACTGTTCCTCTTCCAAATCCAGCATCATACCCCAATTTTACTGCCAGGCTATTATCAACACGCG
>RPRC01000550.1 GCA_003857395.1 Geobacter sp.
GACTGCAAATCCAAAATATTCTTTCAACACATAGGTCAGATCCGAAAGATTACCCGCGTTAGGAACCAGACCAACCAGTAGTTCCGGCACGGATGGCTTCCAGAGAGAATTCCATTGATCGTAGGTGATGCTGTAATCAGCGGGAGCTGGGATGACCTTAAAACCCTGTTTCTCGAATAACGCCACTGATCGGATCATATGACTGGCAGAGGTCACCAGGATAATTTCTTCAATGTCTAATTCCCGGAGTATTTCTGCGCTATAAAGGGCATCTTCTGCTGTGTTGCGGGATTGATCCTGCAGAACCAAAGTATTCTCCGGAACACCCAGCATGAGGAGGAGTTGAGCCATGTCCTGAGCTGGTGTGGTGGTGCGTGAGCCAGACCATTCGATGTTGCCTCCGCTCAGTAAGATCTGTCTGGCATTACCGGATTGATACAGTTTGGCAGCATACAACACCCGATCACCCGCGCCGTTTGTTTCTGTCATCTGTCGCGGATATTGTTGTGATTCCGTTCCCCCACCTAACAGGACAACCATACTATCCTTTGGTAGATTTTCAGAAGGAAGATATCTCCATTCTAGGGATTTTGCCAAAATAGCAGGCACCCAACGATTTCCACCCACGAAAATGATCACGACGACAAGGATAATGATCCAGCGCAACTTGCGCCCCTGTGTATGTTTGCGCGTGAGAAGTAAATATGCAATCAAAAGCATCCATATGAGACCCAGTGGATAAAACCACAAAGGCAAGAATTTAGAAAGAAAAACAAACATCATTAGCCTACCAATCGTCTTAGAACTGAATCGAGTGAATATCCATAGCTTTCACCAAAGAGATTCAGGTGATTGAGAATATGATAAATATTATAAACTTCAAAACGGTCCTGATAGCCAGGTTCCAGGGGATAGGTCTCTTGATATGCCTGATAAAAAGCCTGGCTGAAACCTCCAAACATTTGTGTAAAAGCCAAATCCGCTTCACGATCCCCATAATAGACCGCCGGGTCAATTAAAACAGGATTGGTTTTTTCATCACCAATCACATTACCGCCCCAAAGATCGCCATGTAGCAAAGAAGGTTTGCGTGGGATTCCCCCGATCCAATCATCCAGATGCGCGAGTAATCGATCCAGATTTTGCCTGCGGGATTGCCCACAACGGCTGTTGTGATGTGCCAGGTCAATTTGGGGTTGCAAGCGTTGATCACGAAAAAAGCTTATCCAATCAGTATGCCAGGTGTTATATTGCGGTGTGCTACCAATATAGTTATCATGATCCAACCCATATTGAGGTGAAACACTGCTCAGGTGTAATTGCGCCAATTGTTGACCACAAACTTTTTGATCAAAACTGGAGCGACGATCAATCCATTCTAAAAGGATGAAGGCTGGGATACCGGATTGTGCTTCCTGCGCTTTGATGACTGCAGGAACGCGAATGGCATTTTCGCCTGCCAATAATCGTAAACCTAATGCTTCCGAGGTAAACATGTTCGGTAATGGTTGTGGATTCCACTTTAGAAAGTAATGCTTATTCCTGGTGACAATCTGCGATGCA
>RPRC01000551.1 GCA_003857395.1 Geobacter sp.
ACCACCAACAATAAAAAGATTATTAGAATCTACATAGCAGATGTCTTCAACACTATGTTTTATTCCGAAACCGGGAGTCCAGGTTGTTCCCCCATCTATTGTAAAATAGATAGAAGAAGGATAGCTTACAACAACACCATTATTAGCATCCCAAAATTCAATGTTATTAAAATACCACAGCTTTGTATCAATAATTATTTGCGTCCAGGAAAAACCACCATCTGTGGTTTTCATTAAAAAATTTTGATAACCACCGGCATAACCCACATCAACTGAGGTAAAACAAACAGCTTTAAGACCGGGAATTGTGTCAACTGATATTTTCGACCAGGATGAGCCACCATTTGTTGTTTTGAGAATTATTCCATCACCACCAAAGGGTAAAGTTGATCCCACCGCAAAACCAATATCACTTTGCCCTGATGGAAAACTCATATCAAAAATTATAACAGGATAACCTGTATCGATCCATTGCCACCCTTGTGCTGAAATGTTTTGCAAAAAGAATAAGAATAAAATTGCAATTGTTAATAATATTTTTTTCATTGTATTTTCCATAATCTTTTATGATTATAATTTTTACTTTAAAAGAATCATCTTCTTCATTGATACAAAATTATCAGTGCGTAATTCATAGATATATATTCCGGTTGCTACGTTGCTTGCATTCCATTGATACTGGTATTTGCCGGCTGTCAATGCCGTGTTCACTAACTCTGCTACCTTCTCTCCCAATGCATTGTAAATAGATAGTTTTACAATCCCTACGTTTTCTGGTAATGAGAACTCTATCACTGTGCTTGGGTTGAATGGATTTGGATAGTTCTGTTCTAATGAATATTCGGCTGGTATTACTTCTCCAGTTACCCTTAGCCTCTGAATTGTTGCATCACTGATAACAACATCTTCACCTGATTTCAGACTTACATTCAGTGCACTGCCTGTCACATCCTGCATCCTGATATCCATCCCCTCTACTCTTACTGTTACCGGATAAACTATCCCTGACATCTCAATGGTTTGAAGACTGTTGTTTAGGTTTTCTGCTATCCTTCCGCTTCCGAACCTGATGTCAAAGTTTCCTGCTGGCGGTAATGGTGGTAGTTCATAGTTATTCAGATCTACTCCTGCTCTGCCGCTAGGCGAGTCTCCATTTACTGCATACAGTGTCGTACTTATCCCTCTTGCATCCGTTATCACTATCCTGCCCCAGTCTTCTTTGAACAGTTCCACTACTTCTACACTGCCTTTGGATAATACATCTGGTATTACTATATCATCATCAGACGTTACTTTTACCCAGTATCCATAGCCGGGCACTAAGTTAGTTGCTGCTTCATATTGCACTCCATTAAATCCAAAGACATTTCCAGTTATCTGAGGATTAGCTGCTTTTAATGAAGTTATCGTCGGACTATTTTCGTATCCACCTATCATATTCCAACCTGATACTGCTGGAATCGGAGTGTGCAGGACTATCTGTATTGCAGGATAGTTATATGTCTCTTCGATTGTATTTTTCATCCAGTAGCCTTCTCCTGGTGTTGTTACAGTTCTTGCAAC
>RPRC01000552.1 GCA_003857395.1 Geobacter sp.
TAAATACCGGCCCTATGTCATCGATGCGCTCTACCAGTCCCTGGATACGATTCTATCCAGGCAGACCGGAAAGTAAACGCGCAGTCGCATTCTGTTGTTTTAGCGCTCCTGTTATTTTTTTCCTGTCTTTCCCCTTAGTACGATTTTTTTAGTTGACAGGGGGAAACAAACAGATTAGATTGAAGTTGAATCCAAATTCAGTTTTAGTGTTGCGCGCTGTTTTATTCCAGCGCGCTATTTCTTTTTTATATGGCTTTTCAGTTACCAGGCATGACGTTTGATGGGCTATTCCAAGAAAAACAGGATACTCGATGCCGCAATTAAAGTTTTCGCGGAAAAAGGCTACCAGTACGCGACCATAGCCGAGATTGCCAGAGAAGCAGGTATTTCAACCGGGCTTGTCTACACATATTTTGAAAACAAACTGGATCTGCTGCTGTCGCTCAATCTCCGGTTTTTTCAGATGGTCAATGTCATAAACCAGAAAAAACTTGCGCAGATAGCAGACCCGGTGGAAAAGCTGTTTGAGCTGTTCCGGACGTATCATGAAATACTGCTCCACGATAAGAAATCACTCTACTGGGGCACTATTATCAAGGAAGGCTTTCCTCAACCGCACCTGGTGAAAAGTAAAAAGCTGAAACTGAAGCAGTCTAAAATCCATGAGGAGAACAAACAGCTGCTCAAAACCGTCGATGACATTTTAGCGGAGGGCCAGCGCAGGGGAAAAATCGATACCGCGCTGAAACCGCAGCTTTTGCGGCAGATTTTCGGCGGCACCAGCCAGACCCTGTTCAACGGGCTGTTTCTGCAGTACTACCGCCAGGAAGAAATGGGCTATGATAAAGAAGATATTCCCAAAGCCATGTCCGCGCTGCTGGAAAAATTTATAACCTGATAATCCTCATGCACCGGCGTTGCAGCCCACAGAGGCCGGCAGCCGGGCTGACACGGTATTTAGACGGGCAAGCCCACTACGAACTGACAGGAGCATTGGTATGAATGCACAGAACCAGGGGAAAGTTAAAAAAACAGTTTTCAGTGTTGATGAAGCGTTATGCACCGGTTGTGGAAAATGCGTTAAAGCATGCCCCACGCTGATATTAAAAATCAAGGATAAGAAGTGCATCATGGTGAAGGAATTCATGTGCCTTGAATGCGGCACCTGCATGCGCGAATGCCCGGAAAAGGCCATTACGATCGAAGGGCTTGATATCATGGGAACCATAGAAGAAGAATAACAGGAAAGGGGAAACAAAACGATGGAGGAGAAAATTCAATTCACGCCATTTACCAAAATTCTTTTTGAGCTGCTTGCCGAGTTGCACCCGGTCCAGGTCTATGACTACGAGGGCATGGACATCCGGGATATCAATGAGTTTGAGCTGGAGGGGGAGAAGTGCTCGGCCAATTGCTACAAGGCTGACAAGCTGGAAAAAATCTGCGTGTCGTCGCTGAACTTTTTCGGCCAGATGGTGGCGGATGTCATCATTATCACACCGGGGCGCGAGTATGACATTCCGTACTTTGTTGTGGACTGGGACGAGTCGGAAGAGCATA
>RPRC01000553.1 GCA_003857395.1 Geobacter sp.
AAACCGCTCAATCACTACCACGCTGATAAAACCTTGTCATACAAAACCCATAACCTGAATTTTTAGAGACACCGTTAAGGTTCCTTCATTGTAATCTCCCTTGACTTAACAGGTTGTCTGATACACACCCCCGTAGTGGCTAACTTCTTTTTCTGTCAGGGTAAAGGTAATGTAACGTCCGCTTTTCATGGTTTCCTTTTGGACTCTTTCACACCGCATACCTCATGCCCCCAAAACCTTCTTGACCTGGCCGATCTTCTCCTGAACTTTGCCGGCTGTCTTTTCAGCGGCACCTTCAGCTTCCAACTCTGGATTATCGCTTAGTTCCCCGGCGACCTCCTTGACCGTACCCTTTGCTTTGTGAAACATGCCTTCCGTCTGGTCCTGTGTGCTTGATTTCATGGTATTTCTCCTTCACCTAAGGTATTGTAGATTTAGGCAAAATCTTTCTGGACCTGTTGACTGCCTCCTTTTCAAATACCTCACCCTTTCGTCTGTGAGGCCAAGCAGGCAGCGGACCAAACAGCATCATAATCATTACGACAATTAAGACCGTTCCGAGCATATGGTTCACCCTTTCACTCTGCGTTATCTACTTGCCGATCAAGATCACAACACCCGCAACGATTGCAAGTATCGGTACCAGGATGCTGAGTTGGCCGAGGCTCATACCGAATAATCCAATCAGTCCCGCCACGATCAGGTAAATGGCAAGCAAAAGCATTCCGAGATTCTTGACGATATTCATTGCTCTTCTCCTTCCATTGGAATCTGTCTCGCCGGCATTGAATCCCTTTTGACAACCTGTCCCTTCCGAGAAAGTAAACTCCTGTCAATTATTTATCTTTTTACTGCCAAAGAAGAACGCCTTTGCCTCATCCTGCTTATCATAACCACCTATACCCAGCTCATAATAGCTAATGTTCATCTGGCCGATAATAATGTAATCGATAAGATTCAATCCTATGACATCAAAGGTATACTTCTCTACCAATTCCTCAGAAACAACTTCATAGCTTGCAGTAAAATATATGCCCATCTCCTCAAACTCACCACTGCCTCCCACACCCAGGACACCGCCATCAAAGCTGTCAACTATGAATTCATCATCCTCAAAGGTAAACACATCATTTTTTATATCCCCTTTGCTGCAATAGTCCCCGGCATCATTTGTACAGAACGCCACTATCGCATAGCTGTTTCCATTAAGAGATAAAGGCGTTACCGCAGATGATGCTGAACATACTGTCAACACCAGACCAGTAACCATGACTGCTATCTTCATTAATTTTTTCATGCATGACTCCCTTTCTTATCTTGATTTTTATTGCGTGGGTCCCCACCATCCTGTCTTTTCGTTTGTTAATCACCGCATCCAGCTTCGCATTTGAAACGTTTTGCTTCTGGTCACCCCCTTCTGTTCCCCACGGCCAGCAACACGATGCCGCCCACGAGCGCAATCCCTCCCAGGATCGGCGGCAGGGGAAACGTTTTCGTTTTCTCAGCAGTCATCTGGAGAGGACCGAGATCGACGACTTTCTCCTGGGTTGTATACGTG
>RPRC01000554.1 GCA_003857395.1 Geobacter sp.
AACTGCTGATCAAATGAAAACCAAAGCGATAGTTCATCTGAAAATTGACACGGGGATGGAACGAATTGGAGTTCACTACTACAATGCAGAAAAATTTTTGGAAACAGCACATTCTTTGAAGAATATTATAGTTGATGGTATTTACTCACACTTTGCAACTGCAGAATCTGAGGATTTAACTTTCACCAAACTTCAGCTTGAAAGATTTAACAAAGTTCTTGAGTTTTATAAAAAACATTTAATCATTCAACCAATCAGACACATCTCAAATTCCGGGGCGATACTTCAACTGCCAGAAGCTAATCTTGATATGGTTCGACCGGGAATAATGCTGTTTGGAGTTTATCCTTTTAAGCATATCAAGAAAACTGTTTTTGTTAAACCGGCTTTAACCTGGAAATCACTAGTTGTTTACTTCAAAGTGATCAAAGCTGGAAACGCAGTAGGCTATGGATTGACCTGGAAACCAGATCACGATATTCGTGCAGTTACTGTTCCGGTTGGATACGGCGATGGCTATTTCAGAAGTATGTCGCACAAAGCAAAAGTTTTGTTGAATGGAAATCTATATCTTGTTATTGGAAATATTTCAATGGATCAGATTGTTGTGAACATCGAAAATGATTCTGCTTACAATAGTGATGATGTGATTTTACTCGGCAGCGATGGAAAAAATTTAATTACTGCTGAAGATCTTGCAGAATGGGCGGGCACAATTCCTTATGAAATTCTCACGAACATTAACACACGTGTTCCGAGGATTTATTTAGAATAATTAATTCTAACTAGTCTTCACTTGTCATTCCGGTCAAGCGAGGCGCAGAACCGGAATCTATTCAATATTTATATGCTGGATTCCATGTCAAGCACGGAATGACATCCGCTTTAATTCCCAATTACAACTGTCCATGGTCTGATTTCCCATTTTGCTATCAATCCATTTTTAACATAAGGATCTTTTTTGATGAAGTCCTCGATAACAGATTTATCAGCAACGTGAAAAATTAATAAAGCTTGATCCGGTGGATCACTGAACGCACCTGCAAGAACCAATTCATTCTTTTCGTTTAAATCCTTTGCAAGCTTCAAATGTTCATCACGAAATTGACCTCGTCGTCTCATATAATCATCTACAAGATGATAAATGAGTACGTAGTAATTCATAACTTTTTCCTTTAATTCTTTTTGTTAAACATAATCTTACGCTTGTACTTTATCAACATTGAACTGTCATTCCTGCCCCGTTTTTCAACGGGGTAAACTCAAGCAGGAATCTAACTTCTGGATTCCCGTTTACACGGGAATGACACGCAAATATTTTTTCTTCTGAATGTCATGCTGAATCCTGAACTTACTTCAGGACAAGTTTATTCAGCATCCCAATTATTATCCGTAGACCCTGAAACAAGTTCAGGGTGACAACGAAGAATTTTTCTTTTTATTTTTACCCGATACCCCTATCTTTGCCAATATTTTTTCAAGATATCGGAGAAACAATTGAAGCCAGCATCACTAGGTACACGCATATTCAACAAGTCGTTGGACTA
>RPRC01000555.1 GCA_003857395.1 Geobacter sp.
AAGAGCTCACTAAGCGCCAGCAAGCCGACATGATGAGCGATTCATGGCTGTCCAAAAACATTCGCCCTATGACTCTATTGTTCATCCTTGGCGGGTATTTCATCTTTGCCATGATGAGTGCGTTTGATTTAGACACTAATAAAGCCTATGTAGAACTGCTTGGGCAGTGGGGCATGTTGATTATGTCGTTTTACTTCGGTGGGCGTACATTAGAGAAGATCATGGACATGAAGGCTAAAGAAAAAGTTACTGAAGCGGAGATCAAAAGTGACAAGTGAGCAACTACTAGCGTTAGGTATTGATGCCAAATGGTTAGAGCCTTTGGAAGAAACTTTTGCTAAGTACGATATCTCTACCCCACAGCGTCAGGCTTGCTTTATTGGTCAGTGCGCTCACGAGTCTGGTAACTTTAAAACCCTTCAAGAGAACCTAAACTACAGTGCTGAAGGTTTAATGAAGACATGGCCTAGCCGTTTCCCAACAAAAGAACTAGCCGACCAGTATGCCCGTCAACCAGCAAAAATAGCTGGCAAAGTGTACAACGGACGCTTAGGCAACACCAGCGAGGAAGAGGCTTCCAAATTTTTAGGAAGAGGACTAATCCAATTAACTGGCAAGGAAAACTATGAGCACTGCGGATCTAGTTTGGGTGTGGATCTTGTTGGGAATCCTGATTGGTTACTTGATCCTAAATATGCGGCTCTAAGCGCTGGCTGGTTCTGGAACAAAAAAGGACTGAATAGCTTGGCAGATGCCTCGGATATTGAGACAATGACTAAACGTATTAATGGTGGCTTGCATGGTTTAGATGACCGCAAAGCCAAGATTGCGAAAGCATTATCAGTATTAGGGTAAACCCATATGCCATTACAAAAACTACAGTTCCGACCAGGCATTAATAAAGACCAGACTAACTATTCTGGTGAAGGCGGTTGGTTTGAGTGCGACAAAGTTCGCTTTCGTTCCGGTTTTCCTGAAAAGATTGGCGGCTGGGCACGTCTTTCTAATGATACTTTCTTAGGTATTTGCCGTTCTTTGTGGAACTGGGTTACGCTAAATGGCGCCAACCTTCTGGGTGTAGGCACTAACTTAAAGTATTACATAGAACAGGGCGGTGACTATAACGATGTTACGCCAATCAGGGCAACGTTTGACCATGCTTCTACCCCAACAACAGATAACTGCATAACCACGACAAGTGGCTCTAATGTCATTACAGTTAACTACTCTAACTACGGTGGTATTTCTGGTGACTTTGTAACCATTAGTGGTGCGGTAGATGTAGGCGGTATAACTGCCGCTGAGTTAAATGGCGAACATCAAATTACTTATGTTGACCTAGATACCTTTACCTTTACTGTAACTAACAGCGCAACATCTACTGCTACAGGCGGTGGCATAGCAATAACAATGGCTTTCCAAATCCAAACTGGTCTGGACATATACATTCAAGGTACTGGTTGGGGTGCTGGCACATGGCCTTCTTACGTTAACTACACGTTAACAGACCCATTTACAGCGGCTGGTGTTGGCG
>RPRC01000556.1 GCA_003857395.1 Geobacter sp.
GCACAGGAATAAGTGTATATCAAACAAAACGAATAGTAAAATATATTCGTCAATTGTCGAACCAACATTATTCACATTAATCGCCACCTAAACAGGTACTGTGTTAAAAGTCAAGAATAAGAGCGTAATTATTTCAAAGAACACGACAACAGATTAGCGGACGCCACACTCAGGATCGTAAGGGACATTATTTTTCCAAAGAGTATAAATCAACAGCAGTAATTTCCGTGCGACAGCAATCAGAGCCAGTTTTTTATTTTTACCTTTAGCAATCAATCGTTGATAGAGCGCCTTCATTTGAGGATTATGCCGCACGGCAGACAGTGCGGGCATGAAGACAGCATGTCGTAAGAACTTATTCCCTTTTTTAGAGATGGAGGTTTTCCCTCTCTTTAAGCCCGAATCGTTAAAGACCACGTCATACCCGGCATAACTGGCAAGTTGTTTTTGTTTGGTTACGAGTTTGAAGCATTGAGTCTCAGCCAGGACCGAGACGACAGTCATAAATCCGATTCCTTTTGCCGTGCAGATGTTGGGAACCCGTTCACAAAGGATCGTATCAGTATCAATCAGTTCATGGAGTTCCTGTTCGATCTGAGCGAGTTGTTTTTCAAGCAAGGCGATAGTCTGCTGTTTGCGTTTGAGAGTTGACCTCAGAGGCTGAAACGAGTATTTCAGGGCATGACGCTGGTTTTTAATTTGGGTGATGGTCTCCTTCAGAGCGTGATATTCTCTGGTCAAAGCCTGTATGGCTTTCATGGTTTCGGTTGGCGGAGTCCAGAGATTGAGTTCACGTTCCAACCCAAAGCGGGTGATCGCAGCAGAATCCAGCGGATCGGTTTTGGACTTGGAAGTGAGAGATTTACAATAGTTTTTGATCTTATTTGGCAGAACGACGGCAACAGAGCAATGATTTTCAACCAGGAAGTACGCAAGTTGTTGATAATATATGCCGGTGGCTTCCATAACAAAGATAAGCGGGAGGTCGGGAGAGATATCCGCCGATCGGGTCCATTTTAATAGTTTTTTGAATCCCGACAATACATTATCGAACGATTGATCCGGTGTAAGAACAATATGGTGCTTGGGATCAATGGTTCCGAACCGGACGTTGAATGTGTCCATGGCAATGTCGATGCCGACGATTTGTTTGAGGATACTCATAAAAAAACTCCTTAAGTTTGAAGAAGAAGTAATTGTTCATTGGCACTTTCAGTGGTGATCTTGACTCGTCACATTATACAGGATTCCCGTTAAAAGGATCCTAAAGTACTGTTCAGATTCTGCTGAAAATACAAAGTCATAGGGAGGACAGTTTCTGGTTAACGATATTCTTTCCTGCTTGAAAGATATCTAGTCGCTCTTGCCTCTCCTATGACTTTGCCAATGATTTCACAATACGTGGATTTATCCGGTGGGTCAACATACGAGTCGCTCAACCTGACGTGGTAACCGCGACGCGTTTTGAGATTTGAGTGTCGAGTGCTCAAATGACAACTTACGGCACGAAACATCATTTTAAATTTATAAACA
>RPRC01000557.1 GCA_003857395.1 Geobacter sp.
AGCCGGCGTCGTATTCTTTTAGTAAATCTCGATTCGATCAATCGTTGTGCGAACTTATCAGAAGATATGAATTGTGCCTTAATAATATTTATATCTAAAGGTAAATCATTTGGCAGATAGTCGGGTTTCTGTTCAGAAATAAAATTTCGGTACACCTTTTTTAGTTCTATTATGTCTTTGCTTAAGGTAAGGTATAGCGGGTTGACACTTATTTCTATCCCGCAATTTTCTCCGTAAGCATAGAAATTATAACTAGAATATTTATATTCATGTAGATTTTTAATTAAATTAGCCTTTAAAGGATTCCTTTCAATATACCTTGCCACAGTTAGCAAATAAGTATCATCCTCTACAATATAACTCTTAAACCTGTCTTGCCAAAAATGCCCTACATGGCTATATCTCTTTTTAAAATACTGGGCATAGGAGAGGTTTATACCGTGCATAAGGTGTGAAAGATCTGTGTCGGCTTTTAATAATAAATGCACATGGTTTGGCATCAATACAAAATTATATAAATAGAATATATATTTTTTCTTATATTTATTTAAAATTTCAAGATATTGCTGATAGTCGGTTTCATCAAGGAAAACACTCATTTTATTATTTCCGCGCGAAATAATATGATAAGTTAGGGTATCAAATTTCATTCTCGCAATACGTGGCATAAATCCCTCCTTTCTAATACAATAGACGTAAGGGGTGGGTAAATCTAACAAAAATACTTTTTAATTATTCCGTAACAGTTTGTATTACAAGGAGTTAGAAAGAACCGTCCCCAAGAGGCTTGACAGCCACACAAATGTGTGGTATGCTCCATGTTTATGGAGCCCGAAAAGGAATTAACCCCTAAACAAGATAAGGTCTTTAGGTTTATCCGGGAGAGAATACAACAGGATATTCCGCCTACCATAAGAGAGATAGCCCGCGAATTAGGCTTTTCATCCACCGGCACGGTAAGAGATTATTTAAGCGCATTAGAAAAGAAAGGTTACCTGAAGCGTAAGAATAATCTGTCGCGCGCAATCGAATTATTAAACGATAATTTTAACAAGATACCTATCATCGCCAGTATTGCCGCAGGCAAGCCGGATTTAGCCTATGAGGATATTCAGGGTTATGTGGAACCGGAGAGGTTTTTACTTAATGCCGGCAGGGGGGATATTTTTGCCTTGAAAGTGAAAGGGGAGAGCATGATTGAGGCAGGGATCATGGATGGGGATATTGCTGTGATTCGAAAACAGAAAACCGCGGCCAATGGAGAGATTATCGCCGCACTTTTAGAAAATAATGAAGTCACACTTAAAAAATTTAAAACTAAAGGGAGCAAGGTCTTTTTAGCACCGGCAAATGTAAATTACCAGCCTATCTACAAAGATTTTACCATCATCGGCAAACTCATCACCATACTCAGAAAATACTAACTAACACAGTAACACAGAGACGCTTTCTAAGCTTCAGCCGTAGGCTGATCCGCCTACGGCGGAAATCGGGAAACTGTACCCTGAGGTTATTAAGATGAA
>RPRC01000558.1 GCA_003857395.1 Geobacter sp.
ATTGAGAAGGGCTTGAGTCAAAAGCAGGTTGCGCTTGCGGTAAACATGAAGCAGCCGGATGTTTCCAAGGTCGAGGAAGGGAAGAAGAATATTACCCTCTTTACCTTAATCCGGCTTTGTAAGGCCCTGGACATTAAGCAAATAGAAATAAGCTAGTCGACTGTTGAAAGGCACCCGGAAGGTTTGGGGACGTTGTTGACTAAGTGGAATTGCAATTTAGAAACACTTGCCTATACTAAGGCACCCTCCTATCCGGCACTGAATTCGCGGCTGAAGCCGCTCCTACCGGTGAGTGGTCTTCACCGCAGGATAATTTTCCCTTTTGTCATTTGAGCTTTGGAATGTGTCATTCGCCTTGCTTCACGGCTCCGCTCCTGCCTGCTAGATACTTCACTCTTATCTTAAACCATATTTGTGTATTGCTATTTACCCATATTTTTGCTACATTTGATCTATGATAAAGATGCGCTTTGAGTGGGATGAGGAGAAAGAAAAAGAAAATCAAGCCAAGCACCATGTCTCTTTTTCTTTGGCTCAGCATGCTTTTCTTGATCCTCATCGTATTATAGCCGAGGATGTTGAGCATAGCACCCAAGAAGATCGATTTTACTGCATGGGTGTTGTTGGAGAAGGTATAATGACGGTAAGGTTTACTTACAGAGGTAATGTTGTCCGCATTTATGGAGCGGGATATTGGCGAAAGGGGAGGAAAACATATGAAGAACAAAATAAAATACACCGATGAACCGATGGGCAAATTAAGGGTGGTAAAGGATTTCCTACCCCCACCGGAGCAACTTATGATGAAAGAAGAAAACGTCAAGGTAACGATTTCTCTCAATAAATCAAGCGTCGATTATTTCAAGCAAGAGGCACAAAAGCATCATACGTCGTATCAGCGAATGATTCGCAAGCTTCTGGATTGGTACGCTTCACAATATCAAAAAAGCACGTAACAATCAATTTGGGTTCCCTCTTATTAAGGCGGGTCGCATTCCCCGCGGCAGGAAGGCATTCATGCAACCATGTCTTCGCGGCTAAAGCCGCTCCTACCATTTGTTAAATATCAAATGTCAAAATCCAAAGTTCAAATGAATTTCCAAAGCTCAAATGTCAAAATTGCTCCTCTGCGCTTTGCGCGAATTTCGCGGCTGAAGCCGCTTCTACCGGGCTGCCGAACAAGAATAGGGGCAGGTGAATAGGTGAATAACTAACTTGACAGGAGATCCGACATTGAGAACTGGGAACAGAAGTGGCGCGACATCTGGGGATGACGATCTCCGAGGTGAATCGCAGCGCAAATGCGAAGGAGCTCCCTGAGAAAATAAATATCTGTAAGTTGTCTATTCACCCATCTTTCATTCCCGACCCTAGAGGGCAGTTGTCAAGATAATCTGACATTTCATCACCAGCAGCATCAACATACTCATCTGCCCCCATGTCTACAGCCCCATCTGACCTCAGTACGCCATCAATATCATCAATTCCTGTATTTCTACAAGGTGAACTATATTGTATGTGC
>RPRC01000559.1 GCA_003857395.1 Geobacter sp.
AGCGGCGTATCGGCGTAGTCCGTCAATGTCGGATCGCTCAGGAAGTACACATCGCAGGCGTTTGCACTGACCGCCGTCGTGACGACCATATTCAAGCCGAGGATCTCAATCGGCCCCCCCGCGATGGTAAACACATCCACCACGTCGCCGCCGTCAAGCGCCAGGCTCGTTTTCTTGACCGTGCGCGGCAGCCAATCGGCCAACGTCGCCAGCGCGGTCAGCCGCGTGGCAATATCGCTGTTTGCCACATCCCCCAGGATGCTGCCCAGCGTCGCCGTGCCGCCCGTGTTGGTCAGCGTGGCGTCATCAATCAGAATCCCGTTACGTCGCTCGCTCATGTCACGCCTCGCTGAAAATCAACTGTGCGCCAATCGTGCGCCCGTCGGCGTTGGCGTAGGCCACTTTCAGCGCGTCCCCGGTCAGCAGTAGCACGCTGAAATCGTCCACCAACAGATTGACCGTGCTGCCGGTCGAAGGGTCAATCGTGTAGATCACCAGGTCATAAGCTGCGCCGTCCACGCTATCCAGTGTCACCGTGAAACTGCCTGCCGTCGTGGGCGCGGCGCTGATGTGCAAGCGCAACTCCCGGAAGCGCACAGGCGACGTTACCGGCCCGAACGTATGCGCCACCGCGCCGCCTGCCACTGTGAAAACATCTCGCCTGTAACCCGCCATAATGCTCCTCCAGGGTGGAGCCGGCCAGCCGCAGCCAGCCGGCCCCGCTGTCAAGTCGTCTGAATCTGGATCGCCCTGATCCAGTCAATCGTCGCCGTGTTGACCGGCGCTTCCCCGCTCAGGTAGTGCAGGCTCGGGGTCAGGTATTCCGTGTTCGGGAAGCTGAGGTTCGTCGCCGCGATGCTGGCGACGAGCGTCCCGTCGATGTAAGCCGTCACGTAATCGCCATCGAATACGATCTCGTAGACATAAAACGTGTTGGCGGTGAACGTCTGCACGCCCGCCACCGCGGCCTCGACGCTGCCCTTCTCCGCCACAAACGCGACCGAGGTCGCGCCGTCCACCTTGCGGAAGTAGATACCGTCCGTCATGGCCCCGAGCAGGTCGGTGTCCGTGATGCACCAGCCGAACAGGAAGTCGTCCTGCGTCGCCTCATCGGATTTGAAGCGAATGCCGAAGTAGGCCGGCCACTTCGAGGCGAAGTAGAACGACTCCCCATTCAACTGGATGTTGGCGCCGTCGTTGTCGGCGGCGGCGGTCGTGATCAGGATTTGCCCACCCGTGGCGCCTGCGACGTTGGCGATGGTCGTGTCGCCCGCGCCGGCCTCCACAATCGTACTCGTGCAGCCGGCCAGGTTGTTGGCGGCTGCGTAGGGTGTCGCCTGCCCTTCCTCCAGCCACTTGACGACATCCGGGCCGCGCGCATCGAGCCAGCGGTGCGGATATGCGGCATCGTAGTAAACGAGTTGGCCGTTGACGGTCTTACTTGCCAGTGTCGCCATAGAGCCTCCTCGTTAGGTCGTCTGGACCTGGATGGCCCGCAGCCAGTCGATTTGACA
>RPRC01000560.1 GCA_003857395.1 Geobacter sp.
CCATCTTCTCAAAACATTTTTTCTGAAAATGAACGTCTCCCACCGTTATGATCTCATCGGTAAGCAAAACATCAAAGTCCTTGTTAACCGCTATGCTAAAGCCTAAACGCATCTTCATCCCTGCAGAATAACTACCTAAGGGTGCATTTATAAAATCACCCAGCTCTGAAAAATCTACAATATCTATAAATTTTTTCTCGATCTCATGCTTTTTCATTCCCAATAAACTGGCGTTAAGATAAATATTTTCTCTACCAGTGAATTCATCCTGAAATCCCGCTCCTATGGTCAACAAAGCAGAAACTTTTCCGTTCACAGTAACCTCTCCTTCGCTAGCGCTTAAAGCTCCAGAAACTATATTTAAAAGAGTGGACTTACCAGAACCATTCCTTCCAATCACCCCTATTATTTCCCCCTGATTTATACTCATATATATATTCCTTAAGGCCCAGAAGGATCCATTCTGGTAATTATCATCATTCAGAGCGCTTTCGCTTCTGGATAATGGATCGATATTAATAAATTTATGAAACTTTCTCCCTGTATTATTTAATTTGATTATTTCCATATCCAAAGAAAATTAACAACCGGTTATACGTTGAGGTAATCAGGAAATTTCTTTTCATAACTATTAAAAATAAGGTAGCCGATAAATAGTATTGCTATCGAAGCAATAAAAGGAATAATTAATGTGTTCAAAAAGTTGGCCTCTTTAGGCAAAACATTTAAGTAGCCGCTAATAAAAACGGCCCTATACAAATTTAGTATCCCTACCAAAGGGTTAAACATATAAATTTTTATAAATAACGGATTGGTTTTATTTATTATTTCCTCTAATGTATAAACGCCGGGCGTCAAGAAAAATAATGCCGTAAGCGTAATTTGTACAATATATTCTACATCCCTATAAACAACTTGTAATGAAGAAACTAAAAGCGATAATCCCATAATCAAAAAGGTCTGCATCAAAATAACCACTGGCAAAAAAATTATCAATACGCTAACCTTGATATTAAATATGACAAAAAATACCAATAGAACTAAAAGGGTAGGGAGAAAGTTTATAAGATTTGCGAATACTATTGAGATAGGCAATAGATATTTCGGAAAAGATATTTGATGAATTATATTTTTACTATCCAATATGCTCTTATTGGCTGCCTGAACTGAAGATACCAAATAGTTCCAAGGCAATAATGCAGTGATTAAATGAATAAAAAACGGGTATTTCCCGCTCGTGGCATGCATAAAATCTGAAAATAATATTTTATAGATAAGAGCCGTACAAAAAGGTATAATCAACATCCAACAGAAACCTAAAAAAGGCCTTCGATACCGCAATTTAAGATCTCTTATCGCTAGCTCATAAACTAATCCTTTATATTCAATTAATTCTTTAATCATTTTTGAAATCTAACTCCCCGGCGTTGTTATATAGCCAGGCCTAACTACTTTTTCTGCTATTTTTGCCCCATCTATAATTACATCCTCCATAGACATATACCG
>RPRC01000561.1 GCA_003857395.1 Geobacter sp.
AAAGTGCGCAGTGTCAGCCAGCCCCAGTCATGCCCGCGGTTCAATGCCAGCAACAGCGCCGACAGCCCCACCATGAACGTGACCGCGCCGGCCCAGTCGAAGCGATCGCCCTTCGCGGCGCGACTGCCGCGCGGCACGAAGCGCAGGCTGAGCGCGAGGGCAATCAACCCCACCGGCACGTTGAAGAGGAAGATGGCCGGCCAGCCGTACTGCCGTGCAAGCCACCCGCCCACGAACGGCCCTGCGGTCAACCCCAGATAGGTCGGCATGGCTTGCAGGCCCAACACCCTGCCCCGCTCAGCGGCCGGGAAGCTCCCGGTCAGGATCGCGGGCGACGTGGCAAATATCATCGCGCCGCCCAACGCCTGCACCCCGCGGAAGGCGATCAACTGGCCGACTGTTGAGGCAAGACTGCACAGCGCCGAGCCGGCCACAACCCCCCCGAAGCCCGCCATGTACACCCGGCCGTGGCCGCGCAGGTCACCCACCCGTCCGAAGCTCAACAACAGCCCGCTGACGAGCAATAGATAAACCGTCACGACCCATTCAACGGTCGCAACACTGGCAGCGAGATCGCGCTGAATCAGAGGCAGTAGCATTTACCACGGAGCCGCTGAACGCCGCCATGAACGCGCCCACGCCGACGGCCGTGAAGACCCACCATTTGTGTGCCGGAGGATGTTCCGTCAGCACAGGTTTCATGCGTAGCACCCGATCTCTTCGGCGAGCGGCACCATGAGCTCCAGCTTCCAGGGCTCGACGCGCGGCGCCACCGAACACGCCGTGCTGAGGATATACCCGCCGCCCGGCATCCCGATTTGGATGCGGCCAGCGGCATGCGCAATCACCTCTTCGCGCGCCTTCGCGCGCAATAGCACGACCGAATCCATATTGCCCTTGAGAAAAACCTGGCTTCCGACCTGCGCCTTGGCATCCGCCAGCTCGGTATTGCCCAACGGAGGCGGGTCCATCGTGTCGATGCCGCCCGTCCCGGTTTGCAACATCAAGTCCAGCCGATCCCCGATGCGCCCACAGGTGTGGGTATAGACCGGCACCCCTGCGGCCCGAACCGCATCCGTGACCCGGCGTTCGTAGGGGATGACCAGATCCGCATACATGCCGCGTGACAGGAATGGGCCGCCGGCGAACGCTGAGGAGATCAGCACCGCGTCTACGCCGTGGCGCGCCTGGGCGAGCGCCCACGCCACACAGGCTTCGGTCAGGCGATCGAGCAGGGCATGGGTTTTCCCGGGGTCTGCCAGCAGCCCCAGCAGGGCGGTTTCATAGCCGAACAACTCGACAAAGTGGGTAAACGGGGAAAATACCTCGCCATGCACCGAAACGTCGTCGCCGGCTTTCTGCCGGACGAGATCCAACGCCCGCAGGAAATAGGATGGGAACTCGCGCAGCGGACCGTGGTCGGTCCTGCCGCTCACCGAGGGGACGTGATAGACACCCCAGGTGTAACCGCTCAGGCCGTCCAACGCCTCCAGATGCTCCGGATC
>RPRC01000562.1 GCA_003857395.1 Geobacter sp.
GGTGAAGCCGATCACGTACAGCCCGACCTGCCAGCTAATCGCGAGCCACCCCGGCCATGACAGATAACCCTTGCTTCGCAGGTACCGGAGATATAACCGCCCCGAACTTGCCCGCAGGACCGTATTGTCCATGTCGAAGAACGCACCTACGTCAAGAGCTGCGCCCGGCATTGACGTGCGCTCCCCTTTGGCCATGAGTGGAACGCCGGCCATATCAGACATCCGCTTCCCGAGCCGTGGATGCCGCGAATACCCTCTGGTAAGGCTCCAGGCGCGGCATCAGAGCCGCCGGCACCCTGGCGCTTAGCCGCGTCCCGGCCGGGTCGTGCACTTCCCGGACGATGACGCCCCGTTGATGGATCAGGCCTAGCAGATCTCCCCGCTGGTACGGCAGTAATAAATCGACGCTCACCAACTCATCGTCGAGAACCCTTTCAATGCATGCCAACAACTCCGGCAGCCCTTCCCCTGTCAAAGCCGAGATCGCCACAGTATTCCCCATGTTCATTTTGCCCATTTCGGCGACATCGGTATCAAGCACGGCATCGATCTTGTTCAAGCCCGTGATGATCGGCTGTTCTGTAGCATTCAGTTCCGCCAGCACCTTCAGAACGGTCGCCGCCTGCTGTTCTACATTTGCATGCGTTATGTCAACAACATGCAAGATCAAATCCGCTTCGGCGATCTCCTCAAGAGTGGCCCGGAAGGCCGCAACCAGGGTTGTGGGCAGCTTCTGAATGAAGCCCACAGTGTCGGTCGCCAGCACCTCCCTGCCCCCGGGCAATTTGATCCGTCGAGTCGTCGGATCAAGTGTGGCGAACAACTGGTCGGCCGCCAACACGTCTGACCCCGTGAGCGCATTAAGGAGCGTGGACTTGCCTGCGTTAGTATAGCCAACCAGAGCGATCACGGGAATCGCTTCCTCGTTCCGGCGCCGCCGGTACTGGGCACGATGTTTGCGCACTTCCTCCAACTCACGCTTGAGGTGTGCGATGCGCTTGCCAATCTCACGGCGATCGACTTCCAATTGGGTCTCGCCGGGACCACGCAGGCCGACACCACCGGCGCCCCCGCGAGCCGACGCACCGCCCGCTTGCCGTGCCAGGTGGGTCCACGCTCGCGTCAGCCTGGGCAGACGGTACTCGTACTGCGCCAACTCGACCTGGAGCGCGCCCTCGCGCGTGTGCGCGTGTTGAGCGAAAATATCCAGAATCAGCGCTGTACGGTCGAGGACTTTCACGTCAGGGTTGGCGAAGGCGCGTTCAAGCTCACGCTGCTGAGCTGGCGACAACTCCTCATCGAAGACCACCACCTGCGCTCCGGTGTCTGCCCGCAAGGCAATCAACTCCTCGACCTTGCCGGATCCGATGTAGGTCGCAGGATGTGGCCGATCAAGGCGCTGCTCCATACGCCCCAGCACGCGCAGACCAGCCGTTTCGGCAAGCCGCTCGAGTTCGCTGAGTGAGTCTTCCAGAGACCAGGTTGGATGCCGGCCCTTGA
>RPRC01000563.1 GCA_003857395.1 Geobacter sp.
CACAGGTGTCATAGATTTACTAGGGTATGTAAGTGATAACACTCTTAAACCTGGTGTAAATATGGTCAACCCAATGGCAAATGTTGAAAAGATGAGCATAAAAACTCAGGAGCTTAAAGAGTTGATGAATGTACCATCGCAAGAGGGTTTAAGTGTTGAGTTAGAAATAAGCTTATTGTATAAACTGGATTCAGAAAGAGCAAATGAAATTTATAAAACAGTGGGACCCAACTATGTTGAAATTATTTTAACTCCCCAATTCAGATCCGTTGTACGTGGTGTGACAGCGCGCTATGAAGCCAAGGCACTTTATACGGCTTCAAGAGAGAAACTGGCTGGTGAGATTGTGAGTGAATTAGAAAAGCTGGTTGGTCCACGCGGCATTACTGTTGAACAAGCTGCTCTAAGACAAATCAAGCTGCCTTCCCGGTTAACTCAATCTATCGAAGAAAAATTACAGGCAGAACAGGAGAGCCAGAGAATGGCATTCATCCTATTAAAAGAAACACAGGAAGCTGACCGAAAGCGAATTGAAGCAAAAGGTATTGCTGATTTTCAGGATATAGTATCTAAGGGAATAAGTGACCAGCTTCTAAAATGGAAAGGAATTGAGGCTACCGAAAAGTTAGCAAATTCGCAAAATTCAAAGGTTGTAATCATTGGTTCAGGTAAGGACGGACTTCCAATTATTTTGGGATCTGACAAATAAGCCGGCACGTATCAGCATAATTGCTTTGTTCTGATAACATTCTATTCGTATTTTTGAACTCACAAGTCAGAAAAACGAAATAGACCAATATGATATCAGGCATCCATACTATTAATGTACTACTGCCAATCTTCTACTTTGCTACTTTGGTGGTGTATTTTTACGACTTCTTAAAGGGGGAAAAGAAGCTGGTAAATGTAAAGCGGGTTTTTTTATTCATCACTCTTCTTCTCCATTTAATATATATAGTGCTTCGCACAATTGCTTTTGATCATCCACCAATAACAAACGTATTCGAAATATTTACAATCCTTGCCATCACAATCAGCTTCTCATATTTTCTTGTTGAGTTGATTTCAGATATTCGGGGAACCGGACCATTCATAATAATTCTACCACTAATATTTCAATTAATTTCATCACTGTTCATTCAGGATTTAACTGAAGTAAAGGATGTTCTAAGAAGTAATCTTCTCGGAATACACGTCATCAGTGCATTGTTGGGATATTCGGGTTTTACAATTTCAGCGGTCTACGGATTTCTCTATTTAGTATTATTCAAAGATATTAAGCTCAATAAATTTGGATTGATCTTCAATCGTCTCCCAAATCTCGAAGTACTTGAAAGATTAAGTTTTTATTCTGCAATAATTGGATTTATCGCTCTGACTATAGCGATAATTATTGGTATAATTTGGTTACCTATAGCTTTTCCCCGATTCTCTTTTCTTGATCCAAAGCTGATCGGTTCTACCCTCGTATGGCTGCTTTATGCCATTGGTATAACGAGCAAGGTGCTTGGTAATTGGAGAGGGAAAAGATTAGTGCTGCTGTCAATATCCGGATTTATAGTTGCAATTATTTCAACTATTCTTTCAAACTTCTTAGCACAAAGTTTTCATTCCTTCTATTAAGAGTTTATGAATTTAATTGCAATATCAATAAATCACAGAACTGCACCTGTTGACCTGAGAGAAGCAGTTTATCTTAAGGAAGATG
>RPRC01000564.1 GCA_003857395.1 Geobacter sp.
GGGAAAAAAATGGTGTTTCTCGACGACAGCATTGTGAGAGGCACACAGCTCAAGGATAACACAAATGATATGAGGAAAAACGGAGCAGCCGAAATCCATATGCGTATCGCATGTCCTCCGCTTTTATACTCATGCGATTTCCTGAATTTCACACAATCAAGGTCTCCGATGGAACTTGCTGCCAGAAGGGCTGTTGAAGAGCTGGGAGGAACAGTACAAGACCTGAAGGAATTTTCAGATCCCGATTCGGAAAAGTATGAAAAAATGGTTAATAAAGTAGCCGAAAAACTGGATCTCGATACGCTTCTCTACCAGCGGCTTGATGACCTTGTTGAGGCAATAGGATTACCAAAAGAAAAGTTATGTACTCACTGCTGGGATGGAAGCTCATATTTTTAAGATAAAAGACCAAAGACAAAAGACCCAAGAAACTCCTCCAGTTTAGGAGTGGGGTTGGGGTTGGTTTTTAATAATAATTTTCAAGAAAATGAAATACGTTGGTGCTCATGTAAGTGCTGAAGGAGGAGTGCAAAATGCTCCGTTAAATGCGAATGAAATAGGGGCAAGGGCATTTGCTCTTTTCACAAAGAATCAGAGACAGTGGTTTTCAGGCCCCCTTTCCGCTTCTTCAATATCGGAGTTCAGAAAGAATTGTGAAAAATTTGATTATAAACCATTCCAGGTATTGCCCCACGACAGCTACCTGATAAATCTCGGACACCCGGAAAATGAGCCTCTTGAAAAATCGAGAACATCATTCCTCGATGAAATGAAAAGATGCGAGCTTCTTGGTCTCGACAGGCTTAACTTCCACCCGGGCAGCCATCTTAATGCAATTTCAATTGAAGATTGCCTTGGAAGAATTGCAGAATCAGTTAATATAACACTTAACAAAACAACAGGAATAACAGCTGTAATTGAAAACACTGCAGGGCAGGGAACAAACCTGGGACATACATTTGAACAGCTGAAGTATATAATTGATCTTGTGGAAGACAAATCCAGGGTAGGAGTTTGCATTGACACATGTCATGCCTTTACTTCCGGATATGATGTCAGATCAATAAAAGGGCTCAACGAGACATTTGATAAATTCGATGAGATAATTGGATTTCAGTACCTGAAGGGCATGCATTTAAATGATTCCAAAAAGGAATTCGCAAGCCATGTCGACAGGCACGAAAACCTGGGATCAGGATTCCTCAGTGAAGAAACTTTTTCATTTATCATGAACGACAAGCGGTTCGACAATATACCGCTGATACTAGAAACTCCGGAGGAATCCTTATGGGCGGCTGAGATAAAGAAGCTGTATTCCCTGATAAATAATTGATACTGTTTATTCAGATTCAGGCTATTTCATAGGATTGCTTCGTCGCTGCGCTCCTCGCAATGACAGAATACTTAATACAGGGTGAGGTCATTGCGAGGAGCGCAGCGCCAAAGCAATCTGCACCTCCGGATCTCTCAGTTTCTCCTTTGTTTGTTTATAACCCATTTCAAAAATCTCATCAGCTTTTTCAACTTCGAGAATACCAAATTTTGTAAGTTCCGCCGGTGCGATGAGAAGATCAAAATATTTCTTTTTTTCCAGCATCTCCTTTGTCTGATCAAGCATGAAAACCCTCATGGCTATTGATATGAGGCCGGATATGGATTCTTCATATCCGACAGGATTCACGAAAGAACC
>RPRC01000565.1 GCA_003857395.1 Geobacter sp.
GGGCCGGAGGGAATCGAACCCACACCGTACGGCGACCAACGCTACGCGTCGGTGCCCGAAGTCCGCCGTGCTGCCTGTTACACCACGACCCCCAAAGGCGATCGGGCGTATGCGTTTCAATCGCCGTCGCAGCATCATCGCTTGCTCCTTCATGTCCGGTTCCAGTGGTAGTCCTGAGAATCGAACTCAGCACTACGCGGTTATCAGCCGTGTCTGGGCCACCAGCCCTCGACTACCAGGTTGCATCAGTCGGGATGGTCGGACTCGAACCGACGACTGCGTGTCCCCGGAACACGTGGGCTTGCCGCTACCAGCCCAAATAAAAAACCCGATGTCGCTGTGACACCGGGCTACTATGTGAGTCCCGAAAAATCGGTGGCCGAGTGTCACAATCGCCAGTGGCGCAGGGGGTGCGTATTCGCCGGTTGACCGGCGACATACTCCGCGCCTTTCTGTTCGCGAATGCAGCTCGACCACAAAGTCATCATGTTTGGCATCTCCTCCTCAAAGCGACCGCACCGCCGCTGGGTTGACTGTCCGTCGCCACAGTATTGGACGCGGCAGCACGCCCGCAGGTTCGCAGGAATTCTCGCGCAACCCTCAAATGATAAGATGCCTGAAGCGGCCGTTCTATTCCCGCGCGGTCGAGACTTTCACCACGCTAGACCGATTTCACTAAGGTGATTCCCAAGCCCTGCTCCCTGCCGTCAGGCGACCGGAAGAAAAGGAATTACCCACTTTTCAGTCGTTGTGGGACGATTCTGATATCGTATTTTGGTAAAGTCTTGGAGCGCTGCAAACGAGCTTCATACTGCTTCATTTCGTTGGGAGGCACAGTGACTTTTTTCTGATAGTCCTTATCCAAGTATTTCACGTCGGGATGTTTGCCGCACCAGGTCATGCGCCGCGCCCAGTACAAGACAACCTGCAAGCAGTTCAGCAGGGTTCCGTTCCACTTCTTTTCTAATGCGCCCCAACAGCGTTCAATCAGATTGTATTTGCTGTGATATGGTGGATAGTAGACGAGGTGAATCTCGAGCCCCGACCAATCAGAGAACGCGATGATTCGCTTGAGGAACTGCGTCCGGTAGCCGAAGGTGTGGGGCCCATTGTCCAAGTAGATCACCAGCCGCTTGATATGTCGGAATGCGACCCGCGCCGATAACCACCACTCCTTGAGGCAGTCCACCCAGAAATCGCTGGTCTCTTGTTTTCCGAAGATGACCGTCAACCAGGCCATGTTCAGGACCAGCAGTCCAAACGGCACCAGTTTCTTTTTCGCCTGTGTATCGTGGTCTAAACCCTGGGGCACTTCGCCCTTCGAGTTACTCCGGCTTTTTTCCCCCACGCGAATACTCGCCCAAATCGACTTTCGCTTTCGTATCGATCGATATTTCCAGGGTTTCGGGATCCGAACGCGCCTCCGCGCGAACCGCTTGAATGTTCTCGAAGATGGCATTCGTCTCCGCGGTCTTCTTCAGGGGCTTGGCTTTTTGAATGCGCTTCAGCCGGTAGTTCATGCGATTGAGAATCGTCCGGAAGGTGCGTTCGCTGGGCAGATGTTCCTCGGAATACCCTTTCTGTTCGATCAACGCCTGACGCACTTCGGCGGCGGTCATGTTGGTGTACTGACGTGTCGATTTCAGTTCGGGATCGGCTTGCGTCTTCGGCTCGAC
>RPRC01000566.1 GCA_003857395.1 Geobacter sp.
CAGGATTGGCGCCTGCCTGTTTTGCCTGTAGATGTGCGGCAAATTTGAATGAATGTGCAGGGACAACTCTGTCATCATGATCGCCGGTTGTCACAAGAGTGGCCGGATAGTTGACGCCGTCCCTTACATTCTGAACAGGTGAGTATTTGAGGATATAATTGAACATTTCAGCGCTCTCATCAGCAGTTCCGTAATCGTATGCCCAGCCTGCCCCAGCAGTAAATTTGTGATAGCGGAGCATATCCATAACCCCGACAGCGGGAAGTGCAACCTTCATCAGATCAGGTCTTTGTGTCATTACTGCTCCAACAAGAAGTCCTCCGTTAGAGCCGCCCCTGATCACAAGGTAATCGGAAGATGTGTACTTGTTACTGATAAGGTATTCTGCGGCAGCGATGAAATCGTCAAATACATTCTGCTTGTTCATTCTGGTGCCTGCAAGGTGCCATTTCTCTCCATATTCTCCTCCGCCCCTAATGTTTGGCACTGCATATATGCCTCCGTTTTCAAGCCACCATGCGATAGTGATGCTGAAATCCGGTGTCTCTGAAATACTGAATCCACCGTAGCCATAAAGTAATGTAGGATTCTTGCCGGTGAGAAGAGTATTCTTCTTATAAGTAATGATCATAGGAACCTTTGTTCCGTCTTTTGAAGTGTAAAAGATCTGTTCCGATTTATACTCGTCTCCGTTGAAGTCAACCTCAGGTTTCTTGTACATCTCATCCTTACCTGTAAGCGGATCGAATTTATAAATCGATGAAGGGGTGACGTAGTTGGTAAAGGAATAGTATATCTCCCTGTCTTCTTTCTTTGCACTGAAACCACCTGCGCTTCCTATTCCGGGAAGTGTTATGTCGCGGACCAGTTTACCCGTATTGTCATACTGTTTTACTTTTGATATAGCATCGACCAGGTAGTTTGCGAAAAAGTATCCTGAACCGGTTGAAGGCTGGAGCACATTTTCAGTTTCAGGGATGAAATCGACCCAGTTTTCGGTACCCGGGTTACCGGCGTCAACAGTGACAATTCTCAGGTTCGGGGCATTAAGATTGGTTGCGATGTACAGTTTAGTCCCGTCATTGTCAATCACATAGCTGTCGCTGTCGAAGTTTCCGACAACGACCTGGAAATCAGCTCCATTTTTTGTAAGATCCTTGATATACAATTCGTTTCCGGTTGTTGAGATTGAAGCTAATACAACGAGGTATCTCAGGTCCTCGGTAAGATAGCCGCTCACATATCTCCTTTTAATGTCACTTCCAAAGACGACTTTATCCTCTGACTGTTTTGTACCAAGCTTATGGAAATAGAGTTTATGGTGATCCGTTTTGGCTGATAACTCTGATCCATCCGGTTTATCATAGCTTGAATAATAGAATCCTTCATTACCCTTCCAGGAAAGTCCGCTGAATTTGACATCAACTATTGTATCGCCTGTTAGTTTCATTGTCTTTGTATCCATTACTATTACCTTTCTCCAGTCTGAACCGCCTTCGGATATTGAATAAGCCATCATGCTGCCGTCTTTTGAGAATCCCATCTCGCCAAGGGATGTCGTTCCGTCGGCTGAGAATTTATTAGGATCGAGAAAGAGCTCCGGCTCTCCGCCCTCTTTCTGACGG
>RPRC01000567.1 GCA_003857395.1 Geobacter sp.
CAGGTAAGCGAGGAAGGACTGATGATCTCGATACTGGAAACACACTACGGTCACATCGTGGAACGATTGCTGAAGTGCTGGGGTTCCCCCGCCGAATTCAAAAATTTATTCGACGATCTGTTCTTCGATACCCGAGCCACCCACCGAAGTGGTTGGCCCGCGGATGTCCAGGCAGAACTCCAGTTCCTGCAGAAGTTGCATGAACTGGTCTATGCCACGAACACTGAAGCTGCAGTGGAAGAAGTGGCTGACGATATCAAGTGGGTGTGACACATCACTTGTTCTCTTGATCTGGACCATTTTCTCGTCATTCCCGCGTGGGTGGGAATCCAGCGCGTCAAACCTTTCTCTACAAACCATTTGATCAACAGCCTGGATTCCCGCATGCGCGGGAATGACAGTTATGGTTAACACGTGCCGGTTCAATAATGCTGGCTTAACTGGCTGTTCGTTGTTGGTTGTCAGGAAAGCCAGGGGTTGAATACCTGAACCGGCAGCCCGGCAAAGTCTTTTACATTGCGGCTGACCAAGATCAGGTCATGTGTGAGGGCGGTGGCTGCGAGCAGGCTGTCGATTGCTGGCAGAGGGCGACCAGCGGCAGCGACCAAGCGCCCCCAGCGATCTGCCACCGCGCTGTCAATGGGCAAAATGCGTCCCGTAAAGTAGGCGGGCAAGTCGGTTTCCAGCCAATCCAGCAAGGTCTGTCGGCGTGTTATGTCGCTTACACCGTCAATTCCTTTGCGTATTTCGCCCAGTGTCAGCACGCTCAAGTACAGCGTTGTTGCTGGGCGCCGAGAAAACCACTCGATAACTTGCGGATCGGGAGATTTGCGCCGCAATTCGGAAAGCACATTGGTGTCGAGCAGATAACTCAAAATTCGACCTCGCGCGTCAGGCTATTGCCGCGCTCCAACTCGATGTCGTCGGCCTCAAACAGTGGTGAACGTTGCATGAAATCGACCAGTGAATTTTGTGTGTGCGACAAGCGCTCAAACGTTTCCCGCGAAACCACCACCGCCACCGACTTGCCATGCAATGTAATGGCCTGCGGCCCCAGGCTCTGGGCATTCTTCACCAGTTCCGACATGTGCGCCTTCGCTTCCTGCATTTGCCATGATTGCATTTTTTGTTCCGTATAGTTCTGACTTGACAGGTCAGAATATAGCCAAGATTGTTGGCGAGTGAAAGCTCAGAGTTTGTGAATAAGTCTGCATCGACCGCCATGCCGTCGTTCCTGCGCGGGCAGCGGCATTGGCGATGAAGCGAATAATGGACCTAATCGCTTCATGATTCGGATTTTCCCCTCCCTCGCAAGCGGGGGAGGGTGCCCGAAGGGTGGGAGAGGGCTGGCCCGAAAGGGCCGTTGCTGCACTAGAAACATCGTTTCGCTCCCTTCGGTCACGCCCTCTCCCCAACCCTCTCCCGCTTGCGGGTGAGGGGGGCTAAAAAACCATAAATACGCTAATGGATAATCTGGAATCAACAACGTTGCTGCAGGTTGGCCAGGTGGAAATGGTTGGCTTGGGCCAGTGCACGAAAGGGTTCGCTGATGCGGGTGTCGTTTGATGTCCGCAGCCAGAACGAG
>RPRC01000568.1 GCA_003857395.1 Geobacter sp.
TACCCCGGCCAAGGCATCAAGATACTTGTCGCCGTTTGTATCAAACAACCAAGCCCCCTCGCCGCGTACAAATGCGACAGGCTGCCGTGCGTAGGTTTGCATCAGGTATTCAGACATACAGGTTCCAACCGCTTGAAAAATACAACGGCGGCATGCGCCGCCGTGTGGAAAAAAGAGAAACATACCATCATTTGAACTCGAGAAAAATCCTTGCACACCTACTCACGGGCACCGGACGGGTAGACTCTGTCAACAAGCCCCACACAACCATCGAACATCAATCGTGTCTTCTACCGCTGCAATCATCACAGTAAGCGAACTGAATCGTCTCGCACGTCTCGCGCTCGAGAAATATTTGCCGTCGTGCTGGGTCGCCGGAGAAATCTCAAATTTCACGCGAGCCAGCTCCGGTCATTGGTATTTCACACTCAAAGATGAGCAATCAAGTGTCCGATGTGCATTTTTTCGTAACCGAACCCAATTTCTAGATTGGACTCCCTCTGAAGGAGATAAAGTCGAAATTCGTGCTCAAGCCACTCTTTATGAAACACGCGGCGACTATCAACTTCTTGTTGACGCCATGCGTCGAGCCGGCCAAGGGGCACTGTATGAGGAATTTATCAGGCTTAAATCCAAGCTGGAAGCAGAGGGTCTTTTTGGCGCTGAACAGAAACTGACTCCACCCAGATTTCCGAAGCGACTAGGGATAATTACATCGTTGCAAGCTGCTGCACTTCAGGATGTACTGAAAACCTTGGAAATACGCTGGCCAAGTTGCCCGATCATCATTTTTCCAACCCCAGTGCAAGGTCCAGATGCTGCAGCAATGATCAATCAAAGCTTGAGGGATGCGATTCGTCGAAAGGAATGTGACCTTCTATTACTTGTCAGAGGCGGCGGCAGCCTTGAAGACCTCCGCCCATTCAATAACGAACAACTCGCCCGAACAATCTACGCGTCCCCCATTCCCATCATCACTGGAATCGGGCATGAAACGGATTTCTCAATAGCGGATTTCGTCGCAGACGTTCGCGCGGCCACCCCCACTGCAGCAGCACAATTGTCCACCCCGGATCGGCAGGAAATGAACACGCAAGTGGGTAGTTTGCTAGCTCGTATTAACCGATCAACGATCCGGAAAATTAACGAGCAAATGCAACAATTGGATGGATTGTCGAGGCGGGTAATACATCCAGGTAATGCTGTTTCTAGCTACCAGAAACACCTCGCCCAGATTACAAAGCGAGTTGAGCTTAGCGCTGTTAACCATTTACTTCTTGCAAAACAAACACTTGAAAACAGGAAGATAGCTCTTGGATCACTCGTGCCGAAATTAAGCCCTCTACGACTTGAGATCAACACTAATAATGCTTCGTTAAATTCAATATTGAATCGAGCATTTGCCGACAGAAAAAACAAAATAGAAAAAAACGTTTACGCGCTTCAGCAACTCAACCCCGACAAGGTGCTAGCAAGAGGATATTGCATCGCATTCAACGAGAATGGCACCGTAATAAAGCAGGCGAGATCGCTCTCCATCGGGAGCAAAGTGGAGATCAA
>RPRC01000569.1 GCA_003857395.1 Geobacter sp.
TATATGCTACTGTTACATGTTTACTTCGTTTCTTGTTTGACGTATCATCTATAACAAAGTATATCGGCTTACCATATTTTTCCAAAATGTTTAAAATAAAATATGCATAAAATCTTAATGCTTTAATTATTACTTCAGATGAATTTAATAAAAATGCATTGTGCTTTGACCGATGTGTCCCAAAACCCAAAACTATGACCACACCATTTATTGTTGTTTTGTCTGAGGTTAATATTAGAAAAATTAATAGACTGTTAAAATGAAGCTATTAATTATCATCAAAGAATATCTGCAATTCTACAAGTAATGATATTAAGTTTTCTGGCAGCCTTTTTAACTTTAACATATTTGTTTTTTATCCAAAATTAACTATATTTAACAATTATTAAGCCATCAAACAGTCAACTTGAGTATATTAATTAATTTTAATACGGGTAAATGAATGGGATATTATATCTGCGGCTTTTTGTATTCTTTTTAAGCTGATGATATAGCTGAAAATAAGGCTATTCTTTTGAAAAACAAAAAATGTTAAATGCCTTCTGTGCTTAAAAAATTCGGTTTATTAGCACTGAATAATTGCGTTAGGCAGAATTCTTTTCTCACAAAACTGCTTTTTGGGGTAAGAACAAATAACAATGAACGTATTCACTGGGACTTCACCACTCTGCTTCTCAAAAAATGCCTGAAAAATTATATACACGGTGAATCAAAAATCCTTGAGGTCGGGACCGGACCATATGCCCTCCTTTCCGTATATTTAGCAAAGAAATTTAAATGTCATATCGAATCCTGCGATATTAACAGGGAATATGTCGGGAATTCAGCATTAATCGCACGGGAAAACAATGCAGAGATTATGATTTATCAGAGTGATTTATTTGAAGCAGTTAAAGATAAGTTCGATCTTATATTTTTTAATTCAGTCTATATTCCCGAACAAACAGGCATTAAACTTGGAATATCCCGGCTTCACAAATACAAAACAGACTGGTGCGGTGGTGTTGATGGAGTAACTACAATAAAAAAATATCTCTCCTCCTGCGGCTTGTTTCTGAACAGCGGGGGAAAAGTATTTCTGGGATTTAATCCGCATTATCTTGAGTTCGGAAAAATAAAAAATATCTATTCGGAATACGGATTAAAAATATTTGCACTTTATAAAAAACCTTGTAACCCAAGCAGAATATTAATATTTACCAAAACATAACTATGCTAAACGGAATATCAATCTTGTTTTCAGGAGGTCCTGATTCTACACTCGCAGCACTGATTGCTCTGGAGAGGGCAGAGAAAGTTCATCTTTTAACATTCCATCATAATAAGATGGGAAAAATTGGAAAACACCGGCTTGTAGTCGATGAGCTGAGAACATTATTCGGTAAAGACAGGATAATTGACTTTGAAGCAGATACTAATGATTTATTCAACAAATTTTATCTGAATAATTACTCAAAAAAAATTGCAAAATACAGGACTTTCTATATTCCATGGATTTGCGGCGCATGCAAACTTGCAATGTATTCTCTTGCA
>RPRC01000570.1 GCA_003857395.1 Geobacter sp.
GAAATCGCTCGGGTCGTCGCGCACGACACGATCATGGCCAGCCTGCTTGATCACCCGACGCCAGCGCCGATCCGCGAATTTCTGCTCAGCCACTGGGAAAACTGGCTCGCCAGTGTCTGTCTCGAAAAAGGCGAAAGCAGCTCGGACTGGAACGACGCCGTGGCGACCATGAACGATCTGCTCTGGAGCCTGACGCCGAAGATCGACAAGGAGGAACGCCGCAAGTTGATCGATCTGCTGCCGCGTCTGCTGAAAAGACTGGATAGCATCTTCAACGCGCTCAACCTTGGCAAGGAGACGCGCGACGCGTTTTTTTCCAACCTGGTGAAATGCCACGCGGTCGCGGTGAAAGCCGGCTTCCAGGGTGAGCAAGGCAATTTCGAGGCCCCAGCAGTCGCCTTCAGCAGCGAGATTCCTGATCTGTCGGCGCAGGCGGCGCCCGTTTTTGGCGGGCATGACTTCGTAGACATTCCCGTGCTCACCGAAGCCATCATTCCCGACGTCACGCTGTTGCAGGAGATTGCCGCGGCACAGGAAGAATCTTCGGAGTTCGAAGAAATCACCATCAGCGACGTGCGTGGAGAAGCCTGGGACGAACCGCGCGACAGCCATCACGAAACCATGGTCAAACAGCTCAAGCGCGGGGTCTGGATCGAGTTCAAACAGGATGACGGCACCAGCCTGCGCGCCAAACTGGCCTGGATCAGCCCGCTGCAAGGCACTTACCTGTTCACCAATCGACTCGGCCAGCGCGCCGTTTCTATCAACGCCCAAGGCCTGGCCGCGAAATTCCGCGAGGAGCGCGCGCAGATCATCGACAACGTGCCGCTGATCGACCGCGCCGTGAACAACCTGTTCGAACATTTCCAGAGAGGCGCTTGAAGCATGACCGATGCTCCCGCCAGCGCGCCGCCCCAGGTTGATGGCCTGGCAACCCTGCAACGCTTTCTCACCCGCCAGCCGATTCTGGACAACGAACACCGCATCGTCGGCTATGAACTGAAGCGGCGCGATGCCGGCTCTGCCAGCCTGCCAGGTTCTATACCTGGCGCCGCGACAACGCAGCAGGCAGAAGACGAATGGCTGCTGGCCAGCGCGATTGATCTGGCGTTCCAGCGCGCGCTGGGCGACAAGCTCACCTTCCTCAGCGTCGCCGCCGACACGCTGCACAGCCCCCTGATGGAGCAACTGCCGAAGGACAAGGTGGTCGTCGCGATCCACCCTGAACGAAGTCCTCCAGCCCTGATCGCGCGCGTGGAAAAACTGGCGCATGACGGACTGCAACTGGCCCTGGACGACCCGGCGGAACACCAGGAACTGGCCGGTTACTGTCGCTATGTCCGCTTTGACACCACCCGCTACGACGCCATGTCGCTCGCCGCGCAGGTCGTGCGCAGCCTGGATAGCGGCTCGGGCAAGAAACCACGCCTGATCGCCACCCAGGTCGACACCCCGGAAGTTTACGAAGCCTGCCGCAAACTCTCGTTCAACCTGTTTCAGGGCTATTACTACACGCACCCCCTGGCCACC
>RPRC01000571.1 GCA_003857395.1 Geobacter sp.
CCCCCCGAAACGGGTGGAGAGGGGGTAAGAGGAAAGAACTTCTGGCAAACGTTATAATGACCCCAGGACCTCAGAACGGTCCCATCTTTTCCCTCTCCCCCAATGGGCTAAGCATTACCCACAAGTGGGGAAGTGGTTGATTCAATAAGTTTTTGGTGGCACAGGTTTTCAACCTGTGCGAGGGATTTTCGCACAGCCTGGAAAGGCTGTGCCACCAGGCAGAAAAACTTATGGGTAAGGATAAGTTCCTAAAGGGGGGCAGGGGGGATTTGGATAACCTCTTGAAAATCCCCCTAAATCCCCCTTTAGAAAAGGGGGACTTAAAAACCTCGATCCCTAACCCTTATATCAAGTTGAGACCTCTGCTCAAGTCCCCAACCTGTCATTCTGAGGGAGTGGAGCGACCGAAGCATCTCATAACTCCAAGAAAAACGAGGTCCTGCGCTCCGCTCAGGATGACATGAATATTGATGATCTTTTGACTGTGACTTCGTAGGAAACTATGGCAATTGCCAAAAGTTTTTTCCGCTCCGGGAAGCCTTATAATCCCCCTGCCCCCCCTTAAAAAAGGGGGGAACTGCAAGGAATTGCTGTTAAAGTCCCCCTTTGAAAAAGGGGGATTTAGGGGGATTTGAGAACCTCCAAACGGAAGGAATTTATGGCAAACGCTATAACCCGAGTATAAAGGGATCGAGACCTCATGCTGGAAATTCTGCCGGAAAGTCAAGGAAATATCCTGGGAGTGAAGGCCACGGGTAAGTTAACCAAACAGGAATTCCAGGAGGTTCTGGTGCCTCGCCTGAAAGCCATCATTGAGGAGCACGGCGGGGTACGGGTGCTTTTCTGCCTGGATGAAGATGTTCAGGGGTGGGACCTGGCGGCGCTGGAACATGACGGCTTCGGCCGGAATGACCTCCAGGCCTTTCAGCGGATTGCCGTGGTGGGGGCCTCCTGGCAGATAAACCTGCAGATGAAAATGCTCGCCCTCCTCCTCAGCGGCGAGGTGCGGAATTTCTCCCGGGATGAACTCTACGAGGCCTGGAACTGGATTAGGTCTTAGCCGCTCTCCTCATATAAAAAAATCTGTAGTCCTATCAAGTGGCTTTTTATCGGAGCGCATCTGCGAGTGCGTCCTGAAGCCGAGGTTCAACCCGGCCGGATTTCTCGAGCTCATAGAGATAGAGTGCCTTTTGTCCGTCCCCAGCAGACCAAGACCCAAAGGAAACAAGATCTATAACCATGTTTTCTTTTGACCCCGCCGCCGGTGCCCGGCTTGGTCGAAAAGACTGTCATCCCGGCGGCCGGTCCTTTTCGAGTCAAAGTAGGCGCGGGTCCCAACCGCCCCCGAGATATATTTTACTGGATATTGGGAGGATATCGGAACCCCAACAACTTAGTGGCGCATTGCAGAGATAGAGCAGTGAGCGACACTTCGACCCCTCTCCCTTTGCTACCCCGGCACCCAAAAAAAATTTTCAAAAAATCTCCCTTTCCCTTGTTTTTTCGTTAGTGGTGATTAATTTATTGCTGGTACAAAATTCAGTC
>RPRC01000572.1 GCA_003857395.1 Geobacter sp.
AGTGTTTAACATTTATCCCCCTTCCAGATAGAATCTGGGAGGGGGATTGATTTGCCTAAAGGACCAAACCAGCTCGACGAACGTGTTCCGGTTGAAGTCGGCAAGATCCAGGTCAACTTTTGTAAGAACCCTCATTGCCAGAATTTCGGTGTGCCGGCGAGCCCAAAAAGACAGCCCAGAGGCAAGGGGGCGGCAGAACGTGGCAGAGATGCTTACAGCATAGCTGGCTCGGGCCGCGGTACCCCGATGCTTCACTGCAGTCTTTGCGGCCAATATCCAACCATAAAGAGTAACAAAGGCATCCATGAAGAGTTGTGCCGATTTTGGAGGCCGTTTGAGGCCATAGACGTTCCGAGCTGTCCGAACCTGACCTGTGCAAATTATGGGATAATTAGAGACAAAGCCAACGCTCGCTATCAGTTGTTCGGACGGACCAAGGCAGGATCAGTTCGCTATCGGTGCAAGGAATGCGGGAAAACCTTCATCGGCTCTTCATCACCCACAATCCGACACAGAAAGCCTCACAAAAATGCCGCAATTTTCCGCCTTTTGGTCAATAAGGTACCCTTTCGCCGTATATGTGAGGTGGAGGGGGTCACGATGTCCACATTATACCGAAAGATCGATTTTATTCATCGCCAGTGCGTCGCCTTCGCGGCTGAGAGGGAACGCCATCTTCCTACTATGCCACTGACGCGCCTTTATATTGGGGTCGATCGGCAAGACTATATGATCAATTGGTCCGATGCTGAGGACCGCAGAAACATTATTTTCCGTGCTGTCGGCAGTGCTGACAACATGACTGGTTATGTGTTCGGCCTGCATCTGAACTTTGATCCCCTAATGGAGCCGGAACTTATAGAGGAAGATGCGGTTGCCTCGGGCGATTACGAAGTAAAACAGGCCTACAGAAAATATGCCCGACTATGGCTCCGAGGCGATTACATTGAGGCCATCAAGAAAGCCCGAACCCAAAGATTTGGTGTCCGAGCAGGATCATTGAGGGAAAGCATAGCCGCCACCTATCGGGACGTTGAAAACCGGGAAGATGTTGAAGTGTTCGAGAACATGGATGATGATCTCGCGCTACCCAAACAAGGCATGCAAGTGCGAGGTGAATACACGATGTACGGGCACTTCTTTTTTCTGAGAAAACTTCTCGATAATACCGAGAAGGTTCGCTTTTTTCTTGATCAGGACTCAGCTTTCCGGGCTGCCTGCCTGTCGGCGTTCTCCGATAGAATAAAGGCGGGACGATGCGATGCTTTTTACGTGCGAATCAACTCCGAGGCGACCATTGACAAAAAGCGCCAGATCCTGGCGGCTAATCGACGCAATATGGAGGCAAGAAGGCAACAATATCCCGGTCTGAAGGATTGGGAGATAAAACTTCTAATGATAAAGGAGAAGATGGCGGAAGTGGCGGAGATCGGCAGGTGGCAGGACCGTTGGGTGGAACATCCCTTCCCGCATATGGGTGAACCTGAGAAAGCCATGTGCTATCTGACGGATATACAGG
>RPRC01000573.1 GCA_003857395.1 Geobacter sp.
GGAGGAGTGTCTGTGTGAGACGTCGGCCCAGGCGGCTGATGTCAACTGCGACGGGAATGTCACACCCGGAGATGCCCTGTGTATCTTCTGGCGGGCCATCATAGACGACTGGACCGAGGAGTGCCGGTGCCAACCATGAAGGACAAGGACAACAGGGAGGCGCATATGTGGAGAAAGATCCATACTTCGCTGAAATCGATGCTGACGTTTCTTGGCATGGCGTTCGCTGTTCCCATTTTCGGGTTTTCTGGGATGGTCAGTGCCCAAGATTGGCAGTTCGTTGAGACTCCGATCGGCATCAGCAGGGGGGTCATGAACAGCATGCATTTCATTGACAAATACACAGGCTGGATCGTCGGAAACTCAACCCAGGGAGACATCATCCACACCACCAATGGAGGCATCGACTGGACGACACAGCAAACACCGGTGCACGCCTATCTCGTCGGCGTCTTCTTTGTGGATGCCAACATTGGCTATGCGGTTGGTTCTGAAGGTTCTTTCGGCAATGCCACCCCAGTGATCCTCAAGACGGAAAACGGTGGAGAACAGTGGCTGCGGCAAACCAGTCCGGTGGTAAAGGGTGGTCTCAGTGATGTATATTTCATGAGCGCTGAGGAAGGCTGGGCGACTGGAACGGATTCAGATACGGAGGAGGCTGTTGTTTTGCACACTTCAGACGGGGCAACCTGGGTGCAGTCGAATCATCCTGTACCGCAGGCAAATCTCAGTGCCATAGCCTTTGCGGATGCACACTACGGCTGGATTGTGGGCAGCACCTTGTCGTATCCTTATCAGCCCATCATTCTCGCCACCAGCAATGGCGGACAAAACTGGACCGAGCAAACACAACCCCTGACCGAAGGTAATCTGCTTGATGTATTCTTCGCCAATCCGGATAGCGGCTGGGCAGTCGGCAAAAACGATACCAGTGCAATAGTGTTGCGAACCACAAACGGTGGTGCTACCTGGTTGTCTGCAGTCGCACCAGAAGGCAACAGCGCCAGCTCGGTTTGTTTTCTCACCCCGGCACACGGCTATCTGGCAGTGAATACCTGGCAATCTTCCAGTTGGTCTGTGGCCGTACACAAGACGAGTGATGGTGGAGAAACCTGGGATCAACTCTTGACGTCGATTCCGAATGCATACGCTGACAAGGTGCAGGTCGTCCGCGGCAGCGTCCACATCTTTCTTCTGCTGTCAAATATCCTTGGATTACTGCAAGAGCATGGCCAGTTGGCGAGGATTGACGTGGATCCAGCCAATGTCACCATCCAGGTCGGTGGCATGCAACAGTTCACGGCCACGGGCTACGACACCACTGGCACGCAGGTGCCGGTCACGCCGCAGTGGACCACAACCGGCGGCAGCATCAATCCCCAGACCGGACTGTACACGGCAACGACATCAGGCAATTTCACGGTAACAGCCTCGGTTCAGGGAAGCCCCGTCACTGGTTCTGCCACCGTGCATGTTCCCACTACAGGTGTTGAGAGGTATGATCAAGTGGCGACCTCGTTCGGCCTTTGCCAGAACTACCCCAACCCGTTCAACCCCCGGACCACCATCTCCTACTCCCTACCGGTACAAAATATAAAGTCAAAAGTAGAAAGGGGAGGGAAAGGGACTTTGGACTTTGAACTTTCTACTTTATACATCACATTGAAAGTTTTCAATGTGATGGGACAGGAGGTGGCGACGCTGGTGGATGAGGTGAAGGAGCCGGGATATTACACGGTGACCTGGGATGCGTCGGAGATGGCCAGTGGGGTCTATTGCTACAGATTGACAGCCGGCAGATCCTCTATAACGCGGCGCATGCTGATTCTCAAATAGGAACCATTGATTCTGGCAAGGCTTCCTTGACAGGTGCGGGCTGGAGGGACCTGTTGCATGGATTCCGGCGAATGGGGATATCTTGGGGGCCAAGAAGACTTGGTAATCACAGCGGACAGGTTTTCTTTTCTTCCAAAGATCTGTCTCGATGTCGGAGACTCGAAGGCGGGGAATGGATATACCATGCCAAGAGGAGGGGCTATGGCACAGGTCATCAGATATGCGACTGTAGTATTCATGATGGTATGCACTTTCTTTGGACTGGCCCGATCTGCTGATCATACCATCTACGGTACATTGGTCAACTACAACGGAGACACCCTGTCGTATGTCGAGGTCATACTGAAAAGCGGGGACCAGGCCTGGACCTATGATGAAGGCCAGACCGACGCCAACGGATATTACAGCATGACGGCCGAGGATCCGGCCACCCCCCGGTATCTCCTGAAGTTCAGAGCTATCAATGACGCGGCCAAGGTTCATCCGACCATCAACGCTGACCCTCGCGTGATGGTGACAGATGCTTTCGATTTTGTCGGCGACGAAGAACGGAATATAGCCGTAACGAGCGATGACAGCACAGATGGCGATGCCTTCTGGTTGGCCGGTCAGGTGTACCGCATCCGCCAGTGGTTCCATGATGAGACGGGCCTCTGGCCGGACAGGGTCCCGGTTGAATGGCCGGCAGGGGCAGGCAGGAACAAGGCTTACTATTGGGGAGTGGGGGAAGGAATCCATGTGGGGCGGAACAAGATTACGTCTATTTACCACGAATACGGCCACTTTCTCATGGATCAATATGCCGGCTGGATCGATATCCCGTACTACGGCGGCGAGGCAGGGGCACACAGGCATTGGTGTTGTGCCGCTATGGATGGGACCATCTGGCCTTACCTGGAGGGTTTCGCCCATTATATTGGAGCGCTCAGCTATGTTGATATTCACGGTTCAAGATATGCCAATACTTCTTACCAGACCGAATCAGATCAAGACTGGATAGAGGATCCCTCTGATCTGATCGGAGCCATCGTGCTCAGCAATCTGGGCGACAGTCTGTACACGTGCGGGGAAGACTACAAGGATTATCCGCTGTACACAGAATCGGCAGTGGGCGCTATACTCTATGACCTTGTTGATTTCACAGTATCATCAGACACCAGCGATGCCGGTCTTCTTGATCAGGCCCAACTGTCTTTCGCCGAGGTCTGGCTGGCCTTCACAAACGAGATAGCGGGTGGATATCAGAATCCGCAATACGTGGAAGATGTCGATAATCCTTTTGGTGTGCCTCCGGAGCAATGGTTCCCTGACTATAGTTATCCCATGACGCTCATGCATTTCTGGGATTCGTACCGTGATATTCATTCCGGAGAACCTGTCCCATACCTGTGGTCAGCATTCGCCAGGAATTACCTGGACTGGGATTCGCTGCTCCCCGGTCCACCGGCACTCCAGGCCGCCTCCCATGATGAAGGTGTGTGGAAGAACGACGGGCATGTGTATATTCGTTACGATAATGGAGAGGACGATGTCAGTGGTGTATATTATTACGAAACCATTCTTGACACAAACTTCAACACAGATCTGTACCCGAATCCTGTGGCCACAGACACGACCGGAGAAGTGCCGTTCATCGTATTCGATGAGTACCGGAGCTCAGGAGTTTATTATATTCATCTCACAGGACAGGATTTCTCCGGCAAATGGGATGGTCTGACGACGACCTATGGTCCTATCCAGGTCGATGTGGACAGCCCCTGTGTGAACCAGTATGCCCCTGTTGGCGGGGAGATGTTCTTTGTATCCGACGAAATTGAGATTTCCTGGGAGGCGGTCGACGACCATTCAGGTATTGCATCGGTACGGATTGAGTTTGAGGACTATGGGACTGTTCCCAACATCGAGCTCACATTAGCCGACCATCAACCGGCTGCAGGAACTCTCATGTGGGTTATTCCGGATACGATCGGGCCGACGGGCAATGCCATTATCCGGGTGACGGCCAAGGATTCGGTCGGCCTGCCCAGCCATTTCTGTGACCTCTCACCCGGGATCTTT
>RPRC01000574.1 GCA_003857395.1 Geobacter sp.
AACACTTGTACCGCTATTAAAATATCCACCACTATTTATATCACCTGTAATTTGACTACTTCCGCCTAATTGAACATTGCCATTGAATGTGAGATTGTTAGCACTAATGCTGGTTCCGCCGGTAAACTTTCCGTTGCCTTCCGCACCATCTTCAATGTATGAAGATCCACCAATCTGAACATCAGCATTTCCAACAACTTTACCATCATACACCTTAACGCTGGTACCAAGTGTTATTTTTTGATTAGCGAATACAGGATATGGTGGAAATTGAACTATAGGTTCTACAGGTTCTTCGAATGGCGATACGTAGAATGAATGCTCAGTTTGAATGACGTATTGACTATTATTATTATTACCGTTTTGAACACTGTCAGAAGCAATAACCTTTATATCATAGTTTCCTGTCAACGAAGTCTCAAGGGAAATACTATAAGTACCATCTTGAGTGCGGGATAAGAAGCCCACGACTACCTGACTATCAGGCGAAGTAACTTGCACACTGACTATGGCATTGTTAACAGGAGTTCCAACCGTCTTTGTATCATCGCCAGTCTGACTAGTTTCACCACCCTCAAATAAAGTAGCTTCAAGATTTACTAATATGGGTATCGGGTTGCCGTATTGATCACTTTGTAAGATATAACGTTCTTTGTCGGATTTAAATTTAAGCACCAGATCTGCTTCATTGCTCATATATACTCTAATAGGCTCGGGGGTAGTTGGTGGAACATTTTCTACAATTGCATAAGTCCATTGACCAACTCCGGGACTATTTACTCTGAAATATTTATACGGTTTACCATAGGTAGCTGTTCCATCAAAAAATTCAACATCATAAGCTGACGACCCGAAATTATTTTCTGTGATCGCACCTGCAGGAAGCACACCTCCCTCACCAACAACTTCTCCCGGAGGTAATAGTACGAGCTCGTATTCGCTTCCCTGCCAGGATAAACCGAGTTCAAGAGTTCCACCCTGCCATTGCAATCCGCCTTGCCATTGCAATCCACCCTGCCATTGAAGTCCGCCTTGCCATTGTAGACCACCCTGCCATTGCAATCCGCCCTGCCACTGTAATCCACCCTGCCATGACAATCCACCCTGCCATTGTAATCCACCTTGCCATTGAAGTCCACCATCAAAATATTCACTGCTGATTTCTTCAGAGAGATATGAAATTTGTAATCCTAGTAATCGGAGCCAGATAATATTTGTTGCAGTAGGAATTTCAGTAGAACTTGAAACTTCATAGTATTCGCCGCCGGTTTCATGTGCTAACCAGCTCATCAAATCTTGTCCAGCAGCTAAACCCTGGAATCCCATTGTATATATTTTTATTTCCGGATCAACAGTCAATTCTGTGATTAGTGAAAATGGGGATACTTCGCCGGCACTAAATAATATTATAACTTTTTTGTTTGTCCCCGAACCAGAGTTCAATAAAGATTGAGCAGCAATTATTCGATCGGCAAGGTTTCCATTTGCATTTGGTACAATGAGATTGAGAGTACTAAGCTTTGTATTGAAATCATCTCCAAGCGGTTCGGTAGAAGAACCATTTACCCAACCCACTCTGTCTCCTATTCTTAATTTTGTGACAAGCTCAAGTGCGGCATTCTTTGAAGGAACAAAGCCGTTAAGAACTTCTGTGGATGTGAAGTTAGTTGTGCCATCAAATACCAAAACTATATCGTAGTATATATCACCAAGATTATCATAAATATAGTTTATACCCCCGACATCATATTTAGTTATTTCTAACTGATTTGAAAGCCACTCTGGATCAGAAGAACCGGGATGCAAACTATTCTTATATGTTTCTCCAACATCAATCCTTCCATACATTGTTGCCAGTTGATTATTATTTTTCATTTCAAGCAGATAAGCGAAATCACCCGGATTATATAAATCTCTCAAACCACCGTAATGACCAGCTTCATGTGTGGTAACATTTTGAACATCTAATTTATCAGATGATCCATCAGTTGCCCAGTAAAATTGTCCCAATCCTGCAAGCGAAATTGGCTCGCCGTTGAATGCAAGATCTACGTCAATCAACTCACCATTTAAAGCATTGTATCTAACTCTCGTTACTGCAACTACGTTTGTCGGTGCTCCGATTGAATCTTCCCACATTTCACTAGTAGGGTACCAGACAACATTATTTATTCCATCTGCGTTTCCAAAAGCATGTCCGAAATTCGTAATGCTTAATTCTTTTTTAGTATAAGTTAATTGTTCCAGAGCACTCCAGGTATCGAATCCGGTTTCAACTGCATTGGCAAATCCGGCAGGTGGCTGTTCTCCGATACTAGTTTGGACGGGTCCAAAAATTTCATAATCGCCATTTCCATTTTTCCAATGAAGCGGAATTCCAGCAAGTGTGGTATTTACCAAATAGTGATCACCTTCATCAGTAGCTCTCTCGATAGCAAAAGAAAATTCAGAAGTGCTTAAAGGATTATTATAAAAATCCAAACTTGTTATTGTTGCACCTATAACTTCATCAGGAGTGAGCACAGCATCTTTTAAATTAGCAAGAAAATCTGCCCCTCCAATAATATCTGTAGTTGCATCAACTTCGCCCAGATAACGTTTGCCTTCCCTGTTGTTCATACTTGAGTTGGCAAAAAATTGGATTCTATAATTCTGCTCCGGTAAACCATTGAGAGTTCCCTGAACAGATGTTCCTCCTTTTATTTCAGGTAAAGCTGTCTCATCCTGCCAGGTATAGAAGGTATTAATTGTTGGATATACTTGCGAATCATTTACACCAGCAGCCAGCTCAATTCCAAGTGAGGTATTGTTATAAATCGAATTACTCAAAATTGAATTGTTATTTCCCGATGTAATAAAAACTCCAGGAGCGCCGTTATTAAAAATTGAATTATTACTTACGTTATTAGAATTTCCATTAATTATTATGCCCTGATTTGAATTGTTAGAGATTTCATTTTCAGAAACGATATTGCTATTGCTGGTCTCCAATGATATTCCGAAAGCTAAATTTCCAGAAACAATATTTCCATCAAGAGTTGCTGAGC
>RPRC01000575.1 GCA_003857395.1 Geobacter sp.
GGAATCTGAATGGTAAACGTCGTCCCCCCTCCCGTCTTGCTGGCCACCGAGATCTTGCCGTTATGCCGGGTGCTGATCCCGTACACGATGGAAAGCCCCAACCCCGTGCCCTTGCCGACCTCTTTCGTCGTGAAGAATGGATCGAATATCTTGTCGAGGATCTCGGGCGGAATCCCGGAGCCGCTGTCCGTGATCCTGACCACGACCATATCGGTCGACTTGTCGTAATTCGTCTCCAGGGTGAGCGCCCCGACCTCCTTCATGGCCTCGATGGCATTGAGGATGATATTCATGAAGACCTGCTGAAACTGCGATTCGTCGACCATGACCAGAGGCAGATCAGGGTGATATTTCTTGACCACCTGGACGTTATGAAAGATGGATTGTTTCTCGATGAAGGTCAGGGTGGCATCGAGAATGCTGTTGATGTTGATCCAGACCATCTTGGCTTCGGTCTGCCGGGAGAATTCCAGCAGCACTTTCACGATGTCGCGGCAGCGGATGGCCTGGTGAACGACCTCCTCCACGTTCTCCCGGTCCGGATCCACCTCCGGCATGTCCTCAAGCTGGAGGGAGCTGAGGGCCAGGATCCCGCCCAGCGGGTTATTGATTTCGTGGTCGATGCCGGCGGCCATCTTCCCCAGGGAGGCCAGTTTCTCCGTCTGGAGAACCTTGGTCTGCATGGCCTGCAACTCCTCTGTCCGTTCCTTCACTTTCTGCTCCAGAATTTTTCCCCATTCCTCCAGCTGGGCCTGCTGCTGCCTGAGACTTCTCCCCATGGTGTTAAAGGAGATCCCCAGTTTCCCGAGTTCGTCCAGGGACCGCACGCGGACCTTGTGTCCCAGATCCCCGGCGGCACTGAGGCGGGTCACACCGACCATCTCCCGGATGGGCCGCGTGATGGTCCCCGTAATGTAGTAATTGATTAAAATGATCAGCCCAAAACAGAGAGCGGCCATCCCGATGAAAGTCAGGATGACCCTGTTGCGGATGGCCAGGAAGGCTCTTTCCAGCAGGCCGACGTAAAGGATGCCGATCGTCTCTCCGCTGGAATTGAAGATGGGATCGTATTCGCTCAGGTACCAGTCGTTGACCACAAAGGCCCGATCGGACCAGTTCTTCCCATTCACCAGAACCGCATCATAGACGCTCTCGGACAGGCGCGTTCCCAGCGCCCGCGCCCCACCGTCCACATGAACGTTTGTCGAGATCCGCAGGTCCCCTTGAAAAATGGTAACCGTCCCCACATTCCTGCCGTCATAACGCTCTCCTCTGTACACCAGTTCCCAGACCCTGTCGACAATCCCGTAATTGTGGTTGAGCAACACCCCACCATACAAAACCCCCATGATCCGTCCCCCGGTCCCTAACAGGGGCGAGGCGGCCATCAGGACCATTCCCGATGTCTCCTCCGTCCTGTTGGTCGGTTTGGCCCTCGGTGTTTCAACCAGGCGAACGCGCGCCTGATCAGCCAGTTTCGGGTCCTCCCGGCTGAGAGACTTCTCGCTCAGGATCTCCGTTGCGGCCACCGTCTCTCCGGAGAGAGCGATCCGTATGACCGGCAGGGCCGAGACGTCATCGCCGACCTGGTCCGGCTGGGTGACGCGAAAAACGACCTTCCCTTTGGTATCCGTCACAGACAGGAAATCAAGGCCGATATCGTGGTGAATCTGCTCCAGGCGGGCCAGGGACTCCGCACTGTCCCCGCCTGACAGGCCACGCCGGACGTCGTTCCCGGATGCCCCCAAGGAGACGGCCTGTCTGATCTCGGATAACTGGTTTTCATAGACCATGCGGGCCGTCGTCATATTATGGCGCACCTCGCTTTTGGCCCGGCTCATGATCGTTTTGTCGACGATCACCGAACCCATGAACGAGGTGATGATCCCTCCCGCGCCGACAATGACCACATAGACGAGGATAAGTTTCGTTCTCAACGACAGAGTGCGCAGGAGCTGAAACACGTTATGGTTCCTTGTATCTGGGAAGACTCACCCGAAAGGTGGACCCTTCGTTCAGCGTGCTGTGGACTTCGATCTTCCCGCCCAGCTCGTGGAGAATTTTCCTGCAGATGGGAAGGCCGAGACCTGTGCCCGGGATATCTTTCGTCATATCGCACTTGACCCGGCCAAACTCTTCAAAGATCGATTCCCTGTTCTCTTCAGGAATCCCGATGCCCGTATCCGATACGGAAACCACGACCTCGTCGGTGGTCTCTTCGACCGAGATGGTCACCGTGCCCTCCGGCTTGTTGTACTTGATGGCATTGACCACGAGGTTTGAAAAGATGATGTTGAGACACTCCTCATTGCATTTGACCGGGCTGACCCGCTCCGGCATATCCAGTTTCAAGGCGATGCCATGTTCCCGGGCCTGTCCCTCATACATCCTGACCACTTCAGTAATGGCCGTGGCCGGACTGATAGCTTTCATTCTGTCGACGAGTGCCCCGCCCTCAATCTTGGAGATGGTCAGCCAGTCCCGTATGAGAGAGAGCAGGTCCTTCACCTTTTCGCTGCAGCGACTGGTCCATTCGACCTGGAGTTGCTCCCGTTGCGGGGTGTCGCCGAGGTGGTTGAGCACATCCAGATACTGTTGCACGGCCACCAGCGGCGATTGCAGCTCATGGGAGACAAAGGTGATAAAATGCCGCTGCATCTTCTCTTTTTCCTGGCGGAGCCGCTTGGATTCCTCCATGAGATGGCGCCGTTCCAGGCCACGATTGACGATCAAACGCAGCTCATCCGCGGTGAACGGCTTGGGCAGAAAATCATAGGCCCCGGCCTTCATGGCTTCCACGGCCGTGCTGATGGTGGCGTATCCGGTGATCACCACGAGGACAATCTCGGAATCGATCTCGCGGACTCTGGATATCACCTCCATCCCGCCGATCTTGGGCATCTTCAGGTCAACGACGATCAGATCCGGCTTCTCCGTTCGGACCTTTTCCAGTCCCTGCAACCCGTCTTC
>RPRC01000576.1 GCA_003857395.1 Geobacter sp.
CAGATGCAGGCGCTGACCGGTCTGTTCGCGCGCCAGTTCGGCACGCCCAATTACGCGGCGCACGGCGGTTTCTGCTCGGTCAACATGCCGGGATGGCCCAGCGATTTGAAGAACAGGTTTATTGCCTGACGCGCCTGGCGTTGAACTCCAAAGGTGGATGAATTGAATACCCGCCGGTATTTTCAAGCGTGAACTGGATTTCGTCTTCTTGGACGTGGCCCGTATAGCGATGGGTAACCACTTTATTGGGATTGTCGCTGCCCAGCATTTCCTCGCTGCGGGTGATGAAGCTCAGCCACTCGCCTTCAAGTTTTGCCTGCTCAATAATCAGACGGCCTTTAAGGTAGGTGGCGCTTCCATGTAGCCGTCCCGCAAGGGTCTTGAATTCGAATACTTCGTCGTATTCATCTCCCCAGTCATATTTGACATGGGCAACCCAGCGTCCGTTGATGTCGATAACGGGTTTGGGCGCGGGCTCCAGCGGCGCTGGACGCCGCCAGTTCAAGATTCCCAGCGCCAGCAGGATCAATCCCGCGCCACTCCCCGCCAGTCCCAGAATCAGTTTGCGTCTGCCGGATTTGAAACTGTTCGTGTCTGGCAACACGGCGCGCAAGCTCACCACCAACTTATCCAAATCACCTCGCCAGTTGCCATCCGAAAGCATGACAGCCTGCTTGCGAGCCAGACCTGATATTGATTCGGGCAGGCTGGCCTCGCCTGGCATGACCGCACCACCCACCAACAGGGGGATGACTGGCTTGTCTGATGCCAGCGCCGCTTCGATTTCCTGGCGGACAAAGTCATCCGGATCGTCCAGACGATTCTGCCCGCCGACATTAGCCAGCCAGTAAGGGCCGATCATCACCAGCACGACTCCTACATTGCGCAGATGGGCCTGAATGGCCTTGACGAAATCCTCGCCCGGCTTGATGTCGTCCACATCCCGAAAAACGGCGCCGGCGCCAAAATGCACTTCCAGCGCATCCGACAAACGGCCGGCAAAGCCAGCGCTGTCGTCGCGGCGGTAGGAGAGAAAGATTCTGGACATGGATTAAAAAGCGGTGAAATGCGCTGACCTGACTTTCGCGATTGCGGCGGCGATCCGCCAATCAGAAACCGCCCCATGCTCGGCCTTGTGATCAGGCACAGTGTAGGAAAAATAGACCTTTGCCATGATCATTGGAAATCTCCTCTTGCGGTGGTCGGATTCTCGTCTGGCGTCGATATGGAGCGATAGCCAGACAGACGTTTTGCAGCCTGATTACTGGAAGTTTCCACATATCGCACGCAAGCCCACTGTGGCCAGATTGGCCTCCTCGTTGCTGATATTGACACCCCACGAGCTGCCATTGCTGCCGAGGCTGGGTCCGGTATGGCCGATGGTGGTGGCGCTGCTGTGCACTCCGGCCGAAAGCCCCTTCCAGTTATTACATGACAGGGGGGGTGCCACCAAAATGCCGCCCTGGCCGACATTGGCATCAAGAGAAGAAACCAGGCTACGCGCGCCAGCATAGCGGTCGGATACGCAGATGCCGAACACCTGGGCCAGGCTTCCCCCGGGCAACTTGAGGTCATTGCGAAAATGAGCCTGCCAGGCGCCGCCGTCTGCGCGCGGTCCGCTGGCTGCGGTGTACACCGTCTGCTGAGTGCGCGTACCTCCACCGATCAGCACCTTGCCGGCCGGACAACCGACTTCCACCACTGCGCGTTGACCCGCCGACAAAGCCTGGCCCTGCAAGGTGATCTCGTAACCTTCCGGCCGGTCGATGCAGATGGCTTCGATGTGCCTGAGCCCGGGGTTCTCGTTCACGTTGAGCAGAGCGCCGTTGTACGCGGTGAATCGCATACCGCTGCCGTCCTGCGTAGGTGTCGCTTCGATGATGTAGGCCCCAGCGGCGATATAGGGTCTGACTCTCGAGTAACCGCTGACCACTTTGCCCGCCGGACATTGAGCAACAACTGAAGCCTCCGTCTGTGGGAGGATGTTGACGGCGGGCGCCGGTGTCACCGTATGGCCGGAGAAAAGCAGCGGTGGCAATGGCGGCACGATGGCCGTACCCGTAACCACGCCAGGGCCGATAAACACGGGCGCCAGGGTGGCCGACCAGTCGTAACTCAAGCGGCCTGGGGTAGCGCCGCCCTCCGGGCCTAGGGGGTAGAACTGGCCAGCAAGCTTCCCTGGCGAAACGGTCCCGATGAACACCTGATAGGGCTTGCCACTCTGGTAGCGCACAAAGGCCAGGTTGCCGGCCCCTGGGGAGTAATAGCCCTCGAGCGTCTGGCCATAGACCGAACCGGTAAGTCTACCGTCGGCTGCCTGGCTGATCGCCAGGTCACCCGGATACCCGTTGCCGTTGATCTTCCAATTGGCACCAATGCTGGCAGGCGATTCGGCCAGGGCCGATCCACCTATCAAGGCCCAGGACATCGCCAATACAGACATCGTTGCTTGCGCAAAAAGGGAATGGGAAATGTTCATGTTGTTCTCCAATGCATTAGTTTGAATCACACGTTACAAAGCACTGCTCGCTGACAAGGCTCCATCTGATTTTCCGAACCTGACTGAATCGCCCGCAAAATCGCTGCGCCAATTGTCGAGATGCCGCCTTCGGAGAGACCGAACGATCGGATCAACACCCGTTGCACCTCGGCGCAAAACAGGGGGACATTTCAAGTGTCCCTGTCGAACTCAACCGCCCGCAGGCTTTGCCTGCCTTCGGCCGCCTCGCCGAACAACGCCGCCAGCACCTGCCGGGTCTTGCCGCCATCCAGCCGGCCGACATTAGCCAGCCAGTAAGGGCCGATCATCACCAGCACGACTCCTACATTGCGCAG
>RPRC01000577.1 GCA_003857395.1 Geobacter sp.
CGCCTTTTCTTCTGGGATAACCCTGTGTTTAAATCCGGTCTCTCCTGGTCCCAGAGGACGCATTTTCTCATCATCATGATGAGTTATCTGACCAGCGGCCTGGTATTCCCGGTGTTTTACCTCGCCCCGCTCCTGGTGTATTGGCGCGGTCAATCCTGTGTCCTGGGGGATGAACTGACTTACGGGGTCCTCCGGGGGGCCTATCTGGTGGCCACCATCCTGATGTTCCGTTATTTCTTTTTCGGGAAAAAGCCTCTCCGGCAGTTCAAGATGCTCTGCAGCCTGTTTCCGGTGCACGCCATGGCCATCGTTGCGGCCCTCCTCCATCCGCCGGGCCGCAAACCTCTTTACCGGGCCAACAATCTTCACCCATTTGCCGAGGCTGGATCATGGTGGCATCTGGTGCCCCATCTGGGGTTCATTTCCTTGCACCTGAGCCTGCCGGTGTTGGCCCTCTGGGAAGGATGGGCTGACCCCCGGCTGATTTTTTTCAACTCCATATTTTCCGCCTTGATTATCTGGATCCTGGGGGATCTGGTCTTGGCGGTTATGGCCAGGCCGAAATGGCAGCCTGCCATGAATCCGAGGCAGATTTATGGGTAGCATTTCCCATAGCCTGATGCTGATCCTGCTTCTCGCTTTCTTCTTTCTGGGGATAATCGTCTTTATCGCCTGGAAGACCGACAAGACCCGCTGGCTGGTTGGGATTGTGCCATTTCTCTTCGTCGGGACGATCTTCTGCCTCGCCTATAGCCATGATCCTGATTTTTGGCGGTCTAGCCACTCATCATATCGTGCCTCCCAGGAGGCCGCGGCCCAAGGCGACCGGACCCGGGCCCTAATCCTGGCCCGGAAGGCCTGGACCCGGGAGCCGAATAATTCTGAGTATGGGGTTTTCTTAGGCCGGGTTTGTCTCGATGCCGGCCAGGTCAAGGAGGCGCTAAAGATCTCCGGCCAGATGATGAACCGGGACCCGGGGCCCGGGGCCTTGACCATTCGTGCCCAGGCCCTGGATCGGTTGGGGCAGCCCAAGGAGGCGTTGGACACGCTGGCCTGGTACCTGCAGCGCCAGCCCGACGACCGGAGCATCCTGGCCAGCGCCGCGGGGATCGCCGCTCGCCAGGAGGCGTCATATCCCCTGGCGATCACCTATTATCAGCGGCTCTACGGCCTGGACCGGGACCCCCAGGTGCGTCGGAAGCTGGTGAAACTGCTGGTATCCCTGAATCGCTACCAGGAAGCCATTCCCCTCCAGGAGGAGGAAGTGGCGGAGTTTCCCGAGGATCAGGAGGCCCTCCACTTCCTGGCCCTGCTGCATTATTGGCAGCGGGATTACCGGGTGGCCAGCGATATTTACCAGCGCCTGCTGGAGAAGAGCGCCGAAAATGCCGGACTCCGCCTGGAGGCGGCTAAAGCCGCAGATGCCGGCAAGGAGAGCGACCGGGCCCTGAATCACTATCTCTGGCTTTATGCCCATAACCGGGGCCAGAAGGAATATGCCCTGGCCCTGGCCCGGCTCTGGGCCCAAAAAGGCAATCATGCGGAAGCCGCAGGGGTCCTGGGTCCTTTGATGGAACAGCAACCCGATCCCGCTCTGCGGCGTTGGTATGCCTTGGAGCTGCTGCTCATCGGCAATTTCGACAAGTCCCAGACCCAATACCACAAAGCCTGGGAGGAGGGCGACACCCACCAGGAAACCGTTATCAACCTGGCCCGCCTCTACGCCCGGAAAAAGCACTTCGCCAAGGCCGCGGGCTTGTGGGATGAAGCATCCCGGCGGCAGCTCATCAAAGGCCAGTTGCGCTGGGAAGCGGCCCTGACCTATTCCTATGCCCGCCGTTATCCGGAGGCCTTGAAAATCATCGCGCCGTTGCGCCAACAGAACCCCAAGGATCCAAAGTTGCTGCTATTTTCCGGGCAGCTGCAATTCTACCAGAAGCACTGGGGCCAGGCGGCGCACTATTTTTCCGCCTATCTGGAACAGAATCCCGGGGACGTGGAGGTCAGAAGGCAGTTGGCCGAGGTCTGGTCATTTGATCCCGATAGCCGGGAGAAGGCCTTGGGCCAGTACGATGAGGTCCTGAAAATCCAGGATAGCGTCAATCTGCGCTTGCGGCGCATCAGTCTACTCCTGGAGGACCGGCGCTGGGAGGAGGCGGCCCGGGAACTAGAAAAATGCCCGGTTCCGGACGACCCCCAGCTCCTCCGGGAGCAGGCCCATCTCTACCTGTGGCTGGGCAACCTGCCGGCAGCCCTGAAAACCTATGATCTCGCGGTAAAGAAGGCCCCGGAGGACCGGGTGGCCCGTCTGGAGAAGGCCCGGGTCCTGACTTACCTGGAACGGGGTCCCGAGGCCCTGGAAATCCTGAACCGCCTGCGCATGGAACAACCCGGTGACCTGACGGTGCGGGTGGCGGCCGTGGAGGCTTATCTCAGCAGCCGGGATTTTCCCAAGGCCCTGGCCCTGGCCCGGAAGGAACTGGAACCCCTGCCCGACCTGAAACCGGACGGACGGGCCCTGCTGGCCCGCTGTTATGCTCATTCGCCGGAGCCGGCCCACCTTTACAAGGCCGTCGACCTGCTCATGGATAATCTCTGGAAAAACCGGTATCATCACGCCTCCCTTCTCATCCTGGCCTCCCTCTTGCCCCGGCTGCCGCGCTATGAGGACCTGAACCGGGTGATGTATCGCCTCCCGGGATCAAGGTGGGAGGTCCGGAACAGGTTGCGGCTCTGGGCTATTTTGCCGGACAACTGGGGCGACAGGCGGGCAAACTCAATTATCTGCAGCACGTGCTCCGGGAAT
>RPRC01000578.1 GCA_003857395.1 Geobacter sp.
AAATAGGTTTTACCCAGAAGGCGACTAAAAAAGTCGCCTTCTTTGATATATTTAACCCGGATAATGGAATTTCTAAATCATAAATCCCCTGTGTAACTTTATATGTAAAATTAAATTTTCCTATCTATGTTATGTCTATTCAAACATAGTTTCTTTATTTTAATTATTTTTACTTTTGTATCAGCGCCTTCCAATTTATTCTCCCAATCAATTTACTTCAACCGTTTAACTCCCGAAAACGGTCTCTCAAACAACAATGCCTTCAATATTATCCAGGATAGATTTGGCTTTCTTTGGTTTGCTACTGATGATGGGCTTAACAGGTATGATGGCTATGACTTTAAAATATTTCGCAATAATCCTGAAAATCAAAATTCAATTTCAGATAATTCGGTTTGGGTTCTTACTGAAGATAAAAAAGGAAATATTTGGATCGGAACTAAAAATGGCTGGTTGAATCGTTTTGATCCTGTCTCTGAAATATTTACAAGATGGAAAATCAAAACTGAGGATGTTAAAGAAAACGCCATAACCTGTGTCTATGAAGACAGGAAAGAAAAAATCTGGATCGGTACATACAGAGGTGGTTTGTACAGATTTGATCCGTTGACAGAAAGGGTTGAACACTGGTATAATAATCCAGATGACAATTCATCCTTAAGTAATAATTATATCTCTTCAATTCTTGAAGATAATGAAGGAAATATTTGGATAAGCACTTACAATGGATTAAATAAGTTTGATCCTGAATATTCATCAAAAGTATTCACAAGATTTTTCAATATACCCGGCAATCCTAACAGCATCAGCAATAATATCGTATGGTATCTAACGCAGTCTGAATCAGATCAAAATCTTATCTGGATAGGAACACACAACGGTTTAACAAAATATCGAACAGACAAAAAGAGTTTTTCTCAGATCCAGGTTACAAATACTGAAGGTTTACAATTTGGAACAGCAGCGGGCTCAGTTATAGAAGAAATTTCCGGAGATAAAAAAATATTATGGATTGATTCCTATGCAGGTTTGCTAAGATACAACATGAGTACAGGCAGCTTTCAGAGATTTATAACAGATAAAAATGATCCGAATAGTTTATCCAGTAACCAGATACATCGGATGATTAAAGATCGTTCCGGTGTAATGTGGTTAGCTACTGAAAATGGAATTAATTCGTTTTCATCTAAGAGCACAAAATTTAATAATTCATTTTCCGATAAGTTCAGTCTTTTAAATCCCAATATTTTAAACAAAAAAAATGTTAAAGCTATCACCGAAACTTCAGATGGCAGAATGTGGTTTGGCACAGATGAAGGATTGTATTATGCATCCAGCGCAAACGGCAAAACAATCATTAAAAAACTTAAACACTCTGAAAAATTAAATGTCTGGTCTCTAACATCTGATGCAGCAGGCAATTTATGGATAGGAACTTATGGTTCGGGCTTATATCGCCTTGATTTGAAGACAAACAGGTTGATAGCAATTCCAAATTATGAAAAAAGGAGTAAGTCTCAAGCAGTAAAATATGTTAAATCTCTTTGTGTTGATAATAATGACAAACTCTGGATGGGTTTTTGGGGAATAGGTCTTGCCAGGTTTGATCCATCTGTTGAGCATTACGAAGGATGGTTGCATGAAAAAAGTGATACAAGCAGTTTAAGCTTTGATGATGTTTGGGTAATTCATCAGGATAATAAAGGAAGAATTTGGATAGGAACGGATGGCGGAGGATTAAATTTATTTAATGAAACTGATGGTGGTAGATTTTATTGTTGGACTGCTGGTGGAAGTGGACGAGGAAATCTAAGCAGCAGAGGTATTTACTCAATTTGTGAAGGCTCAGTTAAAAAAATGTCAGAAGATGTTACTGTATTATGGATCGGTACAAATAATGGGTTGAATAAGTTTGTCGTTAGTAATTCAGAAAGTATAAAAGAATTTCCAGCACCACCGGAAGTTAAGATAACACAATTTACAATTGAGAATGGTCTTGCTGATAATTCAGTTAAATCTATAGTTGAAGATGAAAACGGAAACCTTTGGCTGGGAACAGGCTCAGGGATTTCTTTTCTCGATACCGATAAAAATCAATTTACAAACTTCAGCAAAACGGATGGTGTTATTGGTGGTGACTTTAATTTTTCAGCGGCTTATAAAAATAAAGATGGTTTAATTTTTATGGGAAGCACTCAAGGTCTGAATTATTTTTATCCATCCGATATTAAACTTTCTTCTTTTGTCCCGCCTGTATTAATAATCGATTTTCAAATTTTTAATAAATCAGTTAGTATTGATAGTGACTCACCCTTGAAGAGCAGCTTGTTCAATACGAATGAAATAAAATTATCCCATACTCAAAATGTCTTTTCTTTTGAGTTTGCTGCACTGGATTATTCATCTTCCAAATCAATTCAATATTCGTATATGATGGAAGGATTTGACAATGATTGGGTAAACAGCGGTTCAAGACGGTTTGTTACTTACACAAATCTTAATCCCGGTGAGTATAATTTTAAGGTTAAATCGACTAATAGCGATGGAGTCTGGAATGAAAATTTTAAACAGCTGAAAGTGGTTATCACACCTCCATGGTGGCAGACTCCCTATGCCATTGGACTATATGCATTAGTTTTTATGTTAGGTGTATGGGGCATAATAAAGTTTCAGACTTACCGCACTCGATTACAGCACGAACTTAAAATGCAGGAATTTGAGGCTCATCACCTTCGGGAAATTGAAAGTATGAAGTCGAG
>RPRC01000579.1 GCA_003857395.1 Geobacter sp.
GGATCATCAGCATCAGGATTGTACTGGCAGGTAGTAACAACTCCTTCAGCATATTTACCCGCTGTTTCCAGAAATTCCGGGTTTACCATTCTGTCGGATCCGAAGACCGGCTGAGTCATCCCCAGTTCCCGTATCTGTTTTACAATCAGACCTGATTCTTTTGCATTTCCCCAGATAAGGATTGCATCCGGGTTTATCTTTTTTATTCTTTCAAGCTGTTGTCTGAAATCAGTTTCCAGGTCATTGAAACGCTCTTCAATTACCGGAGGGAAGCCAATTCTTGTAGCAGAACGGTTGAAATGCATGGTTCCAACCCTGCCATACCTGTTGTTTGCCCTCATCATTGCAACTCTCTTATACCCGTTATCTGTATATATCAGTTTAACAAGGGCATAACTACTCTGCCGGTCATCCGGAATGTTACGTAAAACCCATGGTATATTTGTCTCGGTAAAAGTAGGATCAGGATCACCGGGATTTATTACAGGGATTTCCAGTTTTAGTGTAGCCCTGATCGCCACATGTGAATTAATGTCATCAATTGTACCTACCCATGCCCACACTCCTTCGTCGTCCATCTTAACAACCTCATTAGCAGCAGCTCCCCAAAGACCTACATCGTTATGTATCATCAGCTTAAACGGGATACCCTTGTATCCACCTTTATTATTTGCCTCTTCAACGGCAAAAAGGGCTCCCTGCATCATCTGCTCACCCAGAGGCTGAATAATAGATCCTTCAAGTGGCCCAAGAAATCCAAGCCTCACCTCCTTAAGATTACCGGGAGGTGGAATCTCACGCCCGGCACCATAAAACCAGGTCGGCGTCAGAAAATGATATTTATATGCTTTCTGATACTTATCAAAAGCCACGAGCTCATCTGGAATATTGCCGTAATTCAAACTTTTATCCTGTCCGGTTACAACCATCTTTCCAGACAGTAACAAAAGAATTATCGCTAATGAAACTTTGACAATCGGGTTCATATTCTAAATTTTTCAGATTATCATAATTTACTGATCAGTTCACCTCTGCTGACACCCTTTGAGGTTGCAATCCAAAGCACATCATCCTCGGCGTCCACACCAATGATGAAATTATGAGAAATTGAGGGAGACAAGGGGATCTCTTTCACCAGGGTGTTACCGTTTTTTACGATCGCTTCCCCGTTGATGCTGTTGTCATCTTTTTTATAGGTTACCCAGTTTGTACCGTCGGTACAACTTAATCCGTTATCGCAGCAGACAAAAACCACGTTGCCTTCTGCCCGCAGGAAATTTATAAAATTGCTTGCCAGACCGCTGTCGTGGTCAAAATACCCTTTCCAGTTTTTACCGTCATAGCGGCTCATTCCAAAATATGTGGAAACCCAAAGAATACTGTCGGAATAGGATGTGGCAGTTGTTATATCATGAATAACACCATCATCCGGCTGCAGATCTATCTCCATAAAACCATCAGGATCCACATAATCCCTGAAATGTTTTGTAATGGTGTTGTATTCTATCACTCCGCCTCCCCATGCAGCTATCCAAACTTTGCCATCACCCGCAGAAAGAGCATAGGTCCAGGGTTCATGCATGGGAGCATTCTGTTCGGTAAATATTTCCCATTGCTTGGTCTGGGTATCATAATGTCCGGCACCTCCTCCTGTAGCGCACCAGACATCCTTGCCATAACAAAAGACATTGTAAACAAGATCATTTGGCATTCCACTGTTGAACTGGTTGAATGTTTCAAATTTTCCACCCGACCACCGGTTCAGTCCGCCAAGAGTGCCTATCCAGACATCCCCTGTAAGAACACTGACATCGATGGAAACAATTCCGTTATGGGCCAGTCCATCCTCAGTGGTGTATGTCTTCCATTTACCATTTTCATATACCGACAGTCCATGGTGAGTACCAACAAGGACACGGTCACGTTCACTGTCGATCCTCACGGCATAACATTTATCCGAAAGAAGTCCGTCCTCAACAGTGAAATGTTTCCAGTTACCATAAACCGGCATTCCGGTAAAATCACTTTTTGGCCTGCGCTCTTTCTCACCGACTCAATTGATGTAAAATCCGGCATACCTGCAACTTTATTAGAAATATCTGCTACGGCCTCACTCTTTTTGCTTTTTGTAAGTCCAAATATTAAGGCTATAGCTAATAATAAGATAACCGATATAATCATTACCGGTTTATTTTTTAACAGTGGCTTCATTTGATTTCTTTGATTTAAAATTCAATAAACCTGCCTTCAAAACTTCATCTTTATCTTTATAATATTCCGGGCCGCTGAGTGATCTAAGATATTCAATCAGTTCATTAAGCTCGATCTTTGTCATATCATTTACTGCCCCGTGTGTATTCTTTTCCGCATATTTTGTCCATATCTCTTCCAGTGACAGGGCAAGACCGTGATGCAGGTAAGGAGGTGAAGCATATATATTATTAAGATGAGGTGTATCAAAAAGCATTGAGTCATCACTTGCCAGAAGTGTCCCGACATCCTCCATCTGTTTGTGTGTAAAATAGGGTGGCGGATGACAGGTTATACAACGATTATTCGGAGGGATTTCGTTACCTGAGTTATCGTGGGTGCGTTCAAAAAGAGCTTTCCCGCGCAATTGCATTTCATTT
>RPRC01000580.1 GCA_003857395.1 Geobacter sp.
CAACAGCGATTGCATCCTTATCATGGGAAGCAACGCGGCAGAGAATCATCCTATCTCCTTCAAGTGGGTCATGAACGCCGTCGAAAGAGGGGCCACCCTGATCAGCGTTGACCCACGCTTCACCAAGACTTCCTCCAAGGCCCATATCTATGCGGCACTCCGTTCCGGTACCGACGTGGCCTTTCTCGGGGGGATGATCAAGTACATTCTCGACAATAAACTCTACAACGGAGAGTATGTCGATGCGTACACCAATGCCTCGTTTCTTGTCAATGAGAAATTCGATTTCCAGGATGGCCTCTTCAGCGGTTACGATGAAAAAGGGAGAAAGTACGACAAATCCACATGGCAATATCAGCTTGACGAGAAGGGTATCCCCAAAAGAGACCCCAAGCTCAAGAACCCCTTCAGCGCCTTTCAGCTTCTGAAGAAGCACTATTCGCGGTACACGCTTGATCTTGTCTCTTCCATCACCGGGACTCCCAAGGAAAAGCTCCTGGAGGTGTACAAGGCCTATTCAGCTACGGGAAAACCGGGGAAGGCCGGAACGGTCATGTATGCCATGGGCTGGACCCAGCACACCGTCGGGACGCAGAATATCCGGGCCATGAGCATCATCCAGTTGTTGCTCGGCAACATGGGAGTGGCCGGCGGCGGAGTAAACGCGCTGCGCGGCGAGTCGAATGTCCAGGGTTCAACCGACCATGGCCTGCTTTTCCATATCCTCCCGGGATATCTGAAAACGCCAGTAGCTTCTCAGACGACGCTGAAAGACTACAACCAGAAGAGCACGCCGAAGACAGCCGACCCGCTGAGTGCCAACTGGTGGGGCAACTATCCCAAGTATTCAGTCAGCATGCTCAAGTCTTTCTATGGGAACCATGCCCAGCCTGACAATGAGTTTGCCTACCATTGCCTGCCCAAGCTTGACGATGGAGTGAACTACTCCTGGATCACCATTTTCGAAGAGATGTATAAAGGCAAATTCAAAGGGTTTTTCGCCTGGGGGATGAACCCGGCCGTATCCGGCCCGAACTCCGAAATGACGCGTGAGGCACTGGGGAAGCTGGACTGGATGGTCAATGTCAACCTCTGGGAGACGGAGACCGGGGCCTTCTGGAAACGGCCCGGCGCTGATCCCAAGCAGATCAAGACCGAGGTCTTTCTCCTTCCCTGCTCGGCATCTATGGAGAAGGAAGGGTCGATCAGCAACAGCGGTCGCTGGATGCAGTGGCGATACAAGGCCGTCGATCCGCCTGGAAAGGCAATGGCCGACGGTGAGATCATCCATGAATTGTACGAGAAGATCAAGAGACTCTATGAGCAGGAAGGCGGTCCATTCCCCGAGGCAGTCACCAGACTGAAATGGGACTACGTCGCCGCAGACGGCGGGCTTGATATTCATGCTGTGGCCAAAGAGATCAATGGCTACGACCTGACGACTGGCAAGCTCCTTCCCAATTTCCCTAAATTGATGGATGACGGCACAACCTCATCGGGTTGCTGGATCTATTGTGCCAGCTACACGGAGGACGGCAACATGGCCGCCCGGCGCGGCGCTGAAGACAAATCAGGCGTTGGCCTCTATTCAGGCTGGTCATGGTGCTGGCCCCTCAACCGGCGCATTATCTACAACCGAGCATCCGTTGACAAGAACGGTCAGCCCTGGGATGCCCGGCGTCCGGTCATCCGCTGGGATCCGGCCGCCAAGGAAGGCCAGGGAGCCTGGGTCGGGGATGTGCCTGACGGCGGCTGGCCGCCTCTCAAGGACGGTGACAAATCACGCTATCCATTCATTATGCTGCCGGAAGGCCATGGCCGGCTCTTCGGCATGGGACTGGCGGATGGACCGTTCCCCGAGCACTACGAGCCACTGGAATGTCCCACCAAGAACATGATGTCGAGCGTCCAGCTCAATCCGACGGTCAAGGCCTGGCATCTGGCCGGCAGCGATATGGACACCTATGCCGCCGTCTGCGATCCGAGGTTTCCCTTTGTGGCGACAACCTACCGGACCACGGAGCACTGGCAAACCGGAGCCATGACCCGCCAGCAGCCCTGGCTGGCCGAACTCCAGCCGAACATGTTCGTGGAGATGAGCCGGGAGCTGGCCGAAGAGCTGGAGATCGAAAACGGCGAGTGGTGCACCGTCGTGTCGGCCAGAGGGAAAGTCAAGGCTGTGGCCATGGTCACAGGGCGATTCAAGCCTTTTCATATCGGTGATACGATCGTTCATGAAGTCGGATTGCCCTGGTGCTTCGGATATATGGGCTTGGCTACAGGCGACAGCGCCAATGTGCTGGTGCCAAATATCGGCGATGCCAATACGATGATCCCGGAATCGAAGTCGTTTCTCGTCAACATACGAAAGGGGGTGTGACCGAGTGGCAGGAAAAGCAGTTTTGGTTGATGTCTCCAGGTGTATCGGGTGCCGGGCTTGCCAGGTGGCCTGCAAGCAATGGAACGAACTGCCCGCGGAGAAGACGAAGAATACCGGCACATTCCAGAATCCCCCCGATCTCTCCGGCATGACGTACACCGTGGTCCGATTCAAGGAGGACAGTACAAACGGCGAAATGACGTGGAATT
>RPRC01000581.1 GCA_003857395.1 Geobacter sp.
GTTGTGGCGCTTAAAGAGACCAAGAAGAAGTAATTAGGAGCTAGTGCAATGGAAAAGAAACTACGTCGTTTGCGCAGGGCACGAAAGACACGTGCCAAGATTGGTGAACTTGGTGCCATAAGACTCTGCGTTCATCGCACGAATTCTCATATTTATGCTCAATTGATTGACGCTACAGGTGGAATCGTATTAACGGCTGCCTCAAGCGTTGAAAAAGATGTTCAGTCCCAACTGAAAACTGGTTCTAATGTTACAGCTGCAAAATTTGTTGGTCAGCGGCTAGCAGAAAAAGCTAAGCAATTGGGAGTTGAAAAGGTTTCATTCGACCGTTCTGGATTTGCCTTTCATGGCCGAGTGAAAGCACTCGCCGAAGCGGCACGTGAACACGGTTTGCAGTTTTAAGCGAGGATGATCATGGCAAGACCCGCACAGCAACAGGAAGAGCAAGGCGACGGCTTGAAGGAGAAAATGATCTCCGTAAACCGTGTTACCAAGGTAGTTAAAGGTGGTCGAATTTTAAGCTTTGCCGCTTTGACTGTTGTTGGTGATAACGACGGTGGTGTTGGCATGGGCAAGGGGAAGTCACGTGAAGTTCCTGTTGCCGTAACAAAAGCCATGGAAGAAGCGCGCAGAAAGATGGTTAAGGTTTCTCTTAAAAATGGGACTTTTCATCATTCCGTAATTGGCAAACATGGTTCTTCAGTCGTGATCATTCAACCTGCTTCTGAGGGTACTGGAATCATTGCGGGTGGCGCAATGCGTGCTGTTTTTGAAGTTATGGGCGTACATAACGTACTTGCTAAGTGCTTGGGCTCAACTAATCCCTACAATGTCGTCCGCGCTACGCTCAATGGACTTGCGAAAATGTCTACCCCTGGTGAAATTGCTGCCAAGCGTGGTAAGACTGTTTCAGAGATTCTGGAGTAAGCAATGAGCACACCCAATCAAAAGATCAAAGTTACTTTGATTAAAAGCGTAATCGGCACGATTGAGAAGCACCGGGCTTGTGTCCGTGGTCTTGGTTTGAGGCGTTTGAACCATACTGTGATTGTTTCAGATACGCCCGAGAATCGAGGCATGATCAATCGCGTTAACTATCTCGTTAAATCAGAGTCGGTGTGATGAAGCTAAATACTATTACTCCCGCAATCGGTAGCACACATTCTCAAAAAAGGCCGGGACGCGGTATCGGCTCTGGTCTGGGTAAGACAGGTGGACGTGGTCATAAGGGTCAGAAATCTCGTGCCGGTGGGTTCCATAAGGTGGGATTCGAAGGTGGACAGATGCCAATGGCTCGTCGTCTTCCCAAGCGTGGATTTGTTTCGCTATCACGGAACTTCAAGAGTGAGGTCAGGCTTTCCGACCTATCCAATCTTCCGGTTGAGGCGGTAGATCTCCTTGTGCTTAAACAGGCTGGCCTGGTGTCTGAGATGACGAAAACCGTCAAGGTCATTCTTGCCGGGGAAATTACGCGTGCTATCAAGGTTTCTGGTTTGTTGGTTACCAAAGGTGCCAAACAAGCTATTGAAGCCGCTGGCGGTAGTGTTGCTTTGATTGAAGTATAAGGTCATTAGGACGAAATATTTTGTCTGGCGCTGGCAACCTGCTCAAGATGTCTGGAAAAATGGGCGACCTTAAAAGTCGTTTGTTGTTTCTAATCGGCGCACTAATTGTGTTCCGGATTGGATCATTCATTCCGGTGCCGGGTATAGACCCTGTTGCATTAGAGGATCTGTTCAAAAGTCAGCAAGGCGGTATTCTGGGAATGTTTAACATGTTCTCAGGCGGGGCCCTTTCGCGCTTCTCCGTATTTGCATTGGGAATTATGCCTTATATCTCTGCGTCGATTATCATGCAGTTGATGACGGTGGTTTCCCCGGCTATGGAAGCGCTGAAGAAGGAAGGTGAGGCAGGGCGCAGAAAAATTACTCAGTACACACGCTATGGCACTGTTTTGCTCGCGACTTTTCAAGCTATTGGCATTTCTATAGCACTTGAGAGTCAAGCGGGGTTGGTGGTTGATCCTGGCTTTTTATTCCGTATTACTTCTGTTGTTTCCCTTGTTGCGGGAACCATGTTTCTGATGTGGCTGGGTGAGCAAATTACCGAACGGGGTTTGGGTAACGGAATATCTATCATTATTTTTGCTGGTATTGCCGCTGGACTGCCTCAGGCCATTGGTGGGACTTTGGAGCTTACGCGTACCGGTGCCTTCTCAATCCCGCTTGTCTTGTTGCTCTTTGCTGGTGCATTGCTTATCACTG
>RPRC01000582.1 GCA_003857395.1 Geobacter sp.
GAGGGGAAGGAATCGCTTCATGTCGGGCTCCGCTTACAGGTAACGCAGGGTGAGATAGAGGTGGGCGACGGCGATGCTCAGCAGCATCAGCGGGAAGGCCATCAGCATGAAGGGCAGGAAACGGATGGGCTGGCCGGCGCGCTCGGCGAAACCGGCCACCACCAGATTGGCGGAAGCGCCGACCAGGCTGCCGTTGCCGCCCAGGCAGGCGCCGAGGGCGAGCGCCCACCAGAGGACTTCCAGGCGTTCCGGCCCGAATACCCCCGCCATGTTCTGGATCACCGGGATCATGGTGGCGACGAAGGGGATGTTGTCGACAATCGCCGAGACGATGGCCGAGACCCACAGGATCAGAACGGCGGTGCTGGCGAAATCGCCGCCGGTCCAGGCGACGATGTGGTGCGCCATGATCTCCAGCGCGCCGGCTTTCTCGATCCCGGCCACCAGCACGAACAGACCGACGAAGAAGAAGATGGTGACCCATTCCACCTCGCCGAAACTGCGATGCACTTCGTGCGTTTGTTCCTCCGAACCCTTGCCGATGACGCGGATCAGCAACAGCAGCGCGGCACCGAACATGGCGATGGTGCCCGGCTCCTGTCCCAGCGGGTGCGCTACCACGAAGCCGGCGATGACCAGCAGGATGACCAACAACGACTGGCGCAGCAGGCGCATGTCGGTGATCGCCTCGCGCGCGTTGAACGCCATCACCTGGCGCCGGTCTGCCTCGCTGGCGGTGAGCTTGCGCCCCCAGATCCACCAGAACGCGGCCAGGGTCAGCACCAGGATCGCCAGCGCCACCGGCGCCAGGTTGACCAGGAAGGCGTTGAACGACAGCTTGGCCGCCGAGCCGATCATGATGTTGGGCGGGTCGCCGATCAGCGTGGCGGTGCCGCCGATGTTGGAGGCGAAGATGATGGCGAACAGGTAGGGGTAGGGCTTCAGGCGCAGCGCGTCGGTGATCAGCAGCGTCACCGGCGCGATCAGCAGCACCGTGGTGACGTTGTCGAGCAACGCGGAGAACAGCGCGGTGACCAGGCACAGCATCAACATCAGGCCCCAGGGGTCGGCGCGCACCGCCTTGGTGGCGGCGATGGCGACATACTGGAATACGCCGCTCTTCTGCGTGATGGCGACGATCACCATCATGCCGGTGAGCAGGCTGATGGTATTGAGGTCGATGCCCCGGAACGCCTCGGACTGGTTGATCACGCCCGAGAAAACCATCAGGCCGGCCCCGAGCAGGGCAACGATGGAACGGTTGATGCGTTCGCTGATGATGGCGGCATAGGTCAGCACGAAGACCGCCAGCGAGAGCGCCAGCGGGGTCAGGCCAAGTATGGAGACGGGGGGAGTCACACCTGCTCCCCCGCCGCATGCACCAGATAGCGCAGCAGCCCCCGGCGCGACAACATGCCGAGCAGGCGCCCGTCGGTATCCAGCACGGGCAAGGGCGCGGCCTGACGCGACAACAACAGGGCGGCCTCCAGCAGCGGGCAATCGCCCCGCAACGCAGGCAGGTCGCGGCGCATCAGTTCACCCACCGAGCGGGCTGCCAACTCCTTCAGGTGCATGATCAGCAGTCCTGCGGCGTCGCCCGCGAAGCGCAGGTCGTTGAGCCCGCCGTACACGCGCGCGCTGGCTGGAATCAGTTCGCACAGGATGTCGTTGATGTCGAGCAGGCCGCAGTAGCCCTTCTCGTCCATGACGGGCAGGTGGTTGATTTCCCGTTCCAGCATGAACCCGAGCGCCTGCTTCAGGTTCATCTCCGGTGAAAGGGTGATGACGGCGGGACTGAGAGAAATGTTGCGGACGGCCATGGCGCACCTGCACTGAGCCCGGCCCGGGATGGGCCGGATGCGCAAAGACTACGCAGACGGTGCAGCGCGCGTAATTCGTCAGGTCGCCTACGGCAGGGGGCTTACGGGGGGATACGTACGGGTGGATGCGGTGGAAGCAATACAGCGGCGAATCGGCCTGATTTCCAGCCGCCAATTGAGGTATGTTTCGCGGCACGAAAAAAATGCTTTCAAACTAGGGATATGCCGAAAAGAATCCGCTACGGCGACTATCTCGGACAGGTTCGAGTCCGCCAGGTTGCCCTCAGTTACAACCAAGTCACGGCTTATGACGCCCAGCATCGACCCCGGCCACGCTTGCGGCCGCGGGATTTCTACCGGCTGGTGGCACCCTACCTCAGTGTTCGCATCATCGAACAGTTCCGCGCAGTGATTCCGGTAGCGCTGTTTCT
>RPRC01000583.1 GCA_003857395.1 Geobacter sp.
ATGGTGAGGATGTCCAGAAATTTATTTTGAATCAGAGTGAAAATTGTCTCCAGAATATCCATAACATTCCCCCTGATCGCACTGGATATTACTGAACCGGATGTCTTGGAGCAGGTTTCATCCGGTTACCGAATTGTTTTAAAAAATAATCCCAAAACAAAATATAAACAATTAGGGAAAAGCTGATTCCGGGGGTCCAAATCCATGAATTTGAGGTTCGAGTTTGGCTCCCCTGAGGTAGGGAGGAGGACGGAGAGCAAGCCAGGGCGGCGTATCGCGCCTGTCAGGGGGTGTGGGCGGGGTTATGGGGATGGGGCCAGGTAAGGCCGGGGGACGGGACCTCGAGGCCGCACCCCAAAATCCAGGCCTGATCCGCCGGGCTGAAATTTCCTTCCCCGAGCCGGGCTCCTTAGTTACCCCAAAAATATGAGCTTGTGCTAAGATATCATCAGGACGAGCTGGGCCAGGACTTCAGCACCGGCGGTCCCTTTCTGCCTCAAAGGAGCATATCGTGATCACCCACTTGACCATCCTGGTAATCATGGTGCTGAGCCTGGGGGCCAGTCCGGCCGCGGCCGGGCAGACCCCCCCGACGTTAAGGGCATTAAAGCAAGCAGTGGTTGCCAAGCCCCAAGACCCCCAGGCGCACTACGCCTTGGGGTTGAAATACGAAAGCCTGGGGCAAACCAAGAAAGCCATTGCGAGTATCGTAAATCCCTCAGCCTGAAACCGGGCAACGACAAGGTGCTCTCCAGCCTGGGGCGTTTAATGGCCGCGGGTGGCCAGCCCGACCAGGCCATCAAGATCATCCAGCAGGCAGTGAAGCTCAACCCGAAATCGGTGGAGGCCCGGAGTCTGTTGGGGGCAGTGTATAACCAGCAGGCGATGGCTCTCCTGCAGCAGGGCAACCTGGACGCCGCCAGGCAGGCCTTGGAGGCCGGCATCCAGGCCAAGGGGGATGCCGCGGTGACCGAGGCCCTCCACAATAACCTGGCATGCCTATATGTCCGGGAGGACAAACTGGACCGGGCGGTGGGAACCTGGCAGGAAGTGATCCGCCAAAACCCGGACATGCCCCAGGCGCATTACAATCTGGCCCTCTTGTACTACACCCGGGGGGACTACCAGGCGGCCTCACGGGAATTTTTCGCCTTGAAGGGGATCGACCGCGATATGGCCGGCGAGCTCTCGGATTACCGCTTTAGGGTTAAGACCTCCACTGAGGTTAAGCCCCCGGTCAAAACCATGATAACCTTTAAGGGCAGTCCACTCTTAACCAAGGGGACCGTACTGTCTTCCGATGCCAGGTAGTGAGATGGATGCGGCCAAATCCTCCGGGCCGCCGGGGCCGCGCCCCGCTCTCACGGCAAATTAATGCTTCCCGGCGGCGGCACGGAGCCAACCACCCGGCGGCCCCTGATCAACTGCCGCGCCAGGCGCCGTTAACTCACCCGCCCGGGCCAAGTTTTCCCGGCCACCGGACAAATCCCCATTTGACAAGTCCGGGGCTTTGGGATAATAATTCCTTGAAAATACTGCCCTGTTAGCCCTAAGGAGATCTGCATGGCCATTGAAGAATTCCCCCGGATGAAACGTCTGCCTCCCTATGTCTTTGCCACCGTCAATGCCCTGAAAATGATGGCTCGGCGCCGGGGGGAGGATATCATCGATTTGGGAATGGGCAACCCCGACCTGCCCACCCCCCAGCACATCGTCGACAAGCTCGTTGAAGCTGCGGGCAAGGGCGCCAACCACCGCTACTCCGCCTCCCGGGGGATTACCAAGCTCCGGGTGGCCATTTCCGACTGGTACAAGCGACGGTTCGACGTGGACATCGACCCCGAGACCGAGGCCATCGCCACCATCGGGGCCAAGGAGGGGCTGTCCCACCTGATCCTGGCCACGGTGGAGCCCGGGGACGTGGTGCTGGTGCCCAACCCCACCTACCCTATTCATTCCGCCTCCGTGGTCCTTTCCGGCGGCCAGTTGGTGAGTATCCCTTTAAGCTCCGACCGGGATTTTTTTGAGGACCTGGCCAACATCACCGAACTGATCCGGCCCCGGCCCACCATGCTCATCATTTCGTTCCCCCACAACCCCACCACCCGATGCGTGGACCTGGATTTTTTCAAGCGCATCGTGGAGTACGCCCAGAAGTACAACGTCTACATTATCCACGATTTCGCTTACGCCGACCTGGTCTTCGACGAATACAAGGCCCCCAGCTTCCTCCAGGTGCCCGG
>RPRC01000584.1 GCA_003857395.1 Geobacter sp.
TGCTCGACCGGATCCAGGAAGAACGGTTTGGCGCCCAGGGCCTCCACCAGATCGGCGGCCAGGTGCACGGCGGCGCTGTCCGTGCCGCCATCCGGGGTCAGGCAGAACAGCTTGTTATCGAAGAGTTCAGCGTTCGCCTTGTCCGGGTCCATGTTTGCGGGAACCAGGATCGGGTGCCCGCCGACGAAGTGTACCCCCTTGGGAAGCAGCTCAGCGGCCCATGCCAGCGCGGGCGCTTTGACGTCGGCGGTGTCTACCACGACGCAACCCGGCTTCAGATCCTGCGCAACGGCCTTCAGCGTGTCGCGCACCTGGTCCAGCGGCAGGGCAAGCAGGACGCGGTCGGCCCCGCTGATCGCGTTGATCAGATTCCATTCGGTGCGATCCACGGCGCCCGCCTTCTTGGCCGCGCCGGCGATGCTCGGATTGGGATCGTGACCGACCACGGTCACCCGTTCGGCATGCCGTCGAAGCGCCAGCCCCGCCGACGCGCCGATCAGGCCGAGACCGATGATGCTTACCTGGAGTTTGTCTGACATGTGAGCCTCTCGTTTTAGTTATCGTCATCCGCTGCCTGCAGAGCGGCCAGCAGGTGGTCAATAGGTGGTTGTCCAAGCACGGGACTCTGGGATTCAGATATTGATTCGTTACTCCGCTCCCCGTCTCCTCTGCTCCTCTGTTCCTCTGTTCCTCTGCACGTTTCCTGGTGCCGGCGTATCAACGTCACAGCCAGCGGGTCGCAGCCGGCTGCGGCGGCCATCTCGGCGCCTAGGTGTGGGTGACTGGCGAGCACCCAGAAAGGATAGTGCAGTTTGCCTCGGGTGGGCGCCTGTGCCTGAGCCATGCGCGCGGCCCAGTTCGGCTGCAGCGCCTTGAGCAGCACGACTCCTACCCGGTGGAACAATGTTACCCCGCCGGTGCTCTTTGCCAAATCGTGCAGCAGTGCGGCCTGCATGAGCGCCGCATCATGATGGCCACCCGCGCGCAGCGAGCGCATGACCTTCAAGCTGTGGTGCTGATCGTTGCGCGGCATGGCGTCGAACAGCGGCCAGGCGCTTTCCGGCAGCCACGCCCGGGCCTCAGCCCGCTCATCTGCTGCCAGGGGCCGAATGGTTGCGACGACCGCGATCGCGAGCTGGCGCACCCGGTAGACGGCGCGGCGCAGCCAGGTCATCCCCGCTAGACTCCAAGCAGCAGACGCATGACCGTATTCACGCCGCCGCTGAGAAGTCCACCGAGGATGTTGAAGCGGGGCGAGATGTAACTCAACATGAACAGCCCCATCAAAATGATCGGGCCATAGGCCTGCACCGATGCTAATGCCCGGGCGCCCTGCTCGCCCACGATCCCGCTCAACACGCCGCTGCCATCGAGCGGCGCCAGCGGGATCAGGTTGAAGAGGCACAACGCAACGTTGATGCTCATGAAAATGCTGGCGAACTGCAAGATCTCGCGGGAAGCGCCTTCGAGCAAACCGACACGCCACAGCACCGCAACCAGCGCGGCCAACAGCAGGTTGCTGGCCGGTCCGGCGGCCGCGACCAGCGCATACCCGGCGCGAGGCCCGTGCTGCAGCTTCCAGGGGTCACCGGGACCGGCTTGGCCCAGCCGAATCCGACGAAGAAGATCATCAGCGACCCCAACGGGTCCAGATGCCGCAACGGATTGAGGGTCAGCCGGCCCTGGCGCGCGGCAGTATCGTCACCCAGCCGATAGGCGACGAACGCGTGGGAGAATTCATGGATGGGCAACGCCACCAGTAGGATGACGAACTTGGCCAGTAAGGACGGTAGGTCGAAGTTGAACACGCTGATCCTTTCCCACGATTTGTCTGGCCAATTATAGCACAGTCCTCCATGCCGCCCCAAGGTAGCAGCTTACATTTCCCGCTCGTTCGTGATATGATCGCACCTATGCCCCGACGTATCCTCGATCTCAGCACCCTCCGCTGGCAGTTCGGCCGCGCCGAGCGGCAGCCCTTGGGTTCACAGCCGGTCGATGATCGTGCATCTGTGGCCGAATGGCTGCCGGCCCGCGTCCCCGGCGACGTGCGCGCGGATCTCATCGCAGCCGGCCGCATCCCGCCGGTGGAGACGCCGGAGGGGATCGCCGCCGGCGCGTGGGTCGACGGCTGTGACTGGTGGTACCGCGTTGCGCTGCCCGGCGATCTTGCCCCCGACGAGATGGCTGTCCTGGAAGCGGACGGCATCGACTACTACAGCGCGATCTG
>RPRC01000585.1 GCA_003857395.1 Geobacter sp.
ACGATTTCGAACAACGCCTCGTCGGCCGTGAAGATCAAACGAATGGCCTCGCGCAGACCGTTCCCGAACTCTTCGATGGCGGATTTCTCCTGCACAAATTGCGCTTGTATATTTGTATCGGTACGATTATAGCAATCGGAAGGCGTTTGGTCAAAACGGGCGCCCCCAAGTGTGCCGACAGACATGTCGCTACGGAAAAGCCCGAGGTGTTCGGCAGCTTTCTGTCCATCTGTTGACATAGGTCAGAAGACAGGTACAATGGGTCTGGTTCTCAACTCGTGACGAAATGAAATGAGTGCATTCAAAGGCAGTAGGGGCGAGGCATTCCCAGATGATCCCGTCGCAAACCACGATCGCGCATCAGATGCGCCAACCGCTGTTACGGCCGGACACGCCTGGGAATCCCACTGGGACACTGCGCGGCGCCTCGCCCCCACAGCCCACGGCCCAACTGATTTTGAACACCCCAATGAAACCGACGACATCATAGATATGCCGAGAGCAAACCTACACATCGAGGAAACCGCTTCATGACCGCAAACCCGGGTCAGTTCGGCCGCCGATGCTTACGCCCGACGGAGCAGACCGCAAAGACGCCTGACCTGGCAGAGCTGGCCGCGCCGGGCGCCGTTCACGATCTGCCGCCGACGCTGGTGGACACCAGGCGTTACCTGCGTGTGGCGTGGTTCTTCGCCCGCATGTTTATCTCTGTGATCTGGTGGGACCTGTTTCTGCGCCACGTGCCGGGCCTACGCGGCGCAGCCCAGCGCACCTCACAGCCGCGCTGGCAGGCGTGGGCGAAACGATTCCGCAAGCTCGCAGTGTCGCAGGGCGGCGTCTTGATCAAACTGGGACAATTCCTTAGCACCCGGGTGGACGTCCTGCCGCCCGCGGTCACCGGAGAGTTGAAGGGGTTGCAGGACGAGGTGCCTTCGGAAGCGCTGGCGGATATCCGAGCATTGATCGCCGCCGAGTTCGGCCGGCCGGTGGAGCAGGTTTTCTCCTGCTTCGAGCCGGAGCCGGAGGCCGCGGCGTCGCTGGCGCAGGTCCACCGGGCTTGTCTCATGGACGGGGAAAAGGTCGTGGTGAAGGTGCAGCGCCCCAAAATCGAGCGGCTCGTTGCCACCGACCTGGCGGCACTGCGGCTGGCGATGCGCTGGCTGAAGTGGTACCGTCCCATCACCCGCCGCGTCGACCTGGATCAGCTCTACGCCGAGTTCTCCGCCACCACCCGAGCCGAACTGGACTTCATCGCCGAGGGACACAACGCCGACCGCTTCGCCGCCAACTTCGCGGATGATCCCGGCGTCTACATCGCCGACGTTTTCTGGGAATACACCACCCGCCGCGTGTTGACCCTGGAAAATGTCGCCAGCATCAAGATCAACGATTTCGCGGCCATCGATGCCGCCGGCATCAGCCGTCTGCAACTGGCGCGCAAGCTGTATGACACCTACCTGGAACAGATCTTCGTCCACCATTTCATGCACGCCGACCCACATCCGGGCAACCTCTTCGTGCATCCACTCCCCCGCGATCCTGCTTTAGGGGCCGGCTCATCCACGCCCTTCCTGCTCATCTTCGTGGATTTCGGTATGGTCGCGGTGATCCCGGAACGGCTGCGGAGGGGCCTGCGAGATTATGTCATTGCTGCTGGAACGCGCGATGCGCACCTGATGGTCAAGGCGTACCAGGAAGCGGGCGTGCTGCTGCCCGGGGCCGACATCAGGCGGCTGGAGGAGTTGCACACGCTGCTGTTCGCGCAACTGGGCGGCGTACCCATCGGAAAGCTCTCCGACGCCGCGATGGAACAGGCGCAGATGGTCGTGCGCGAATACCGCGACATCATCTACGAGATGCCGTTCCAGTTTCCCACCGACATGCTGTTCGCGGTGCGTGCCGTAGCGATCCTGTCAGGGATGGCGACCAGCCTGGATCCGGACTTTGATCCCTGGGCTGCCACACTGCCGTTCGCCCAGCGCATGGCCGGCGAGGAGGGCGTGTGGGATTGGCGTAAATGGCTGGACGAGGCGGCAGAACTGGGGCGTCTTGCGGTGCGCTTGCCCGCGCGTATGGATCGCTTCCTCTCGCAGGCGGAGCGCGGCGAGCTGGTTACACAATACAGCCTGGCGCCCGACTCGGCCAAAGCTCTGCGCCGCATCGAACGCTCGGTGGATCGTCTGACGTGGGGCGT
>RPRC01000586.1 GCA_003857395.1 Geobacter sp.
CGGCTAGCGGGAGTTTACTGAGAAGCCGCCTGTGACTCGTCGGCCGTTCCGCGGAACTTCTTCATCGACAGCCGGATAGCTCGTCCTGTCGCGATTCATTTTCGTATTACCCTATATAGAACAGGTTTATGGCAAAATGTATTAACACCTGTTGACTTCCGGCGGAAGCGGCGTATACTTGTATTGCCCTATATGGCATCCCTCGTCGCCAAGAAGAAAGGCAAGCAGCTTTACTACTACGTCGTCGAGAGCGCTCGCGTCGACGGCCATCCTCGCATCGTTCACCAGGCCTATCTCGGTAGCGCCGAAAAGGTCGCTTCGCTGGTTAAAGACCGAACCGCGCCTCTTCCCCTCGAAGCCACCGCTCTGGAGTTCGGCTTGCCCGGTTCGCTCTGGCTGGCCGCCCAGCGCACCGGCGTCTTTGATCTACTTCGCTCTTTATTTCCCGCTCCCCGCTCCGGCCCCTCGCCTGCGCATTATCTCTTGCTGGCCGCCATCCACCGCCTCTGCCAGCCCGGACCGAAAACCGAAGTGGCCGCTTGGTATGACCGCACCATCCTGCGTTCGCAGTGGGGCTTTGCGCCCGAACGGTTCACCTCGCAAGAGTTCTGGGACTGCTTCGATCGCATCCCCGAGGAGCAACTGGAGCAGGCGCAGATCCGGCTCCTCGGTCTCTGGAAAGTGAAGCAGTTGGTCAGCCGCCGCGTACTGGCCTACGACACGACCAACTTCTATACCTACGTGGCCAGCACCAATGAACGCAACCATCTGGCGCAGCGGGGGCACAACAAGCAAGGCCGCCATAATCTACGCCAGGTGGGCCTGAGTTTTTTGCTGGACGGGGAGAACGGCATCAGCCTGTGCCACCACGTCTATCCCGGCAACGTGGCCGATGCCGACGAACTGCCCGAGGCGCTGTCGCGCATCGTGGTTCTGCTGGACCGCAATCAGATTGCTCGCGACACAGTGACGCTGGTGTTGGACAAGGGCTCCGCCGCATTGGCCAATACCGTGGAACTGGAAAAGGCCGGCGTGGGTTGGATCTCGGCCTTACCCTGGAACCAGGCGCCGGCCGAGTTGCGGGATCAGAGCGTGGAGCAACTTCCGGTCTGCAGCGACGCTCATCCCGGCGTCCGGGCGGCCGCCGAGAAGATGCTGGTGCATGGGAAGGAGTATTTGTGCGTGCTGGGGTACTCGACCTGTTTTGCCAGCGAACAACTACACAGTCTCTCCGCTACGCTGACCAAGGTGACGCGGAACCTGCGCCGCCTCGCAGCCGAGTTGTCCAAACCACAAGCGCGCTTCACCGAGCAAGGCATTCGCCACAAGATCAGCGGCTGGCTGTCGGACTCGTTCGTTCGCCAGGTCCTCCACTATGAGTTGGCGCAACGGGAGAACCGATGGCATCTGAGCTTTCAGGTGGACCACACGGCTCTGCAGCAATTGTGGTCACAGCGCCTCGGCCGCACCGTGCTGCTCACCAATCGCTTGGACTGGACCGCCGAACAGGTGTTGGCAGGGTACTCCGGCCAGCAACAGGTCGAGCGGGTGTTTCGCGGTCTCAAGGACGGCGAATGGTTAGGCTGGGGGCCAATGTATCACTGGACCGACAGCAAGATTCGGATTCACGCCTTCTACTGTATGCTGGGCATCTCGCTCCTGCAGTACCTTCATCGCCAATCCCAGAACGTCTGGCCGGGGCTGAGCGTGGAGCAATTCCTGGAGGAACTCCGCCACATTCAACAGTTCGTCCTCCTCTACCCGCCGCTCGGCGACAAGGGGCCGAATCGAGTGGCCACAGTGCTATCCAAGCAGACTCTTGCTCAACAAGCCCTCGCCGAATCCATCGGCCTGGAACAGCTCTGTAGTACCCAACGTGGGTAATACTTCACTGTCCCGCCAAGCCTCAAAAAAGTCAACGACTTGCCCGTATCTCTACCTGATTCTAAGTAAACTCCCGCTAGCCAGTACTCTAGATATTCGGCCAATGTACGAGTATCGCTCTTGCGCGCGATCCCGTTAGCATCCTGGTGCCTCCCGAGCACTGCGCCCAGTGCCTTCGACGCTTCGAACTTCCTGACGAAGCCGGATTTGCTAAACTGCCGGCCTTCGGCCTTGTAGTGATAGCCCCACGAGATACGGCCGTCTTTCTTCCGGTATTTGGTAATTGTGCCGTTCAATTGCGTTGGTCCTTTT
>RPRC01000587.1 GCA_003857395.1 Geobacter sp.
AAGCTCACCTTCACACCGGGTACGCTGCAGTTCGGCGATGTCGCCGTGCAAGGCATTGCCTCGGCCCGCACGCCGGCCGACCCACTCGATCCGCAGGCCCCTACCAACCCGATCTTCGTCGTGGACATGGGCGGCCTGCGTTTTGCCCACTTCGGCGATATTGGCCAGGATGCGTTAACGCCCGAGCAACTTGCCGCGCTGACCAACGTCGACGTCGCCATCACGCCGCTATCCAATCCCGAGAGCGGCATGGACTACGAAAATCGCAAGGGCTTCCTGCTCATGCAGCAGGTCCAGCCGCGCCTGGTGGTGCCGACCCACGACAGCATGATGGCCGCGCGCTACGCCAACGATCTCTGGCACTGCGTGTACTCGTCTCAATCGTCCGTCGTCGTCACGCGCGCCAAGCTCGCGGGCGAGGTGCATTGCCTGCTGCTCGGCAGCGCGTCGGCGACGTTTCAGCAGATGCTGAAGTTGCCGACAGCGCAGTGGTGAAAACCACTCCGGCCCCCACCCTAACCCTCCCCCGCTCGCGGACTCCCCGCTGGACTGCGCAGGGACTTCGTCGCGGGGGAGGGGGCCGGCGTATCCTCATCTTTGTACACATCTTCATTTCAGGTCGGGTCGCGCGGCGCAAAAAGCCGTGCGCCTTCCGTCAGTTCTTCGAGGTGCCGCCAACCACGCCACACCGTGCGCCAACCCGGGGAACCATCGCCGCGCCGGCCTTGATGGCCGCCCATGCGGGCTACGGCCTGCCAGAATGCCTCCAGCGTGAGCGTGCGCGCATTCAGCCCTTGCACACGCGCGAGCACTTGCACCATCAGCGGCTCGATGACCTGACGCGCTAAGCGCTGCGGCGCTTGGCGGGCCAAGTCACGCAGTTGGAGCAATCGCACCGCGATGGGGATCGCAAAGCCTAACAAGCGTATCAAGTCGTCGCCGTCATCGAGTTGGCTGCGCTCCACGCGACAGCCGGTCTTCAGACATTGATGATAGTCTTCCATCACCCAGCGACAGGTGTACCACTGCATATCGCGCAGCGCGTCTTCCAGGCTGTGAATGGGCAAGGAGGTAATCAGAATCCACTCGATGGCGTCTTCATCGGCCGGGGGATCGGGCTCCCAGACCCGCAGGATCCAGGCATTGAAGGGCGCATGCGCCCGCACGGCCTTCGGGGCATAGTGCGAGGCGGCCAGCGGGACTGGCGTCGCGGTCCAGGCCAGGACCACCTGCGCTTCCCGGGCCAGGCGCGGTGGATGGGCAGGCCGGGTAGGATGAGGCGTTCCGCCGGGGTGGTGGGGACGGGTACGCCGGGCGGACACCTGGATCGTGGCACGGTACTCAGGACGGGCGGGCAGGCTGCGCGCATAGTCGAGGAGGTACTGCGCCTCCGCTTGCGTCGCGCGCGGGTCCTCGGGCGGCCAGTACAGGCGCCGATTCCGTGAGGCGCGCAGCAGGAAGTGCTTGTCCAACTCGCGGCATGTGGCCATATACTCGAAGACATCACTGCCGCGGTCGCTGACATGCACCCAGGTGATCCCGGCCCCAGAGGGCGGGCGGCCCACCGCCTGCGCCGAGGCCTCCCACAGGCGACCTTCCGGGGAACGCCACCAGCCCCGCTGGGTTCCCTTTTTGGAGCCGTGCCGCGCCACGCGTCGGATGACCTGCGCGGATGCGAGGCCTAACACGTGACGCGGGTCGGGAACGACCGCCAGGGTGCTGTGCAGCAACAAGCCCTGGCCGTGATGGAGCCCGATGGGCCCCAAGCCGGTGGTGTGCTCATGCGCACTGTAGTCGAGCTCGGTGGTGTCTTCCACCAGCAGCACCACGGCGGTGCCCGGCGCGCGCGCCTGTTCGAGCGTGAGGCGCCGATGCGGTGCCGTGAGCGCCTCCAAGGTTACGCCGGGATGATTGAGTAGGCGATAGGCGCCCCGCAACGCTGTCGCTGAGCCCATTTGTGCGGGCAGGGACGCCTCGGGGCATTTCGCCATCCGAGTAGCGATTTGAACGGCGCGGCGCGCCAAACGCCGATCGCCAAGCTGGACTGAGCCATAGTGCGCGGCTGCCCACGCGGCAGGGTTGAGAATCATGGCGCCCTCCTAAGCGAGTAGGCCTGCAAGCGCTATTATCGCTCAGAGGGCGCTAGGCAGCCAAGATGTGTACAA
>RPRC01000588.1 GCA_003857395.1 Geobacter sp.
TTTTATTGCAGAGATAGATCCATCTGATGTTTCAATTGTTAAGGATAGAATTGTAGATAAAGATGTAAGGGTTTTTAAATCAGTTTACAATGGCGATCCGCAAAAGAAAGTTGATGTGGCAATAATTGGTGAGGGATACACTGAAGATGAGCTTGGGAAATTCAGAGCAGATCTTGAAAAGTTCAGTCAAATATTGTTTACACAAGAACCTTTTAAATCTAACAAGGGAAAATTCAACGTCTACGGCGTCTACAAACCGTCCGAGGAGAGCGGAACGGATGAACCGCCCGCAGATATTTTTAAAAACACGGTTCTCAATTCAACTTTTAATTCACTTGGTTCTGAAAGATATCTGCTGACTGAGGATAATAAAACACTTCGCGATCTTGCTGCTCATGTTCCTTACGATGCTTTGTATATTATGGTGAATCATAAAAAATATGGCGGTGGTGGAATTTATAATTGGAGCTGCACTTTCACAACCGATAACCAATGGCACAGATATCTTTTCCTTCATGAGTTCGGACACTCATTCGCAGGTTTAGCAGACGAATACTATACTTCTGACACTGCTTACGAGGATTTCTTCAAACCAACCGTAGAACCGGTTGAGCCAAATATCACGGCATTCCTTGATACAACAAATATTAAATGGAAGAAGTGGATTTCTTCGGGAATAGCTTTACCAAGTTTTTGGGAAAAGAAAGAATTTGAAGAGATTGATTATAAATGGCAAGATGAGCGCAGAGCCCTCAACAATAAAATTGCAGAGCTAAAAAGAAATCGGGCACCTAAACAAGAAATTTTAGAAGCTGAAGAAGAGTACAACCAAAAAGATAAACAACACGCTCTTGATCTCGATTTGTTCCTACAGAAAACCAAAAATTATAGAAGAATCGGTGCTTTCGAAGGAGCAGGCTATTTACCTAAAGGGCTGTACAGACCAATGATAGACTGCATAATGTTTTCGAAAGGCGATAAACCATTTTGCAGAGTTTGTGCAGATGCAATTTTGAAGGTCATTCAGTTTTATTCTGAATAATTACTTTGTCACCAGCCGTAGAAAATATCATAATGTTCTTCTTCGGGCGAATGCAGACGACAGCGAGGCGGAAGGCTTTCAATGTTTACCGGATATGATTTTGTCTGCTTGCAATATTCAGTAGCGAGTTCTCCGCTATCAACACAAAGCAATTCATCACCGATGCTTGTCGGTTGAATAAAGTCAGAATTAATAAAAGAAAATTTTGGGGCGATGCTCGCCATCATTTTTCCCCAGATTGGTGCACAGACTGTTCCTCCGTACTGAAATCCTTTAGTCATTTTTTTTGAGGGATTATCATACCCAACCCAAACTGCTGTTGAAAGAAACGGCGTGTAACCAACAAACCAAGCATCTGTATAATTTTGTGTTGTTCCGGTTTTACCGGCAGCAATACCATTATAGAACCTTCTCACAGAAGATGCTGTGCCGTAGTTAACTACATTTTCTAAAGCAGTTGTAAGCAAATAAGTCGTGGCAGAATCAAGCACAACTCGTTTTTCGTTCTGATTGCTGTATATAACTTTTCCATTTTTATCTTCAATTTTTATGATTGAATATGGTTCGGCATATAAACCGGAACTTGCAAAGACAGATAACGAAGATGCCATTTCCAGCGGAGTAACTTCTCCAGTACCCAAAGCAATTGATGGAAAAGAAGGAATGGCCGATTTAATTCCGAGTAAATGCGAAAATGAAACAACTGAATCGGGGGAAGTTAATTCGGTGATGGCATGTGCGGCAGCAAGATTAACCGAGTTCTCAATTGCATCAATCATGGGAATCATTTTGCCCGAGTAAGAATTATTATCATTTGCAGGCTTCCATTCCCAGGCTTTTCCTGCATCTACAACAATTTGGGAATCGAGTAAGGGTGTTGCAAGTGTATAGCCTTTATAAAGCAATTCTCCATAGAGAAATGGTTTGAATGATGAACCCGGCTGCCGATGAATTTGTGTTGCCCTGTTTAATCCCCTTGATTCGGAAACTGCATTTCCCCCAAGCATTGCTTTAATCATTCCTGTACCAGGCTCAACAG
>RPRC01000589.1 GCA_003857395.1 Geobacter sp.
GCATTCATTACCAGGTGGTAAAAGACTTTATAGAGCAGATCCGGATCCCCATTGAGCGTGGGCAATTGATCGAGCCCCTCGGTAAAAAATTTCAACTTTCTTTCCACGAACGAGCTCTCGAATGTTTTCTGAACTTTCTCGATCAGGGAGTAGATCTCGATTTCAGAAGGTGTCACATTCAGTTCATTGCTGTCGATCCTGGATACATCCAGCATGCTGTCAATGACTTCCACCATACGGCGGGAGCCTTCCAGGATCCCGGTGGCGTATTTTATCATCTCAGGATCGTTCCCGGCCTTGAACTGGATCATTTGTGTGTAGCCCTGGATCAAGGTCAATGGGGTACGCAACTCATGGGCCGAGATGTGGATGAATTGCATCTTGGTTCTGTCCATTTGTTCCAGGATGCGGTTGGTTCTTTCAAGTTCAAGCGTGCGATGCTGCAATTTTCCGGTCATATCATCGAACGTATTGGCAAGCAGGCCGATCTCGTCAGATGTACGGATGCCTGTACGCTGGGCCAGGTCGCCTTCAGCAATCGCACGGGATGTGTTCACCAGGGATGACAGCGGGTTTATGATCAGGCGTGAGATCACATAACCGATCAGCACCACCATTACCATGGCAAGCGAAAACAGTGCAACATATGTGTTCCGGTTGGTCGAACTGGCTTCGATGACAAAATTGGATGGTAGAACGACTGCAAATACCCCCAATTGATCATCCCCGATCTGGATGGCTCCACGTGCCAGGCTGTAATCGCGGCCCAAAAATGTTATATTTTCTCCACTTACAGTTTCGTTTGCAGCCAGGATTTGATCGTATTCCGTTCCACTAATAGACAGGGCGGAAATTGAATCTGGGCCACTTCCCACGATGTCCAATGTGGATGCAATCACATCACCGCCTTCACGGTAGATGATAATATCAGCCAGGGATATGTTTTTTAGATATGGAACGAGTGTATCCAGTGAAGATCCGACCAAAATGACACCCACCACTTGATTTTCCAGTGATATCGGGATGGCGGTGAAATAATAGTAGCGATCATTGACCGGGTGCAAAGAGATTACACGGTGAGGCAGACTTCCTGGATCATTGTCGTCAAGAACAGCTCTTACTATGCTTTGGTAAGTAGCGCTTTCTTGTTCCCCCACATCTTGCAGTTCTCCGTTATCCTGTATCATCAGGTGTAGCATTTCCACCCCATTGCGATCAGCGATGATAAGGTTTTCTACATCAAGGCCAGATGCCGTAGGCAGCACCAAATCCATAAGATCATCCGAAGCACCGTTTTGCAGCGCCTTGCCTACTCCACCGGTGTAGGCGATGATGCGGGCATTCTGGATGTGGCTGATCTCCTGGCGGGCAAAACTATCCATAACGACCCGCCCGGCTTCCAAGAGTTGATTGGTCAATCGCTCACCAAGCGAACTGGTAACCAACTTGGTTACAACATATGCGCCCGTAATCGCCACCACAAGCGTCAATACCAAGTAAGGCAGGATCACCTTAAAACGGATACTCATAGGTGGCTTGCGACTCCAATACAAAGCAACATGATTACGCCTCGTTATGATTATACACAATTCACCAATGGAAACGAAAAATACAATCCTCCTATCATATTTGGAGGTTTCATGATAGCAGAAACAATCCCCCATAGTGCATGTTGTGGGCGCAAAGGGACTCGAACCCCTGACCTCTTCTGTGTAAGAGAAGCGCTCTAACCAACTGAGCTATGCGCCCGTGTCCGATATTATACATCATGTTACACTTGGCCCGGTTTGAACTGGAGGAAAAATGCGGATCGTTCGATACGATACACAGGATGGCAAAAAGCCAAAATATGGATGGCTGCTGAACGACAAAGTGGGCGAGATCGGTGGAAACGTCTTCGGGCGCTACCGCCGGGATGAAGCCCTCACGCCTCTCGCGGACGTGAAACTGCTCCCGCCATGTCAGCCGAGCAAGATCGTATGCGTGGGACGCAACTACGTGGAGCATGCCAAGGAACTGGGGAATGAAGTGCCGAAGGTCCCGCTCATCTTCATGAAGCCGCCTTCCTCGATCATC
>RPRC01000590.1 GCA_003857395.1 Geobacter sp.
TCGGCCCGGTCAAGATCAACCCGCTGCAATACGAGGGCGACCTCGGCTGGCGGCTGGAAATCATCCGTAGCAAGCATGGCATCGGCCACACCAGCTACCTCGACTACAACTTCGTCGAAGGCGGCGATTACGACCAACTCCGCCGCACCGCGGAAATCCTGGTCGGCCTGTTGCTGCCCGGCGCCGAAATCCGCCGTGGCGAAGCCCGCGCCCCGGCTTACGACTTCAAGCAGGCGCTCGACTGGCTGCTCAACGAGGTCAAGAAGAACCTCGGCGTGCAGCGCTACAAAGGCCTCGGCGAAATGAACCCGGAACAGCTCTGGGAAACCACGATGGACCCGCAAGTCCGCCGCCTGCTACGCGTCCAGATCGAGGACGCCATCGCCGCCGACGGCATCTTCACCACGCTGATGGGCGAGGAGGTCGAACCGCGCCGCCAGTTCATCGAGACCAATGCGCTGGGGGTAAGGAATCTGGATGTGTAAGGTAGGGAACTCCGCCACTTAGCCTTTTGCTATGACAATCCCGGACTATCAGACGTGCATGCTCCCTTTTCTGCGGCACCTGGGCGATGGAAATGAGCATTCGCTTCGCGACGCGGAAGAAGCCCTTGCCGAGTACTTCAAACTATCTCCTGTAGAACGAGCCGAATTACTGCCAAGCGGTCAGCAGGGCATCTTCAAGAACCGGATTGGTTGGGCAAGAACCTACTTGAAGAAGGCCGGGCTTCTTGAGTCACCCAGGCGGGCAGTGTTCAAGATAACCGAGCGTGGTTTGCAGGTGCTCGCGTCTAACCCGTCTCGTATTGACTCAAAATATTTGGAGCAATGGCCCGAGTTTGTCCAATTCCGCGATATATCGAAGTCGGGTAACGAGTCTGTTCAGACTGCCGAGCTGCCAATAGCAAAGACAACACCAGAAGAGGCGATCGAGCTTGCACATCAAGGCTTGCGTGAGCAACTTGGCCAAGAGCTTCTGTCCCGCATCCTGTCATGTACGCCTACATTCTTCGAGCAGCTTGTCGTGGAACTGCTTGTGAAGATGGGATATGGAGGTTCCAGACGGGATGCCGGCGAACGAATAGGTCAAACTGGAGACGGTGGAATAGACGGAATCATCAAGGAAGACCGTCTTGGTCTGGACACCATCTTCATACAGGCGAAGCGCTGGCAAGGGTCTGTGGGTCGCCCCGAAATCCAGAAATTTGTTGGCGCCCTACAGGGGCAGCGCGCAAAGAAAGGGGTCTTCATCACAACGTCTCTTTACACCGCAGAGGCGGTTGACTATGCGTCGCGCATTGATACCAAGGTTGTCCTTATTGATGGGAATCAGTTGGCTGGCCTGATGATTGACTTCGATGTCGGTGTGTCCATTTCAGCTTCATATGTAGTGAAGCGAGTTGACTCTGACTACTTCGAAGAAGGCTGAGCAACGGCAAGCCACTGTCCTGCCATGTTGCTCTACCTCCTCCGCCACGGCGAAAGTGAAGCCAATGTCGGCGGTTTCATCAACGACGATCCTGAGAAACCGTTACAGCTAACCGGCAAGGGACGCGAGCAGGCGGCAACGGCCGCACAAGCTTTAAGCGACATTGGATTCAGCCATGCCTATGTTTCGCAGTTCCCGCGTGCCCGGCAGACCGCCGAGATCATCCTGGCGGGCCGCAATTTGTCGCTGACCATGGATGCCCGTCTGAACGAACGCCGCTCCGGCCTGGATGGCCAGCCGGTGGAGGCGTTCAATGGCCTGGTGCGGCCCGACCCGGTGCGAATCAAGCCGGCGAATGGCGAGTCGTTTCTCGAGCAGATGCAGCGGGTAGGCGAGTTTCTCGACGAAATTGCACAGCATTACCCTGAAGGGATCGCGCTCGTGGTTTCGCATGAAAATCCGATTCAGGCTGCAGTTGCACTGGCTGGACGGGACGCGGAAGCGGCTGCGCGCGGCGGTCTCGGCAACTGCGAGTGGTTGCGGCTGGAATGGCCGCTTCAGCCGCCTACTTTCTGCGCAGGTGGCTGATTTTCAGGCTCAACACCAGTCCGGCCAG
>RPRC01000591.1 GCA_003857395.1 Geobacter sp.
TTGGTCCGAGTCGAACAGCGTGGGTTGCGCAAGACGAACGTTTACCTGTTCGTGTGGACTGCGGAGCTGGAGTATCTGAGCAACTCCGTCCCTGAGGATCCGGATGATCCGGAAGACGTAGCCCGCACGCCACAGGGCACGCCGCCTGACCGGAACAGTCGTTCCGGTCAAGAGCGGAACAGTGCTTCCTGTCCAGACCGGAACAGTTCTTCCGGTCAAGACCGGAACCTGGACTTTGGCCTTTCCTGCTCAGTTGATCGCATAGAGCACGGCAGAACTGAGATCGGGGGCGAATTTCTCGGGCTTCGTAGTCGGAGTGCCGCGGTTCGCGAAGCCGAAGAAATTCGCCAGCCCCAGCGCCCGGCCCCACACCTCGGCGCGCAGTTGGTTGATCGCCCGCTGGGTGGAAAAGCGCGGGCGCACCTCCTCGGCCGCCCATTTCGGCGGCGGCAGCAGGTCAGGCTTGTCCGGACCGTCCAGCGTGCGCAGGCAAGCCAACTGCAGCATGGCGTAGGAGGCCACCTGCAGCGCCGGCACCGACTCCACCGAATCGGGATGACGCACCTGCGCCTGCCCCACGCCCAATAGGGTCTTCTCCTCGCGGAAGTTCACTTCGATGCCCCAGCGTTGGACGAAGCCCTGGACCAAGGCGCGCCGATCCAACTCCGGGTCGGTGCAGATGAGAAACGCCGGCTGACGGTAGAGCAACTTAGAACCTTGGCGGAGACGGTAGCTCAGCGGAGCAATCACGACCAGTTGCAGGGTGTGATCGAGGCCGGCTGTGCGCCACAAAACCGGGCGCAGACACTTGATACGGATTTGGTGAGGAGCGCCGCTGACGGAAACCTCCATCGAGGTCCAGGGGACGGATTCGTCGGTGCGCAGTTGCTCGGGAGTGGGCGCGGGAGCGCCGTAGCGGCGAGGGCGGCCGCGAGAGGGAGCGGTCGGCGGGGGCGCGGACGGGAAGTACAGCTTGGCATCTTTGCGAAGGCGGCCGATGAGGGTGGTGCGGACCGGAAGCTTCTTCAAGATGGTTTCGTTGGTGTAGCCGCCATCGACGACGCACTGCAGCTGGCGCTGGGCCCCGTTGGGCTCGGCATCGAGCGCCTGGCGAAGAGCGGCGATCTGCTGGGCGGCCAACAACGGCAGACGCGCCTGACGCGCGGCTTGGCGATACTGTTGGTGCTGTTCGGGGGAGGCTTTGCGAGAGGGTTTGGCGGGCGTGGGGGCGTGGAGAAACGAGACGGGCACCATGCGGTAGGCGCGGTCGGACAAAGGGACGGCGGCGGAGAACTGCAACACGCGCTGCGCCCGCACGAAATTGGTTTGGAAGTGGGGGCCGAGGGGGTCGCGGCGCCAGCCGACACCGGGGATGCGGAGGCCGGTCTTGCGGAGCAGCGAATCGTCGATGGCGACCACGAAGGGCGCCTGGGGCGGCAACTCGGCCAGCACGCCGCGACGGACCACAGAGAAGATCTCCCGGATGGGCAGGCGATCCTGCGAGAACAGGCGGTACGGGGCAGACCAGTCCTGGAACTCCTGTCCGCAGGTGGTCAACAGGCCGGTCACGGTATGGCGCCCCAGGCAGAGCAGGCTGCTCAGCGAGAGAGCTTGGGCGCGCTCGGCGGTGCGTTGCTGGGAGAAGGCGGGGAGGCATTCTTCCCAGAGTTGCTGGAACGAGGAGAGGATACCGGCAGAGTTTTTTTTAGAACCGGAGCGGGCGGGCGCAGGCGGCGGAGGGCCAGCAAGCTCTTGTCCTCGACACTCCACTCGACGGTTTCGCCGCGAGAGAAGTCCATGGCTTGGGCCAGCGCGGAGGGGAAGTTGATATACCACTGCTCGCTGGCCTGGCGTTTGATGAGTTGCACTTTGGTGGGGAATCCCATGAGGGCTAGCTCCTTATCTAGTCATATAACTAGATACCACAAAACCAGCCTAGACTGCAACAGGAAAGCGACTGAATGTTCTTATCTAGTCAAAGGCCAAAGTCCAGGGGTCC
>RPRC01000592.1 GCA_003857395.1 Geobacter sp.
AGCTGCTGTGGAATACTCCGGCAATTTGTGCCGGGATTTATTAACTATTTTGATATTCATCTTTCACCTTTTCTGAAAAACACTGTTAAAAATTGATCCCTGTATTGTGCAAACATTAAAAACACCAGGAGAAAAACTGTATTAATTGCAATTTCAACAATTATGTTGGGATATGTAAATATCTTGCTAAAAACAATCACTCCTGCTGCCAGTATAAAATAGGGGATAAGGTCGTGCATTCTGTAATCAATCCTGTAATGCTTTGATGCAAGAATGAAAGACATGATTATCATGCTGCCGTAAGATGCTATATGAGCCCATGCTGATGCCATATAGCCGTATACAGGAATGAACACCACGTTTACAATTATTGTTATTACAGCACCTGTAAAAGTAATGTAAATTCCATATCTTGTAAGATCATTCAATTTATACCAGATACTGTGATTGACATAGATTCCGTACAGAAGATAACCCATACTTACAATGGGGACAACAACGACCGATGACCTGAATAATTCTCCTATTATTAATTGAAATCCTGATATATACAAATTAATTACCAGGTATAACACTATCATACTGATCACAAAAAATTTCATCACAAAAGCGTATGTCTCTTTTGCACCAGCTGATTTTGCTCTTTCAAAAAAGAATGGTTCTGCGGCAAATCTGAACATCTGAATGAAAAGTGACATCAGAACTGCTATTTTATATCCGGCTCCATATTCCCCAACAATTTCAAGTCCATCGCCGTTTCCTGCCATTCTTCGTAAGATTATCTTATCAAGGGCTTCATTAACAGCCCCGCCAAGGCCAGCTATCATAAGGGGGAATGAATAATTCAGCATTCTCAGCCATATTTCCCTGATAAAAATTGGCTTTATCCTCACTATATAAGGCATCAGAAAGAGAAGTGTTGATGCACTTCCAATGAGGTTAGCAAGAAATACATAGCCTACACCATATTCCGGATTATAAATTCTCCTGAACCATCCGCTGCTTCTCTCATAAATATCCGGCGCTATAAACAGAAGGAAAATTACAGCTACAATGGTTATAACTACATTTAATATTTTTATCAGACTGAATATAAATGGCTTATTATCCCTTCTCAATTTGGCGAATGGTATCGCGGTAAACGCATCAATAGCCACAATTGCAGCAAACATCCTGATATATCCATGGTGCTGGCTGTATTGCAATGCTTCTGCAACAGGTCCGATGAATATGAAAACAAGAATCACAAAGAGGCTTGATGAAATCAGAAGGCTAATAATAGTTGTGGAATAGACTTTTTCATAATCGTCCCTGTTTTGGGAAAATCTGAAAAAACCGGTTTCCATGCCATAAGTAAGAACTATCAGCAAAAAGACCATCCAGGCATAAAGTTCTGTAACAATCCCATATTCAGCCTTATCGAATATCCTTGTATACAGGAAAGTAAGTATCCCATAATTCAGGAACCTGGGAATGATGGTTCCAAAACCATAGATCAATGTTTGTTTTGCTAATACTCTGACTTCGTTCACTTTATTAAAATGATTGCAAAGATAGTTTTAAGAATTCAATTTTTCGAATCCATAAATAAATCAAGTTAACCCTTTAATTTGAAAATCAATATTTCCGTTGATGCTTAAAGTTAAATATCTTTGCGCTCGTTATCAGGATACAATGTTAAACAAATAGTGTCACTCATGAAGAAATTCAGGCTGAAACCGATCCTCTTTGTAATAATTCTTGCTGTTGTCAGTTGTAAATCGCCAGGAAGCAATGAGAATACAATAATTCTCATGAAAACCACTCTTGGTGATATTAAAATCAAATTATATGATGGAACGCCGATTCACAGGGATAATTTCATAAAGCTTGTAAATTCAGAAATTTATAATGGAATTTCATTTCACCGTGTTATTAATTCCTTTATGATCCAGGCTGGGGATCCTTTAACCAGGCAATCAGGTATTCCTCAAGGCGCTGATTCATTGAATAACT
>RPRC01000593.1 GCA_003857395.1 Geobacter sp.
CTGGACGGCAGTCGTGGCGCGCGCCAAGTGGAAATACCGGCAGCGGGCGTACCGCTATATCTACATGGACGCGGGGCATATCGGAGAAAACCTGTGCCTGGCAGCCGCTGCGCTGAAACTTGGATGCTGCACAATAGGAGCGTTTTTTGATGAAGAAGTAAACGCTGTAGTCGGCATTGACGGCGTGAGTGAGACAGCGGTGTACATGGGGGTTGTCGGGCGCTGTGATTCATCGGGCAAACAGCGGCCGTAGTGTTTTAGTGCCTTTGTTATTGCATTGGTTTTTTTGCAAGAAAAATACTAAGGACGAATATCGAAGAACGAAACAAATACAAAATATCAATACTGAATGATCAGAAGAGCACATAATTCTCTTCTCTGTTTTATATTTTGATTTTTCGAATTTGTTTCGTATTTCGTGCTTCGGATTTAGAAGTTACAATACACCCGGCATTTTTATGCTGTTCATTATTAACAATCATTAACAAGGAGGAGTGTTATGGCTGATACAACAAAAAACTTAGAGGCGGCATTTGCCGGAGAATCCCAGGCGAACCGGAAATATCTTGCGTTCGCCAATAAGGCTGATGCTGAAGGGCAGAAAGGTATCGCAAAGCTCTTCAGGGCGGCAGCGGCAGCTGAGACCGTGCACGCCCACAACCATTTTAATGTACTCAAGGGCGTCGGTGGAACGCTTGAGAACCTCAAGGCCGCCTATGACGGAGAGCATCACGAATTTACCTCGATGTACCCGGATTTTATAGAAACTGCAAAGAAGGAAAACAACCAGGAGGCGCTGCAATCCTTTTACTGGGCCAATGCAGTTGAAAAATACACGGCGAGCTCTACCAGAAGGCCATTGACAGCCTGAAGGCCGGAAAAGATATTGCGGCAAAAGCTTTTTATGTCTGCGACCGGTGCGGCTATACCATTGAAGACGGCGCACCTGACATCTGCCCGGTGTGCGGCGCCAAAAAAGAACTGTTCAGAGAATTGACTGATGGGGCTGCAATGAAACAGTGGCGATGCACGGTCTGCGGTTATATTCATGAGGGTGAGAGCCCCCCTGATATATGCCCGATATGCAGTGCCGATAAGGATAAATTTGAACTCGTGGACGGTTAGGCGGCTGCAACAGGTTCTTTGCTCAGGATAGAGATTCGCGGATGCGGCTGATGATGCTGCTCGATGAATGATCCTTGGCATCACCGACAATGGCAATCTCGCCGCCATAAGACAGTACCGTAGCGCGCTCAGGGACAGACTCTTTGGTATAGTCTGTCCCTTTTGCGTGAATATGGGGCTGCAATTTCAGGAGCAGGCTGTCGACGGTCGGCTCGGAAAAAAGCGTGAGCACATCTACGCACGCAAGCGCGGCAAGCACCTCAAGACGCTCATCCTCGGGAATCAGGGGATAAGAGGTGCCCTTAAGCCGGCGCAGGGACGCATCGCTGTTGACGGCAACCACCAGCGCGTCCCCCAGACGCTTCGCATCCTGCAAGCTGCGGATATGCCCGACATGCAGGATATTGAAACCGCCATTGGTAAAAACGATTTTTTTGCCCTGCTGTTTCAGGTTCAAAACATGCTGCAGCAGCGTGTCTGTGTCTTTGATTATTTTACCGGACATTCTGCTCCTCTGACTGCCCCAGGCTGTTACGGCTTGACCGGGCATGCCGACATGGCGCTCACCAGCTCATCAGTGGTGAGGGTTGCCGTGCCGCGCTTCATAACGACAATGCTGGCGGCAATGTTTGACATGCTGGCTGCTTCCACAAAGGTGCCGCCGGCACCAATGGTCAGCCCGATGAGCGATGCGACGGTGTCGCCGGCGCCGGTGACATCGGTGATTTCATCGCTTCCGCAGATGGGGATATGGACCGCTGCCCTGCGGCGTTCAAACAGCGTCATACCCTCATTGCCCTGCGTGATGAGCGCAGCTTTGCAGCCGAGAGTTTTCAGTATTCTA
>RPRC01000594.1 GCA_003857395.1 Geobacter sp.
CGGTCAATGTCCTCCCAGGTGTAACTGCCGGTCAGATAGTTCCTCTTCCACGGCCTGGTCCTGAAGGAAACACTGCTTCTGGTAACATCCTTTTTCCATGGTATCGGGAACATTGTTATCCTGGTCATAGTCATGATAATTAAAATTGAGAGTTATATACCTTAAACCGGCCGTGCTCAGGCGCAGCGCAAAACTCTGGGAATCACGTTCATATCCCGTCTCCCGATTATGATTTTCTCCTATGGCATAATCAACGGCAAAAGATGATTGTAAGGGTAATACCGTCCTGGCCTTAAAATGGTTGGTATACGTCCTTGAATCGGAGACGGAACCGTATTCCTGGAACCCCTTGACGGGAAATGCGGGTGACTCAAAACCATAGTAGGCAATCGGAGACGCCCCGCCCTGGTTAAAACTTCTCTGGGTGTGGGTGTAGGAGAAGGTCAGGGAGCGGATGGTCATATCCGCGCCCAGCTTGATATCCTGAGTGGTCTGATTGATGCGTTTGTCCTGCGAGGTTACATGGCACTGGGTGCATTTAGTCACGGTGGTTGCCTGCTGGTGGCCCCGCTTATTCAACTGCCTGAAATCTGCCCGCAGCTTGAGGGCGGGAATCAAGGGAATACGGAAGACATTCTCGCTTTCCAACTCCTCCCTGATGATAGCATTGGTACTGCCCGCATCAAAATCAGAAGAGAAGTCCTGGTTGCCAAGCGGGTCATGATCCAGGTAATGCTTGAAACGGGTATAGGAGGTTTCAGTTTCAAATATCCTGTTCGTGTCAAACTCGATTACATAGTGCTGGTCATTCTCATCTTTAATCGCTCCCTCAGATCAGGTAGTTCCTCCGGGTTCGTGCCTCGAGATCGAAATAGGTCTCCATACCCGAATCCAGGGCATCGTATTCCCCGACCTTGCCCCGATATCCATCGACAGTAGCGTAATGATAACCGGTTCGGGCATCAAAGGAGTAGTCGCCTTCTTTAAAAAACTCTTCTCCCCGGCTGCTTCCTGACAGGAAGAAGGCAGCAATGCATATAATTACCGGCGCAAAAACAGCTTTATGATAATACACTCTGTTATCCTCAAGCTCGCAGTCCATTCGTTGCTCTGCTGCTCACCTCACCTCGACGGCCCTATCCGAAAGCAGGATCCCTGCAAAGGCTACCGGGTAAGCCCTCCCTTCCCCAGCTGTGAGGGAAGATCACTTCCGTGGACCTGGGAGTGGCACTGGGTGCAGGAGGTCAGAAAGGTCGAGAGAGTAGGATGAGAGCCTGTCCCCTCAAACCCCTTATGTCCGCGGTGACATCGGAGGCAGAGAAAGGGTTCACTCTGTTTCAAGAGGTTGTTGGCAATAGTCCCGTGCGCATCGTGGCAGAGGCTGCAATCCTCCTCAACCGGCTGATGCTCATAAAGGAAAGGACCCTGCTTGTCGGTATGGCAGTCAAAACAAAGATCATTAACACTTACCTTCAGCAGCCCGTCAGGTTCGGCACCGTGAGCACTGTGACACCCCGTACACTTCATCTTGCCTTCCCGGATAGGATGGTGGGAAGGAAATTCCGCCCGTGCCCGCATCTGCTGGTGACAGTCATAGCAGAGCTCCGGTTCAGCCTTATACAGCATCTTTTCCGCGGTTGTCTTGTGCGATTTATGACAATCTTCACATCCCACATCGTTGAGCGCATGGAGATTGGAGTTCCAGTTCATAAGCGGTCCCTGCGCGTGACACTTTAAACAGATGGCTGAACCCTGTGCAGGGGTCAACTTATCAAACCCTATTATCTTTTCAAGACTTCCTCTCTCCGCAGCATGGGCGCTCCCCGGTCCATGACATCCCTCACATCCCATTTCCTGACCGGGAACCTCGAAGTAGCGGACTTTATAGTGGACGGTCCGCCGATAGTACTCATATGCTTCATCGTGGCAGACCGCGCACCCCTCTGA
>RPRC01000595.1 GCA_003857395.1 Geobacter sp.
ATGAGATTTAAAATATTCTTTAACTGTCTTTTCAACTAATTCCTTATCAAAAGTTACTTTATTACGAAGATCAGATTTTGCTGATATTTCTTCTGTGCGCTTTTGTTCTATTCTTCCTGAAACAGAAAGAGGGGATATTTCTTCTTCAATAACCGGAACATTTATTTCTTCAACAATGAATTCTTCATCAATAATTTCCTTTTCTTCTTCAACTAAAACCGGTGGTTCCTCCAGCTTCTTTTTGGCATCAAGCTTCGCTTTTATTTCATCTCTCATATTATAAAGTTTCAAGGCAACTTTATCTTTAAGCTCGCTTACCGGAAATTCAAGTGGTAAAGCCACAGACAAGAAAGCAGCAAGATTCTGATACTCTCCTAATTCTTTCCAGGGAAAATCAGAATCAACTTCTTTTGATAAGCTGAGGGTTTCGGCGTCTGCATTATTTAAGCAGTCTAAAACTTCAAGCTTTATTAAGTCTATTGCTTTTTTCTTTTCCATAATCTTTAATTTGTTTTTGAAATTTTTTTCATCAGGTTTCCAATTGCAACCTGCAGCTTCGATTTTACTGTGCTTGATGGTATCTTTAACTTTTCTGCTATTCCACTTTCATCTAAACCTTCAAAGTATGATAGTTCTATTACATACCTTTGTGCATCTGTCAAACTCTTCATTGCTCCTTCAATTTTTTCTTTCATCCCAAGAACCTCTTCCAATTCAACCGACTCAATTTCAGGAGATAATTTGGGCAGTATCTTTTCCTTTTCATAATCATCTGTATATTCTTCTGTCACTTTACCTATAGTCCTGTTTTTTACATCAATTGCTTTATTTCTGGCTAATGTTACCATCCATGTATAAACGTTGCTACTACTGAAATCAAAATGATCAATCCGTCTCCATATTATGACAAATACTTCTGACAGCACCTCTTCCGCCGTTTCTTTTTCCGGGATTATTTTTTTTATCAACGTATATAATAGCGGAGTATAGCGATCATATAGCTGTTCTAATGCTTTGGAATCATATCCTGCTATCTTCAGCATTATTTCCGTATCGGTTAAAGACTGACTTCAGACAAATCAGTTATTCCTTCAAATGGTTTTTTTTCTATAATTAAAAGTAAAGTTATGAGTTCAAAAAAGCAATTTGAGTGCCACTGTCACTTTATTTTATACAGGCTTCAAATAGATGAGAGAAAGAAATCACTAACAAATAGTAACCGTTGGGGAGTAAAAATGACTGCCAGTAAAATTTCAGAGCAGTTTTAGAAATTTACAGCTTGAAAACTATTGGAATTGTAACTTGAACCTTAATAGGTCTTCCCCTTTGTTTTCCAGGGCTAAATTTTGTTTGAAGCACAGCATCTATTGCTGCTTCATCACACCCGGCACCAATACCTTTAACAATTTCAGCACTAGTTACCTTACCGGTTTCATCAACAAAGGCTTTAACAAAAACTTTGCCTTCTACTCCTGCTCTTTTTGCAATTTCAGGATACAATATTTTCTCCTGAATACTTTTAAGCCCACCAAGCGGTTCAGGCATTTCTTCAACAGCTACAAAATAAACTGTTTCCTCCTCGATTTCAGTTTCTTCCTTTGGTGGTAGAGCGGGTTGTTCATTTACTTGTGTTATATCTTTCTGTTCAATTTCATCCTCAACAGAATTGTTCTTAGCGAACTCAGTCACCGGAGTTTCTATTGGCATGGGTAATTCGGGCGGTGGTGTAGGAAGGATTTGTTTTATCACTTGCTCCTTTGTTTGGGCTTGTTCTTCTTCTTCGATTAATTGAACATTCTCCGGAATCACAAATTCCTGTACTGAATCATCAATAGTTGCATCCTCTTGCACAACTGATACGTTGACTGGTTTTTGAATTTCAGGTTGAGGGTAATTGTTATCAGAAGTTTTTACCAAATTAAAATAAGAAAATGCTATTACAGCAAGTACTATCACTACGCCAAAC
>RPRC01000596.1 GCA_003857395.1 Geobacter sp.
ATCTTTGTAGGACAAAGCAGCACGAGCTGACTGTACTGATGCACCAAAATCCCTTATAGCTCCTGATAAAGCAATAAGGGGAGTCAACACACTACTCAGACGTGTCATGGTATCTGCTGTGCTGTTGAATTGTCTTTGTAAAGAAGCAAGGTCTGCCTCAGCCTTCGCTGAGCGCCAATTGAAGACCTTTCTTGCGGTCTTCGTCGGGCTCGTTGTCAATTTCCTGTCTCAGCCTTGCTATACTTTCTATAGGGGCTTCCATTCTAGTGCGATAAACATCAAGATTATCCTGCATCACTTTCAAAGAGTCCATACCCTTACGAACACCAGCCCCGCCTTTAGCATACAAATATTCTTGGGCTGACAATTCATTTGTAGTTCTTTGCTGCTCAACCTCCCCTAAGAAACCCTTGGCTGGGGTACCAATAGTTGCCTTTGAGTAACCGGCGGTCAATGCATATCTCATCTTTCTTACGTCGTTCTCAACCGCATAGCTAAGCTCTTTAGCAAACCTAGTGCCAGATCTAGTTGCACTATCAGCAGCCGCGGCGAATTTATTGGAAGAGACTGCCATACGTTCTACTTCAGATTTAGCATACTCTAAGGAGCTGCTCATGTTCACTACATTCTTATCAGCATTAGCGTATTCATCACTTCCCACAGCGTAGTCATCTCGCTGTCTGGTAGCCTCTGTAAGTTTTTTCTGGAGGGTATCCACTATTAATTCCCCAGCAGCAACAATTGTTCTCGACTGATTAGCCTGGTTAAAAACAGTAGATCCTCCAAAAAGCTGAGCAAGCTCTGCCCCACCCAAATCCAGTATACCTTGGGTAGGTTGATAACCTACAGGTTTGGCCTTTCCAGCAAATAAACCCGTTCCAGTTTTAATAGTAGCTTCTAAATTTAATTTATCTAATTGGCTTTGTAAATCTAACTGTATTTTATCCGAATCAAAAACAACCTGCTTTACAAATACTCGTACATTTACCTCCGCCTGTGTTTTTGAAAGATATTCTTGTGCTTTCTTTGATATCTCACCGGCAGTTTCTGCCCTCTTTTGTGCGTCTGAAAGAGCTTCCTTGCTCACCTTTTCTGCTTCGGTGCCGGTCTGTTTATTTACTATTGCTTGCGCGTTAGACACCTCTTCTAACAGACGCGCATGTTCTACTTCTGCTTTATTTGCTGCTGTTTGTGCAGATTTATATCTACTAATTAAAGAAATGTCGCTTTTAGCTTGGGAGCTTACAAAACGTTCAACCCCTGTAAGCTCCTTTTTTGTTCTAAGGTCTGATTCTATCTGGGATAGTCCTTTTGTCACACCCAGCCCTGGAACATTAGCCGCTGCAGCCTTCCTTATCGCTTCCTGTTGTTGTGACACAAATAATCCAGTATCAATCCCAGACATAGGGATGCCATGTTCTATGGCAGTCAGCATATCTTTCTGATTCTTAGAAAAATCTTGAAATGAAGATGCTTCTATGCCCTCCCTGGACGCTACCGCTGCCTCAAGTTGTTTCAACAAGAGCACCCTGTTTTCCCCAGTTGACTCATCAAATGCTGCTTGTAGATCTTTTATACTCTTGTCTCTCCATTCAACTATGTTCTCAGGAGAAAGGGATTCAAGCTTCTTCCCTATAAGAGCCCGTTCTTCCTCGTTGCGAGGAGTCATTACATCTCGAGAGACATCTGGAGAAATACCCATAAGCCACTCCGCCGCCCTGGAAAAAATACTTTGCTGTCTTGTGGCTTTGCTTTCTAGATCAGATGCCCGATCCTCTTTTTTAGCTTCCTCAGCCCCCATATTAGATAGCATAGTTAATGCAAATACACTCAAGCCTGCTTTAATTGCATCTATAATACCTAAAGCATTCCCCCCTTGAACTGCCTTAATTAAAGCATCCGCATTTGCCTCTGACTTCAAAGCTTCTGGAGCATTTATCTGGTTTTGAACCATT
>RPRC01000597.1 GCA_003857395.1 Geobacter sp.
CGGCTCCAGCAGATACGCCAGCGTCTTCCGCAGGAAGCTGTCGAACTGGTTGTCCCCCTCGTAGAAGCTCCACCAGACGGCGCGGGGCCAGCGGGCCGCGTCCACGTCGTGATGCAGCCAGTGCCAGGCCAGCGCACTCTTGCCGAAGCCGCCCAGGGCACGCAGGACGAGGAGCGGATGGGGCGGCCCTTCGACAGACTCAGGACGCGTCAGCCCTTCGGCTAGCCAGTCGCTCAGCATCCACCGTTCCGCGGCGCGGCCGGTGAAGTTGGGTTGCGCGCCGTAGGGATGCGGCAGGAACCAACCGGGCCGCTCGGGTTCGGGCGCCGCGACCGGCTCCGGTGGTACTCCGAGACCGGTCAAGAGCTGTCGCCAGGCGATCTCCAGACGATCGCCGCGGGTGAAATCCACCCAGGTGATCATGGCGATGAAGTCGGGAAGGTCACACGCTTGCAGGAGCAGGGGAATCGTGCAACGCTGCAATCCAGCGGGGTCCTTCGTGCGGGACAGCAAACTCTCGAACAGGGTCCACTCGCTCTTTACCCAGTCCGGCGTCAGCACCAGTAGCGTGAAGCGGCTGTCGCGAGCGGCATCCTGCATGTTGAACAGCGCAGCCTTGCCGGGCAGAAAGTCGCGGAAGTCAATGCAAACCCGCAGTCCGGCCCCTTCCAGCCGCGGCAACAACGTTCCCTCCACCCAAGCCTCGTCGGCGTGACTATAGGAGATGAAGACGTCGTAGCGGTATTCCTGCGTCTCAGCCATCGGCTGCCCCTCGCGAAAGCCCAACAGGCGAAACAGGCATCACATATTCCAGCTTGCACGAGTATAGCATCAGGGGGACGGAGAGACAAGGAGACAGGAATCAGGAGTCAGGGGACAGGGGAACAAGGCAGAAGTCAGCAGCCCGGCCGTGCGCGATACGCCCTGTTCATCAGGTCTGCTATAATGTGGCTTGTTGACCGCAAGGAGCGCATCTATGGAAACGTCTGCCACTTCTATTCTCTGGCCGCTCATCGCCGGCGCGGTGATCATCCTCGCCAACGCTTTTTTCGTGATCTTCGAATACGCGATCGTGACCGTCCGCCGGGGACGGATCGAGCACCTGGCTGAGGAGGGCAATCGCAACGCCGGACTCGTCTCGCGCATGTTGAACGATCCTGACTGGGCGATCGCCGGGTCGCAGGTCGGCGTCACGATGGCCTCGATTCTGCTCGGCGTGGTGGCCGAAGAACCGCTGCGCCTGCTGCTTTCACCCATCCTGGCGCGGCTGTTCGGCCAGGTGCCGTTCCTCGCGCCCCTTTCTACCATCCTGGCAACAGTTCTGGTATTCCTGCTGCTGTCGTTTGTCCTGATGGTGATCGGCGAACAGACCCCCAAGACGATCGCCCTGCGTTACCCGGTTCGAAGTGTTCTGGCCGTGGCGCGCCCCATGACGATCTTCGCTCGCATCGCCGCGCCGTTGGTCTGGCTGGTGGATCACTCCACAGCGCTGGTGCTGAAGCTGCTGGGCGTTGGTGGACATACCAGCGGGCATGGCATCCATTCGCTCGAGGAGCTGAAGCAGGTCGTGCGCGAAAGTGAAGACGAGGGCGTGATCTCGGCCGGCGACGAAAAGCTCGTGTTGCGGGCCATGACATTCGGCAGCCGCTTCGTGCGCGAGACGATGATCCCGCGCACCGACATCGTAGCCGTCGAGAACACCGACACGGTCGGCGACCTTCTGCAGATCTTTCGCAAGTCGCGTCATTCGCGCTTCCCGGTGTACGAAGGCGACCTGGATCACATTTGCGGCATCGTGAGCATGAAAGACGTGCTGGCGCACGTGGTGGACGATCCCTACATCGCCGATCGCGCACTGGCCGAAGTGAACGTGATCCAACCGGCCCTTGTCGTGCCCGAGAGCCGCCGCGTCGGCGACCTGTTCAACCAGATGCGCCG
>RPRC01000598.1 GCA_003857395.1 Geobacter sp.
GGACTACCTTGCGACCATCAGGAAAGAACCTATTGCGAAACCCCTCTGTTATCTCCCCTTGATAGGGGAGACTCGACCATACACCCGGCCGATGCAGGTGGCACGTCCCCCTTATCAAAGTGGGAATGAGGGGGTTGTAAGAAAAATGAGCCCTGCAAAGATGTACGTCACTCATGACGTTGTAAATGAATAGGAGCAAGTCCTATTCTCTTGGCCGAGGATTGAGAAGTGTCCCTATTTTGTGAAGAGACCTAATACCGGGTGAACCAGCACTCAAGCTCTATGGTCTCGCCCGGCGCCTGCCAGTTGGTGGACACGTACTGATTGTAGGCAGTCATGTTGCCATCATAATCATACTGGTAGTCATTGAAGTACAGAGTCTGCACATACTGGGCCGCATCGGCCCCGGTCACCAGATATTCGATATATGGAGATCCGAAGATGACACGGTACGAGGTGAATGGCAGGTTTCTTACGGAAGCGCTCTCGTTTGTCCGGTACGAGACGATCTCGTTGCCGTATCGTTCTTCGTTGTAGAAAGTCCACTCCATGCTCAGAAAATGTCCGTCGCTGCTCACGGATCCGGAGAGGGAAGTAATCGAAAAGCCAAATATCTGATCGAACGTGAAATTGGCGCCATCCCAGACGAGGGGCACAAAGACGCGGTCAAAGATTTCGAAATCCGGAGCTCCGCTTGTGAAGACATGCGGCGCCTGGATCTCAAAACCGAGGTAGTCGCAGGTACGAAGTAACGACAGGAGATCGATTCCCACGGTGAACGGCACGCTGTTGCTTCTCCGGCCTCCCACCTCCACGAACACCAGGACTTCGCCGTCGGGAAGGTTGTCCGGGACCTTTGTCTCGATTCGTCCGTCGGTCCAGAGTGATATGTCCGTAGCAGAGGCAGATCCGAAAAAGATCTTGTCCTTTGTCGAACCAAAACCGGCGCCAAGAATGCTCACTGTCTCGCCTGGCAAGGCGGCGGAGGGGGATATCGAAGTGATCTTCAGAGGAATCCAAAGTGTGAAGTCATTTGACCCTGAATACAGCAGGTTGAAATCATGGTAGGAAGTCTCATCGTAATACTGAGTGGGAATGCCGCCGAACCACTGCTGGATCGTGAAGGGTGTAGTCCGCGACGTATCGCACATTGTCAGAAACATGCTACCGATTGAGGGGGCATCGATAAAAGGATGTGTGAGCCAGTCCCAGCCTGTCACGGCGCCGGCCTTGGCGTTGTTGACCAGATCTGTCGGCCAGTGCCCCATGAACCCCCAACTGAAACCGAGCGAGACAAGCGGATGTTTCTCTTCGAAATCGTTGAAGGACACAAAATACGGCGAGCTGAAAGAGAAGAAATCCTCATCATCGAAACTAGTGACCCCGAGAAACTGGTTCTCAACAAAAGCCCAGTTATCGATGATGGACTGGCGGGTCACTCTCTCGCCGCTGGCAACATAGACATCCCTGATGTCGGTCATCGTCGGCCAGGGTGCGCCGACAGATGAAATCCTCAGTATTCCGCAGTCTGACAGGCTGCGGATGCGGCTGAGGTTGCAGGCCTCGTCCTTGTAGACCTGGAATGCCTCGTACCCGCAATCCATCAGGACAGGGTTGGCATTGGCGACCAGGACGTCGTCCGGTTGCTTGAAAAAATTGCTCCTGCTATACATGGGAGCCAGGTAGACCGCTCTGGCGCTCTGCGGGTTGACAAAGGCCAGGGGTTCCAGGGTCACGGCTGTCGCTGGGTTCCGGCGCTGTCTTGCCGATGACCGCAGTTCGGATTGCTCTCCTGCAGGCCTGATAATGATGCAGCCCCTCAGCCCTGAGGCCCATTGGACATTGACACCGGTGACCACATTGGCGGCCCACTCCGCATCCGGGCTCTGAGATATAAGCGTCGCGAGACTGTCCATGGCCGCATTTGTATCG
>RPRC01000599.1 GCA_003857395.1 Geobacter sp.
ATTCTTTTGAAGCAGGGTAGCTTTTATCTCTTTCTCTTGAACCTCAACCAGGATTGTGTTTACACCATCGAATTCAACTTCCGCTTTTCTCAGGTAGGGATGTTTTTCAATTCTTGTTTTTACTTCTAATAAAGTTAGATCTTCATATTCTGTAGAATCGCTTAAACCGGCATAACGTAAATACTCTTTTGCCGAAAGCAATGTGTTTTCGGTTACATCTATCTGATTATAGACTTCCTTATGGCTTGCTTTTGATCCGGTAATCATCAAATAACTGAATCCAATGATCAATACTAAAAAGACAACCAAACCAAAAAATTTGCTTCTACGTTCGCTCAATGTTTTTCCTCCTTAAGCAGTTCAACAAATTTTTCACCGTATTTCCAGATATCACCAGCACCCATCGTAATAATAATATCATCTTTCTTTTTTAGTTCCATCAATTTTTTTGGTATGTCCTTTTTATCAGGAACATAAATCACATTCTTGTGTCCGTACTTTTTTGTGATGTTCGCTATCATTTCGCCTGTCACACCTTCAATAGATTTTTCTCTTGCAGGATAGATATCAGTACAAATAAATATATCAGAATTCAAAAATGATCTTCCGAAATCCTGATAGAAATCTTTTGTTCTTGAATAAAGATGAGGTTGAAACACCACCACTAACCTTCTATCCCATGCTGCTCTGATTCCTGCAAGCGTGGCAGAAGATTCAGTTGGATGATGAGCATAATCGTCAAGAACCAGAATATCATTCTTATATTTTGTTTCAAACCTTCTATAAACACCTTTGAATTTTTCTAATGCTTTTTTGATGATTTTGAAATCAATTCCCAGCTCCATTCCTATTGATACTGCAACCAGCGAGTTCTTAACATAATGCTCACCGGGAATGTTGAGCTTAACACTTCCAAGCTCTTTTCCTTTATAAATAACAGTGTACTTGCTGCTGAATCCTTCAAACTCAATATCGATTGCTCTTACATCCGCCTGCGCGGTGGTTCCATAAGTGAAAACTGTTTTATTAATAAATGGAATAATATCCTGAAGCGCCGGTTCATCGAGACAAATAACAACAAATCCATAGAATGGAACTTTGTTGGCAAATTCAATGAAGGCTGTTTTAATGTCATCGAGATCCTTGTATGTATCAAGATGCTCTCTTTCAAGTGTAGTTATAGCTGCAATGGTTGGAGTGAGTTTTAGGAATGTTCTGTCAAACTCATCTGCTTCCACAACTATGAATTCACCATTTCCAAGACGAGCATTGGTTCCGCCGAGTCCGCTTAACTTTCCACCAACTATAATTGTTGGATCAATTCCGCCTTCTGTGAGAGTCAAACCAACCATAGAAGTTGTAGTTGTTTTGCCGTGTGTACCCGCAATTCCAATCCCGTATTGCATACGCATAGTTTCAGCAAGCATTTCAGCTCGCTTAATAATCGGGATGTTTCTATCCGCCGCGGCTCTTACTTCCGGATTATCAGGAATTACTGCAGAAGAATATACAAGCACATCAACATCCTTTACATTTTCAGATGAGTGTCCTTCATAAATTTTTGCACCGAGTTCTGCTAACCGATTTGTAACTTCAGTAAGATTGAGGTCTGAACCTGAAACTTCAAAACCTTTGTTCAATAGTATCTCTGCAATGCCGCTCATCCCGATGCCGCCGATTCCAACAAAGTGTATTTTTTTAATACTCTTAAACACTGCTCTTATCTATTTTTGATTTTAATTCTTCAATGCGAAATAACAATTCATCCTGGTTTTCATAATCAGAAAATCTTATCACACAGGTGTCACTTTTGAATTAATTTTTATTCTCACTGTTCTGAATGCAGGGGAGTTGCTTGCTCTTACCTGCCTGGAAAATTTTATTTTTTTTATCTGGTCGATTTTATATTCTTTTG
>RPRC01000600.1 GCA_003857395.1 Geobacter sp.
ATCGACCTGTTCCGCTCACACCAGCACGAGCGTAAAATCCATAGGCGCACGAGGACGTCCAACAAAGGGATCAAGCTGACAAGGCCCGACGCGGTCGCAGCCTTGCAGCTTATCCCCAGTGTTGGACGTGCCCCGCTGGGGAGCACGGAACGGACCTGTCCTGACCGCAGGTGGGTGTAGTTTCCGTGGCCGTGGGGTTGCGGCTTGCGGACGTGTTGGCGGTCGACGCTGGCCGGTATCTGGCTGGCCGTCGTGTGTGTTCGGCGGCGGTGAGGGCGTACGAGGCGATCCTGCAGTGTCGTACGGCGGTGCTCGGTGGACACGTGGAGCGCTGCGAGCAGGGCCACCTGGTGGGCGTCTTCTACAACGGCTGCCGACACCGGTGTTGCCCGCGCTGCGGTTGGGGTCTTGGGCGGCGGTGGCTCGAGCGTCGGACGCTGACGCTACTGGGCTGCGGGCATCACCACGTGATCCTGACGCTGCCACACATGTTCAACGAACTGTGGTCGTGCAACTACAAGCTGTTCGCGCGCATCCTGTTCAGGTCGGCACGCGAGGCGATCACGCAGCTGGCAGCGGATGCGAGATACCTGGGCGCGGAGCCAGGGATGATCGCGGCTCTGCACACGTGGGGGCAGCAGCTGGGTCTTCACGTACACCTGCACTGCCTGGTAACTGCCGGCGGTGTGAGTGCCGGAGGCGAGTGGGTCGCGTCGCGGCGGAAGTGGTTCCTGCCCGCGACCCCGCTCGTGCAGCTGTTTTCGGGCAAGGTGATCTACGCGCTGCGGGGTGTGGCGCGCAGCGGCGAGCTGCGGCTGCCGGACGGATGGACGGTGAAGGATGTGGAGCGGCTGTGCGATCGAGCGAAGGCCGAGCGCTGGAACCTCGACGTGCGCGAGCGCTACGAGGATCCCACCCACGTTCTGAACTACCTCGGTCGCTACCTCAACGGTGGCCCGATGAACGAGTCGCGTTTGCTGTCGGTGTCCGAAGAGGAGGTCGAGTTCAGCTACAAGGACTACCGCGATACGAACGCGGCTGGGGTCGCAAGGCGCAAGACGCGGACGATGCCGCGCGGCGAGTTCGTTCGTCGTCTGATGCAGCACGTGCCGCCGAAGGGCTTCCACATGGTGCGGGGCTATGGCGTCTACGCGGGCCAGGTGAGCGACGAGCTGCGACGGAAGCTGCGCGAGGCGCTGCCGCTCTCCACCGAGATCCGAATCGTCCTGCGCCCGCGCTGGCCGCAGCCGGACGCGATCGACCCGAAGCCGCAGGTGTGCCCGACCTGTGGCTCCGAGCTTCACTTCGTCTACTACGGCCGCGGCGCGCCGGAGCTCGCCGCATGAGTGCCCCCGTGAAAGGCCGCTTCACGCTCGTAGTCTGCTCCGCTCGCCCCGACCAGGTCGCGGGTGACCATCGCCGCTCGTGCGTCGGCTGTTGGAGCAGTCGACCGCACCCGCCCGCTCCCAAGGGGTGCCCGCATCACAGCGTGAATCGACCTGTTCCGCTCACACCAGCACGAGCGTAAAATCCATAGGCGCACGAGGACGTCCAACAAAGGGATCAAGCTGACAAGGCCCGACGCGGTCGCAGCCTTGCAGCTTATCCCCAGTGTTCGACGGACGTGGAGGCAGCATGGCCCGAACCGGCTTGGCTGAGGTCCTCATCTCGCTGACGGTGGCGTGTGTCCCAATGGCAATTGCCTCTGACTCACCCGCCTGCAAGCTCCCCGAGGCCGACGCGCGCGACGGAGCGACAGCGCCGACTCTGGATGGCGGTATCGGAGGGCTACGAGACGCCTGCTTCCATCTCACTCCGCGTCGCGAGACGCAAGAGCGTAGGAGGGTCTGTCTCACTCCCCGCACGCGAATCTTCACAGTTTACGGCGGCCACGTTGCGCCCGCCGAT
>RPRC01000601.1 GCA_003857395.1 Geobacter sp.
CGCCGCCCTGCTCGTGCTCGAGCCCGACCTGCTGCTGCTCGATGAGCCGACGGCGCACCTGGACCCGCGCAGCGTCGGCTGGTTGGTCGATTTCCTATCTGCCCTGAAGGTCACCCTGGTGGTCGCCACGCACAACCTGAGCCTCGCCCCCGAGCTCGGCGAGCGCGCCCTGGTGCTGGGCGAGGATCACCGGCTGCTCTACGACGGAGATCTGGCGTCGCTGCTTAGAGACCAAGAGCGGCTTATCGCCGCCAACCTGGTCCACACCCACCGCCATCGCCACGGTGCCGTCGAGCACCGGCACTTTCACAGCCACGACTGGGATTAGAAGGACTTGGAAACCGACAGTACCAGCCGCGCCCCGGCAAGGTCACCGTAGAGTTCCTCTCCCTTGCCGTTCGTGTCGTAGTAGCTCAGGTCGAAGTCGAGGTCCAAGAGTCGCTGTGCGACGCCGATGCGCCAGTCCACATAACTGTCCGGGGCACCCTCGCCAGTGATCTCCTGATTCAGGTCCGAGTAGCCAACGCTGCCGGAAATCTCGAAACAGTCCGGAAGCTCGTGCGACGTCGTTCCCCTCGCCCCGGCCCTCGCCCCGGGGCGAGGAAGATTTGCAGCGCGCTGCGCACAACCTTCACACCCCGCCCCGGAATGGCCGAGGTTGCCGTGGATGCTGGCCGGCACTGGTCATTGCCGGTTGCGCGCCCGCTGGTGCCGGAAGACTGTCCTTGAACCTCTTCCAGATGCCGCATGCCCATCCTCCCCAGCCGGGCTGAGCGGGCTGTAGAAATGGGCACGGCGCAACTGCTCGACCGGCGGGTAGACGACGCTGCCTACCAGCCGCCGCCTTCGCCTTGTCCGCGGTGGTTCAGAGCCCGGGTGTCCCGACTGCGAAACGGCACCGAACCGAGACCCGAAACGGAAATCAGCCGCGGGCGAGGTTCGAACGCGGGCCGCCGCCAGCCAGGTCTCGGCCCCCCAACACCGCGGCCCTTTGTGCCACAAAATGAGAAGCCGTGTCGATCGCAAGTCGCTCGCCCGCCGACGGTCGAGCGCCGGCAGAGCCGCGAGGCGACAGGGAGGGGATAAATGGCCTGAATGCGTACGTTCCGAAAGCCTGCACGGCGCAACCCCAGCGCTAGCCGATGCCCCCACAGGGTGCACTGAGATGTCCGGTGCGCAGGGGTGTGAAGTTGCCGCCGCAGGCCATGCGGCTTTCGAGGGGACGGGCGACAATGCGCCCAAGGAAATCCGCGAAACATGTACCGGCAGCGGGCAGCCGGGTTGGGCGCAGGACAGGACGGTATTTGCAGAGCAGCCAGTCGGTCGGGGTGCAGGGCTCGCGATGAACCGCCCGGAGCCCTGCCCCATGTGTCCTTAAGCTAGGACTGCTTCTTGGACTGCCTCATCATGGTGACCACGCTGCGACGCATCAGTTCGAGCGCATGGGCGAGTTGACCGATTTCGTCCGTCCGCTCCACCTCGACTTTGGTATTGAGGTCGCCTTGGCTGACCGCCTGGGCGACCGCGGTGATCTTGGTCAACGGATTGATGACGCTGCGCTTCATCATGATGTTTGCCGCGATGAAGAAGATGGTAAAGACAAGGGTGAGCAGCGCGATAACGGCCAGGCTCCTTTGGAGCGCGATTTGATCGATATGCCCGGCGGGAACGCCTACAACGGCCACACCAACCACCTCCCCTTCAGCCCCATAGTTGTAACCGCTCGACACCCCGTAGGTCGCCTTGATGGTGGCCAGGGCGTCGTCCGGCTTGCCATGACAGGCAAGGCACGCCTTCGCATTGTGGCTGGGGCTTGCCGAAACGAGGTAGGGCTTCCCGCCGATCTCACCTTGCAATACCAACTCCTTCAGCGAAGAATCCGCACGGTAACGCTCGATCAG
>RPRC01000602.1 GCA_003857395.1 Geobacter sp.
GGCCACGTGGCGCTGCAGGATCCCCCGCATGATCGGGAACCACATCTTCAGGCCGCGGACTTCGACCAGTTTCGGTGCGGTGCTGCCGTTGTCGCTCATAGCGCCTCCCCTGCCCGGACCGTCTCGGGGACACCCCTGCGTACGTCCACCCAGCATGCGGTTTTGTGGCCGGGACTGACCGGTTCAAGTTTGGGATTCTCGGTCGCACACTTCTCGATGCGGTAGGCACAGCGCGCATAAAACGGGCAGCCCTTGGGGAGGTCGACCAGATCGGGCGGCAGCCCCTCGATCGAGGTCAGGCGGTGCGCCCGGGCTTCATCCAGGCGTGGCAGAGAACCGAGCAGGCCGATGGTGTACGGGTGTCTCGGGTTGGCGTAAAGGTCTTTGACCGGTGACTCTTCGACGATAAACCCGGCGTACATCACGATCATGCGATCGGCCAGACCCGCCACCACGCCCAGGTCGTGCGTAATCCAGATAATCGCCATCCCGATCTCGTCCCGGAGGCGTTTGACGAGGTCGGTGATCTGGGCCTGGATCGTCACATCCAACGCAGTGGTGGGTTCATCGGCGATCAGGAGCTGCGGGTTGCAGCTCAACCCCATCGCAATCATCACACGCTGGCGCATGCCGCCGGAAAACTGGTGGGGGTAATCGTCGAGCCGATCCGCCGCGCGGGGGATGCCGACCAGCTCCAGTAGCTCGACACTGCGCTTGCGCGCGGCTGCCTTGTCCATCCCCATATGCAGAATGAGCGCTTCGGAGATCTGAAACCCGATGGTAAGGACTGGGTTCAAAGAGGTCATCGGATCCTGGAAGATCATGGCGATCCGATTGCCGCGTACTTGCCGAATCTCCTCGTCCGAAATTTTCAGGAGGTCCTTGCGGTCATCTCCTGTCCCAAATAGAACCTCGCCGCCGGTGATCTTGCCGGGCGGCTGCGGGATCAAGCGCATCAACGACATCACGCCGACGCTCTTGCCGCAGCCGCTTTCACCCACAATCGCCAGGGTCTCCCCTTCGTCCAAACTGTAAGAGATGCCGTTAACCGCGTGGACCACGCCGTCCTGGGTGAAGAAGCGCGTTTCCAGCCCCTTCACCTCCAACAATTTCGTCATTCATTGCCTCCGGGCAGGATTCTGGGGTTAGACCAGGAGCAGGGTGATGATAGCACAGCGGCTATTGTGTGTCAAGTCGCTTTTCATTAATGGTTGCTTAACCACTAATAGCGAAGCGGCGAGCCCTCGAACAAGGAGGCCCGCCGCCAGTGCAACTATGAACCTATCCGAAAACCCAATCGCGAGTCCTGACCTGCCGAAGGCCATATCGAATGACGCCCCCTTCGGCAAGCACAGGGTGCGTGCGGCAGAAGTTTTCGGACAGGTTCTCGGATCTACTGCCGCACGCCGCTCGCGGGCACCAGATGGCACGCCACCCAATGATCGGCCGCCTTCTGCTCAAACACAGGTTCAACCTGCTTGCAGATCTCTACAGCGATGGGGCAGCGGGGGTGGAAGCGGCAGCCGCTCGGCGGGTTCAGCGGTGAAGGCACATCACCCGTCAACACGATGCGCTCGCGCTTGAGCCGGGGATTGGGCATCGGGATGGCGGAGAGCAACGCCTGGGTGTACGGGTGGAGCGGATTCTTGTATAACTCCTCGCGCTCCGTCAGCTCCACCATCTTGCCCAGGTACATCACACCGATCCGATCGCTGATGTGCTCAACCACGCTGAGGTTATGCGCGATAAACAGATAAGTGAGCCCGAGCTCATCCTGCAGTTTGTTCAGCAGGTTGAGCACCTGCGACTGGATCGAAACATCCAGCGCCGACACCGGCTCGTCACAGA
>RPRC01000603.1 GCA_003857395.1 Geobacter sp.
AAATGAAAACAAGCTTACTTATCCTGAAGACCCGATACAGTTTGTACTTCTTCCGTCAAATGCAAGAAAAAGATACAAGGGATTGTTAGCAGTTCAATCTTTGCTTGAGCAGGAATCAGAGCACTCAGTTTATAATTCATATATTCCCGGAAGGGATAAATCACTTGGGATAATTGCATGTGGAATTGCTTTTAATTATTTGAAAGAAAACTATCCCTCCAAAAGTTGTCCCCATCCTGTTCTTCAGATAAATCAATATCCGCTTCCGTTTGTCAAAGTTGAAAAAATAGTTGACGAGTGTGAAAAAGTTCTTGTGCTTGAAGATGGTTATCCTTTTGTTGAAGAACAGTTGAGGGGATTTCTTAATATCAACTCGAAAATTATTGGAAGATTGAATGGAACGGTTCCCCGGGATGGTGAATTAAATCCTGACATAGTAGCCAGAGCACTTGGCAAAGAAGTGAAAACTTATATGAAAGTTTCTGATATAGTTAAGAACCGCCCACCAGAACTTTGTTCCGGATGCAGCCACCGGGATATTTATAATGCATTAAATGAAACGATGAGAGAATTCGGTAAGCAAAAAGTTTTTTCTGATATAGGATGTTATACACTTGGTGCATTGCCTCCGTGGAATTCCATTAATTCGTGTGTGGATATGGGTGCATCTATCACGATGGCAAAGGGTGCCGCCGATGCGGGAGTTAGACCTTCCATTGCGGTAATCGGCGATTCAACCTTTACTCACAGCGGAATGACTGCACTTCTCGATTGCGTTTATGAAAATACTCCGGTCACAGTTATCATTTCCGATAATGCAACAACTGCAATGACAGGCGGACAGGAATCTCATGCAACAGGAAGATTGGAAGAGATATGTGTTGGTCTTGGTGTTAAAACTGAACACGTAAAAGTTCTCACACCATTACCAAAATTCCACGATGAATTGGTAAAAGTCTTTCGGGAAGAATTTTTGTATGAAGGAGTGTCGGTTATTATTCCAAGAAGAGAGTGCATAGTGCAATCAGTTGCAAAGAACAAGAAGGAGGGTAAAGTAAGAACCGGGGAGGTTAAGATATGAAATCAGACATAATTTTATCAGGTGTCGGGGGACAGGGAATCCTGTCAATAGCTGCCACAATTGGAATGGCAGCGCTTGAAAATCATCTTCACTTAAAACAGGCAGAAGTTCACGGAATGAGCCAACGCGGCGGTGCAGTGCAGTCTCATTTAAGAATTTCGGAAAATGAAATTGCCAGCGATCTAATTCCTCTTGGAAGGGCGGATTTAATTATATCTGTTGAGCCGATGGAGTCATTGCGCTATCTGCCCTGGCTGAAGGAAGATGGTTGGCTTGTAACAAACACAACTCCGTTTGTAAACATAACGGATTACCCCGATATGAAAGAGCTGCTAGCAGAAATAGAAAAACTTCCTAATCACATTGCTCTCAATGCGGATGAAATTGCACGACAGGTGAAATCGCCCCGTTCATCAAATATTGTAATGCTGGGCGCATCATCTCCTTTTTTGGATATTCCTTATGAGAGTCTTGAAATAGGTATTAAGAAAATATTCGGAAGGAAAGGGGAGAAGATTGTGCAGTTAAACATTGATGCACTTAAAGCAGGTCGTGAGTTTGCAATTGAGCATACTCCGGTGGGAAGCAGGTAGTTAGAATTAGGCAGTAGGCACTAAAAGCAATAATGCGCTAATTAGTTAAGAATTAATTTTCATCCGGATTTAGAAAATTAGGAATTTTACTTGCTAACAATAGCTTCGACCTCTTCAACAGATTTTGGAATTGGTTTAGAACCTAAAACTCTAT
>RPRC01000604.1 GCA_003857395.1 Geobacter sp.
CTCCAGCCAAGTACCTAAAAATTGATCTTGGCAAAAGATACAGATATCGACCAGCCCGAAGACCTATTCACAGATGATTGCCGCGCCGATGATACATCCGACATATCAAAGGTTTCGAGATTGATTGATATTTCCCTTTTCTTTATAAACTATCCCAGGATTAATCAGGGTGACAACGACAATAATATCTTGCGGAAAGGCGCTGAGGTTGAAAATTTATCTTATATGGTATAATATTAGTTTATTATAAATAAATTGATTGATAAATACCGCCTTAGGTACCGTATAATTATTTCAATGATAGAGACTCATAATAAAATGCTATTCGAAACATGAGTTCAAAACCTATAATACACATCCAATTTATTGATTATATCCATATTGATTCAACACTATTTTTCTCGTCAGCCTCACATCAATGCACGGTTTTAAAGTATTTTTTTATGATAATTATTGAAAAAAATTTAAAATATTGAAAAAGGAATAACTTAATAATTTTCTTGTTATAAATCCTAAACCTACTAGCCACCCAGGAAATACGTACAATGAGCAATGAAGCCTCAACAAACTTCCCAAACTATAATAACCCACCTGTTAATGAGGTTGTTTGTGGAATAAGTTTCATGAAAATAAAACAGTTTAAAAGTCACCATATAGGACTTTTTTGGCAGAAAATTAAAGACGAATTTCCAATTGTAGAACACGCTACCAGACTAGATGTTAACCCGATGCAAATAGATTTTAAAGAATACTTACCGAGAGTTTGGTTTATAAGATATGAACAAAACAGGCTCATTCAACTTCAAGATAATAAATTTTATTTCAATTGGCGCAGAATGCAAGAAGATGAGACATATCCTCGATATGAAACAATTATTGAAGACTTTAAGAAGTATCTATCAGTATTTGAAACATTTCTTGAAGAAGAGAAACTTGGCTCAATAAATCCAGAAGGATGTGAACTGGCATACATCAACCATATCCTCAAAGGAGAAGGATGGGAAACAGCTATTGACATGAATAACATTTTTCGTGATCTTTGCTGGCATACTGAAGCTCGTTTTCTTCCACCACCAGAGAACGTGGGAGCGCAAGCTATCTTTAAATTGCCGGATAATAAAGGTCGCTTGGAGTTAATTCTTCAGCAAGCAATCAGAAAGTCTGATAAATGCCCAATGTTTGTTTTGCAAAACAAAGCTACCGGACTTGGTGAAGATAAAAATATGGGTGCAGTGTGGGAATGGTTCAGCGTTGCACATAAATGGATTGTCTACGGTTTTACTGATTTAACAACCGAAAGTATACAAAAGAATGTCTGGCAAAGAACTGGCATAAGTTAATAACCAGGAAATAATATGTTAGCCTCAGATATACATAATTTGGAAGATCCTGAATTAATGGGATTACAATCTGCCAAAGAAGTTTGTGCTGAAAGCGCTACATGTCCCAATATTGGAGAATTCCGATTATTAGATGATGAAAGAAGTCAAATAACTTGGGGTAAAACCCATACAAGAACTTTCACATTAAAATTTGACGTCAGCTCTGGCACTTATCAAATGCCCCAGGATACTGAAAAAATTTCTTTTGTCGATAGCCCATTCGATGAACTCGATGAAAGGCTACCTGACAAAGATAAAATTTACAGATCATTAGAATCCGTTAGGCATAATAAATATATATCATATGCCCAACGTCTTGCCGATAGGCTTCGGTATTTATACGAATCCGTTCTCGAAGATTCTGATGAGGGTCCTATCCCGCCTGACTCATTGATTAATTTTTTATATTTCCTAAAAAAGACTCCGGGACTTA
>RPRC01000605.1 GCA_003857395.1 Geobacter sp.
GCATCGAAAACCACGACAAAAGGATTTTTCCCTTTGGTAAAAATGTCACTGATTCTCCTGTAATAGGTGCCCTGATCCTCACGGTGTTTATCATATAAGCCGTCAAAGTCACGAGCAGGTTCTGAAAGCAGGTTGATTTTCCCTTTAATGAGAGACCCATCGTCAAGTTTGAGGGTCACTTTTCTTTCTTCTACTCCACGACTTTCTGGAGCCAGGTTATCTGCGCCCTCCCACGGGTTCTCGGATCTCTCCGGTAATATCTTTTCCGACCGTTTCATAGGACCTCCTCTGTCCGGCCAGCCTCCGGCACAAAATACCTAAGGGAAAAATTGCCAGGTTTTCACACCTCGCCCTCTTGAACCAAGCTTATCGCTTTGACCGGGAGGATCAATGGGGGTAATTACTGATTTTGCCGCAGAAATTTCCTGATAACGACCCTTGACCCCCAATCGGGGCAAGGGAATGAGGGTGGGGAATCAGTTCGCCGCCGCAGAGACTGGCGGGGGATAGTTTTCCGGGGAGGCCGCCGCCACGATCAGGGAAACTGTTCGCAGTTTTCCCGGGCGCCGCAATCCCGGCACCCGGTCTCACACCGCCAAAGGGTCGCGCAACTTCCCAGAACTACACCCAGGATAAGACAGAGCACATACCACATTTCAGGCCTCCTCAGGTTGCCGCCGGTGACCGGCGCCTTCACGGGGCCAGCGGACTCAGGTTCCATCCCGACGCCGCCTCACCGGCCGGTTATTCCCCTCAAGGTATTTATATCGGGACATTATTACCCGCTAATGTCGGTTCGGTTAATATTTGGTTAATTCTCATCAATGCCGGTTGCAACGGTCTCGCCTCATCTCTCATCGCGCCGGGAAATCACTTCCCAAAGCCGGGTATTTGTGGCATACTGAAGGATAATAAGCCGTGCAACTTAACCAAGCAATTTCATTAGACAAACACAAATTTCCGGCTGAATTTGGCGTTATTTAGACGTTATAATTAGAGGATAAAGACCAATGAGAAAAACCTATATCTTAGACACCAATGTTTTACTGCATGACCCTGATTCGTTATTTTCTTTTGAAGATAATGCCATAGTTTTGCCCTTATCGGTAATTGAAGAGTTAGACCGGATTAAAAGAAGAAGTGATGAAGTTGGCAGAAACGCCAGAGAAGTATCCAGAAAATTAGACGAATTAAGGGTGAAGGGACGGTTGGCGGAAGGAGTGGGACTTGCCAACGGCGGGTCGGTTCGCATTGAAATCAACGGCAGCCAACCGGACAATCAGCCCTATGGTATCGATTTAAATACCACTGACAACCGGATTCTGGCCTTAGCCTATGCGCTGATGAACCATGGGCAGACCCCGGTCATTCTGGTCACCAAAGATTTAAATCTGCGCATCAAAGCTGATGTCTTGGGGTTAGCCGCGGAAGATTTCACCAGTGACAAGGTAGATTACCACCAGTTGTACAGCGGCGTCACCGAACTCTTCCTCTCCTATGAAGAAATCGACCGGTTTTACCGGGAGGGGTATCTGGATTACCGCCATGGCGATCTTCATTCCCACCAGTTCTGTATCCTCAAACTGGACGAATCATCGTCGAAGTCGGCCCTGGCCCGGTACTCCCACCACCGGCTCCAAAAGCTTAAGCATGACGGCAAGGCGGTCTATGGCATCAAGGCGTTGAACAAGGAACAGAAGTTCGCCCTGGATCTGCTGCTGGATGAGGATATCCAGGTGGTGACCCTGGTGGGCAAAGCCGGCACCGGCAAGACCATCCTGGCCCTGGCGGCCGG
>RPRC01000606.1 GCA_003857395.1 Geobacter sp.
ATCTTCTGGACCACCAACTGCCCGGATTGTTGGAAGGCACTGAGAGGCTGCCGCGATTTGGCCTCGAAAGTCGCCGACAGGAAGGTGAAGGTCCTTGGCGTTAATTTCGATACTGAAAAACTGGCCACAGTACGCAGTATGATCAAAGGCGAGAAGATCGATTTCATCAACCTCTCTGATTTCCAGGGCAAGGTGGCCGCCCTGTTTCAGACGGAATCGTATGACTTCAGCTCATTCATCGTGGATCGAAAGGGGATTCTCAGGCACGTCGGATATGATCACCCTCCCGATGTGGAGAAGATATTGTTGCAGAAAGTCAACACAATTCTCGGAAATGGCGAGGGCGGTAAATCACAGGAAAAGTTGAAAGATGTCAAGGGTGACAAGGATCGGAAAGCCTGAGACATTCAACGCGAAGCACTCTGCTCAAACATAGCCAGTAGAACGGGGAGTCGAATTCATGAACGTTGTCAGTAGGTACCTGTTTCGAATGATCCTTGCCGGGTGCGTCTGCCTGGCGGAGTGTTCCCTTTTCCCGGAGTTGAGTCGCGGGCAATCCAATCACGCATCCGGGGATTCAACAGAAACGCTTCGAGTTCAGATGCAATCGCTGCAGGAGCGGATCGACGCATTGGAGAGAAGGCTTGAAGATGCGCTGCATGAGACTGGCCAGGACAGCACAGGTGGAGCTTCATCGTCACTTCAGGACAGCCTCGCTGTGTTGCGGGATGAGGTTGGAGCCTTAAACGCGATTTTGGAGGCGCAGCAGGAAAGGATATCAAGGGTCAAGATCTCCGGAGAAGGGCGAATTCGGTTCATGAATATTGACACGGAAGGAGACAGTGCTTCCGGGGCCTATGGTGAGGCTCTGGAGCAAGAGACAACATTCAAACACTATATGCGTCTGGATACCAGGCTCATGATTTCCGAGAATCTCACGGCCGGGATCAGATTGCGGATGACCAATGTGGACCGGACCATCCTCGATGAAGGCCCTGAGTATCTTTCCCAGGAGTATGGCAGAGCTTTTCTGCACTATGCCCGCAAGGAATTCAATTGCGCCGTTGGCGCCTACGACATTTTTCTCACCCCGCTCACGCTCATGAGATGGGATCAGGAGGACAATCCGGAAGGAGGCGGGGAAGCGGCAGGTGGATGTCTCCCTTGCGGAGGAATTGCCGGAGCCATTCCTTCGCAGAGTCTGGAAGAACTCAGCCCCCGGCTCACCTTCGAGGGAGCCCGCATCAATGGCATGATCGGTGAGAGCATGGATGTCGTTGCCTTTTACGCCCGGCCGAGGTACGAACCTGATTATGACACGTATCAGCAGCATCTTTTGGGCGCCCGGGCGAAATGGCTCAGTTATCATAGTGCGAGTTCTTCTTTCAGATATGTAGGATGCACGGTTCTGACGAGTCGGGATGAGGTCTCCTCCCTGATTCTCAGGCCCAGCACGCCAGGCGAGACCCTGCGCAGGAAGCAACCACCGGCCAGTGAGAATGATATCATCAATCTTGATTTTCGTGTTCCACTGACCAAGGGATTTCTTGTTGAAGGAGAATGCACGTATTCTGAGATGAGGGCGGATTCAGTAATCGGCGGCACAGACTCCTATGATGGATATGGCCTCATCCTCGGTTTCAAATCGCAGTATCCTGAATGTTTGAAGTTTCGCTGTTCATACCTGCGCCTGGAGAGAGACTTTCAGTCAACCTACCGGGCGGTTTCGTACTACACCAACCGGCATGGAATTCGCGCCGCAGCGACGTTGGAGATCCCGCAATGGAAAT
>RPRC01000607.1 GCA_003857395.1 Geobacter sp.
GGTGCAGGGCCCTCGCAAAGTCAGCGGCTGGGCGCGGTGAGGAGCAACGCCGCAGTATCGTCCAGGTTGGCCGCCCATTGCCGCCGAGCGCTGGCGAGATTGGTTTGCCCCGCGTGCAGGGCCAGCGCAATCACCAGGTTGTTGACAATCGCCAGCGCTTCCGCGAAGGTGGAGGACTTCATGCGGGTCGCGTCCTCCCGCAGCGTCTTGTCGCGACGGTAGTGCAAGCCGTTCTCGATACCCCAATGGTCGCGCGTGAGCTGCAATAACTCCGCGGGCCCGGCCTCCGCCGGCGACAGGCTGGTGAGGCCGTAGACCACTTCGCGGCGCGTCTGGCCGGTGGCCACCTCTACCGCGGTGCGTTCCAGCCGGAAGACCTGTTGCACGCCCGGCCAGGTCAGTTCCTCGCGCAGGAACGCGGCAAGCATGGCGCTGGCGGTGAGCGTGCGGGTCTCGATGCGCCCGTGATCCTTGCCGACCGTGCGCGCCGTGCGGAAATCCGTCGCCACAGCCCCATGCCCGGGAGTGGGCGTTTGGGGCGTAAAGAGTTTGGCGATGGCGGCGCAGGTGTAGGGTTGATTCTCCTTGATCGTCCACACGTAATGGCCGCCCTCGTCGATCACGATCTGCGAGAGGTTGCGTTGCGCCAGCAGGGCGTCGCCGGTCACGATTTTGCCGCGTAAATCGACCATCTGCAGCACGGTCGGCGCGGCCGTGATCTCATTGGTCTTGTCGCTGACCGCCACCTGGAACAAGACCAGGCCTTGCGCGGGGACATAGGCGGCCAGAAGATGCACCCCGCGGCTGCTCCCCGTCGGAATCGTCCCGCGCAGGCTCTTGCCGTCCAGGGCAATGTGAATGTAGCGTCCGAGGCCAGCCGCCTGCGGTTCGGGCTCACGCAGCAACGCGTCAATGTAGTCCTGGGCCAGCCGGTTCAGCGCCGCCAGGGGGATGGCCTGGCGCACTAAGCGGCGATAGGTATCGGCATGCGGCATACGCGGATGCGCTAACTGAAAGGCCGCGACGAAGAACTCGGTACGCAGCCGCGCCCACTCGGCGATCCCGGCCGGCGTGTCCTCGCCACTCAATTTGGCCAACACGAAGGCCAGGAACACCACCGCCAGGGGATAGACCTTCCCACGGGCACAACGTGCGTCGTGCAGCGTTTGGAGCCGGCCGTACAGGCTGTCCAGGTCGAACAACACGCCCGCCTCATCCTGCCGCAAGTTCAAGGCGATGCTGCTATAATCCATCGTAACCTCCCGAGGTATGGTTTGCTGGGTAGCACCGCTATCATACCAAGGGAGGCCTCGTTTTGGGAAGACTATTCAGGTTTTAAGGTTCCCCGTCAAGGGACTTTACGAACCCCCTGCCATCCCCAGCCCACTGTTCCTGAACAAAATCCATCCATGCCTGCAACCGTGCCCGCAGATAAGTATCGCCTACGCGCACGGTGAGAACGCCATGAATTGATCGCCATTGCCGGCCACTCATCGCCCCAGAATTGGATTTCCTCTGAACCTTGATCTGCTCGGCTTTGATGCCCAACAGATCCGCCCAGTAGTTCCTCAATTCCTGCTCGTCGTTGTCGACGTGGCATTGAAGTCCATAGTCGACACGGTTGGTGGTGCGACAGGCGATCTGCTCGTAGGCCAACTTCACAACGGCAGGATCGGAATTGGCGATGCTGACGTTATTGCGGCTGCGCTTGTACCCTTCCGCCATGTACAGGACCACGAAATCTCTCAGCCGGAAATCCTGCAAATCCAACTTC
>RPRC01000608.1 GCA_003857395.1 Geobacter sp.
TCCGATCCCCGTTCGCAAATCATCCCAACTGTTTATTACTCAGTCGGTTTTGTCAAGTTCCCGATATCATGTAAATGGATGCAGCGCTTGGCGAATCCGACGTAAAGCTCCGAGGGGGGTAAAACCGTCTGGCATCCCCGAAACGGCGTGCGCTCGATACAAAAATTGGTTTTTAGCTCTACCCTAAAATCTGCTATCTTTAGGCCGGGTTGGAGGTCAACCCCCGAAACAACAACCATGATGCGTTTTGAGGTGCAAGGGATATGAGGGTGCTCATTGCCGACGATTCCGAAACGGATCGAAAAAAACTCCGAAAAATGATCTCCAAAGAAATGCCTGAATCTGAAGTTGATGCTGCTCAAAATGTCCGGGAAATGTATGCCAAATTGGCCGCCTCGTGCGATTTTCTCTTTCAGGACATCTCTCTTCTGGAATCGGAAGGCCCGGACGCCCCGGGGCTCTTGGCAATCTATGACGTCATAGACAGCTTCCCTGAACTGGCCATTGCTGTCGTCACCAGCCGTTTCTACGAAAAGGTCCGGGACTTTCATGATGCATTTCTCGGAGGCAAAGCGGATCAGATAGTCGGCTTTCTCGATAAGCTCAGTTATAGCGAGGACGACATTGTACGCGTTTTCTTGAAGGCGGATGATCTTAAGCAAAGGCTCGTCAAGGAGAAGAAGGAAAAACTGGAGCTTGAAGCGCTCTTCGAAGAAATGCTGCGAGACGAAGAGGCCCGAATCCAGAAGAAGGTGGATCAGATAAGAAAGGATCAGACGAATTCAGAGGGCCTCGACAAATTGTTCAAAAGCGCGTTTTCCGGCGATCACTGGGGTTCCAGGATCGAAGCGGAGTGCAAGATCACGGGGAAGTATTGCAATACAAACGCCATCCTCCTTTGTAGAGAACTGGAACGTGTGATGAAAGACCTGTTCACAGGTTCTGAGGCACAGTGCCGCACGTTTTACGAAAAGATGCAATGGATCATCGGGAAAAAGAGCCTCCCCGACGAATCCTACACCTCCGTGGCTAATGCCTGGAAAATAAGAAATGCCATTGTACACGCGGAGAAAAATGCCACCAAACAAGACGCCCTGGAACTCGAGGCGTGTCTCAAGTTTTTTCAGGGTATCTGAAAGGCGGTAAGTGAGACTCAAATTTCCATCAATCCATCTGATTTTCTGTTCCCTTCTCGGTAGAAGGTTTCTTCGCCCGCGACGTGCCTGCATGCAGGAGAGGCTGCGTGATCCGGTCCCGTTGCGCGATCGCTTCCATGACCAAATCGACCGTCTTTTCCACAACACCTACACAGACTTTTTCCAGCAGGTTCTCCTTGAAAATAGTTTCCGATCCTGACCCGATTTAGAGCCAGACATATTTTATCTTGATCCAAATTATCACGAACCATTTGACCTGCGGTCCAAATTATCATGTTAGAACCCGATGGAAGACGAAAGACTGATCCGTCGGATCCAACGAATCGATCTGCCACCGAAACGTTCCGCTTTTCTGTGGGGGCCAAGAAAAACGGGCAAAACCATTTTGTTGCGCCAGCAATTCCCGCAAGCTTTTTTTGTGGATCTGCTCGACTATGACCTGTTCTTGACCCTGAGCCAGCGGCCGACGCGACTCAGGCAGATTCTCCAGGCTCAGTCGTCCAAGACCGTTGTGATTGATGAAGTCCAGAAGATACCCCACTTGATGGACGAGATTCACTGGCTCATGGAAAACAAGGGGTATCAGTTCATCATGAGCGGTTCCAGCG
>RPRC01000609.1 GCA_003857395.1 Geobacter sp.
GTATGAAATCGTCCTGGACATCCCCGAAAACAGCACGACAATTAATTACGGAGTACTGTTAGGCGGTAACGGCAAAGTATGGTTTGATAGTTTTGAATTGAAAGAAGTTGATAAAAACGTCCCGGTAACAAATCTAAAGAAAGAAAGTAAATTACCGTCTCAGCCAGTAAACTTAGATTTTGAAAATAATTAATTGAAATTAAAACAAGCCCTGCCTAAGTTTGTTTTGTCTTTATTTGCTTACCCCGTAAACTGCAACTGTCCTTTGGGGAAAAATGTTAACCGGTCAACAAGGAAGGACTGGATTAAGAGATAAATCAAACTCTAATTATAAAATTTTAATGTCGGAAATAAATAACAAGGGAATACAATTTGAGAAGAGAGTTTTTAGTCTCTTTAAGGAAGAATTAGAAAAAGATAGATTATTTGTAAAAAGCGAATCATGTAAAATCTATTACAAAAAAGGTTATTTCTCTAAAGATAGAGATAAAAATATAACCTTTGATATTTCCATAGAAGTATTTCTACCAGGTGAATCAGATTATTCAATTTTGATTGTATTAGAATGTAAAGATTATACACATCCAGTTCCTGTAGATGATGTCGAAGAATTCTTTTCTAAATTACAGCAAATATCTGGAGCCAACATAAAGGGGATAGTCGTATCGTCAAACTCATTTCAAGAAGGCGCATTTAATTTTTCTAAATCAAAAGGCATCGGACTAGCAAGATTAATTGATGGCAGCAAGTTTAAATGGATTTTAAAACGTGCTGCGACTGGAATTGTAACATACAAAGAACATGAAAATGCTGAATATAATATTCAACAAGGATTGACAGAGGAAAATTTTGTAAACAATCAAATAGATTTCTATGGTTTCTATAATAATAAGTTTACCTATTCCGCACGATTTCTTTTTGAATATTTATTACAATCTACACTTGAAAAATTTGAAGGTATAGATGATATAATAGTACAAAACGATAATGAAAGATATTTCGTCCCCTTTATACCTCAAAAAGATATAGAAAATAAATGCCAAGCCATCTTAGATAATATTGGCTATACTGCCGGTAAAGTTTCGTTTGAGGATTTACTCAAATATTTGGAAACAAGCCTTGGAATTGTTTTTAATTTTGAAGACCAATTAGGGTATGACGAATTGGGATTTGAAATTTTAGGAAAAACAAATTTGGATCAATCAACAATCTTTATTTCAAAAAAAGGAAATGAAAATTCCCAAAGAAAAAAGTATACAATTACACATGAAGTGGGTCATATTATTTTGGAACATAAAAATTATCTTTCCAAAGAATACTATGCAGAAAATGATCTTGATGGGGGTGGTTTTGATCTGATCAATTTAAAAGATATAAAGAGATTGGAATGGCAAGCCAACTATTTCGCATCCAGTTTGTTAATACCGAAGAATAATCTTTTAACCGAATTTTATAAGCTAATTAATCGTTTAGATCTCAAAGACAGGGGATATGGCGCACTCTATGTTGATAAGCAACAATGTAACCTAAATAACTTTTATAAAATAACTAATTTACTAAAACAAGAATTTGATGTTTCTAGGAAAGCTGTTTCAATAAGGTTAAAAAATTTAAACTTACTAAATGATCCAACAGGATTTTATTCCTAGCAGGTTAATCAACCTATTATCTTCCCTCATACACCTCAAGCATACTCTCCGCCCTCGGCTTATACAAAGTGTGATGCATTAAATCGAGATAAGCAATTACTTAG
>RPRC01000610.1 GCA_003857395.1 Geobacter sp.
CGACGCGATTAGCCTCATGTATGCCGGAGAGACCATTTGGGACAAACAGCTCTGGCCGCACAACTCGACCGTGAGCTGGCAGTCGGGCGGCTATCGAGCCGGCATGTACCAGATCACGGCCCTGGGCGCTGACAGCAGCGAGCTCGTCATCGGCACTTTCTGCCACGAGGCCGGCCACCAGCTGTGCCGCTTCCCGGACCTGTACGACTACGGCAAGGCCGATGGCGATTTCGAGGGCAGCGCGGGCCTAGGGTGCTATTGCCTGATGAGCGCCGGAAATCACCTGAATGGTGGACGGACGCCGGCGCCGGTCTGCGGTTACCTGCGGTCGCTCGCCGGCTGGTGTCCCAATCGGGTCTCGCTCAACACACGCGGCGGCCACACGGCCACGCACGGTGCCTACGATACGATGCACGTCTACGAGACACAGCGCAAGTACGAGTACTTCATCATCGAGAATCGGGCCAAGCTGGGGCTGGACGAGCACTTGCCAGCGCACGGGCTCGCGGTATACCACTGCGACATCGAGGGTTCCAACGAGCGCCAGGCGGGCACGGGCGAAATGCACTACCAGTGCGGCCTCATGCAGGCCGACAAGCGGCTCGATCTCGAGCGAAACGCCAACCAGGGCGACAGTGGTGATTTCTTCTCGCTGGTTGTAGGCGAGGCGCTTTCGGATACGACCAGCCCGTCCCTGAAACTCTGGGACGGCTCGGATTCCGGTCTCCGCATTGCCGACATCAGCGCGGCAGACCAAACGATCACTTTCGCGGTTTGGGTCAGGAGGAATTTCATGGAAGGAAACGGCTCTCTAAACGACTCCTCGACTAAGACGGACAGTGTGCTGCTGAAGCACTTGCTCGAGCAGAAGGACGTCCTGCAGGCCAATCTCGACCTCCTGAAGCTGACGCAGCAGATGGAACAGGAGAAACTTAAGGCGCAGGTGGACCGGGTTAAAGTGGAGGCGGACAAGCAGAAGGCAGAAACGGATAAGCTGAAGGCGCTCTTCCCGGGCGGCACGACCAAGCCGCTCTCGGGAGAGACTAAGTATGACGCGCAGTTCGGCTATATCGCCAAACTTGCGGTTTACCACGCCGTCGCTGCAGCCGGCAAGGAGATCGCCGGCCGCGTGCGCAATGCCGTCAAAAGCACGTCGCCCCGCATCGCCCTGGTGGATTCGCTGGATTTCTGCGGCGATGAGATGGCGGTGTTCCAGCTTAGCAAGCAGGTCCAGTCCCTATGCGCGCAGATGACAGACCAATATAACCAAAACCGCGGCTTGATCCCCGGCGGACAGGACTCGCCGCCCCGTAACGAGGGTGAGGCGAACCTCGAAGTTTTCGTTCCTGCCCTGGGCCCCGTGCTTCTCGGTCTCGGGCAGGTTCTTTCGCTTGCGCCCAGCATCATCAGTTCTGTGGCAGACATCGCCAGTTACTTCCATACGGAAGACACCTTCAAGACTGTCGACGTCACGGTGCCGAACAGCGTGATCCAGACCTGCGTGGTCGAGTCCTTGCGGGAAGGCAGTGAATTCAAGGGCACGGTCTGCTTCCCGGGTTTCCGCCCGCTTGGCGCAACCACGGATTCGCCGATCCTGTCGAACTACGATGCCTGTATGGCGGCCCGGCGCAACCTGTCCGCCAGTTCGGCGCAGCTCAACCTCGTGATCTCTACCGCGGCGAAGGGTGATGGCACGGGTGTGGATCGCGTCGCCACTGCCCAGGCCGCCCAGGCGCGCTCCGAAA
>RPRC01000611.1 GCA_003857395.1 Geobacter sp.
TAGTAAGCGTCCTGCCCATCGGATTGGCATTTCCGAAATATTTCTTTGCCAGTTTCTCGGTCAGAACCATTGATTGCGGTTGACGAAGGGCAGTTTCAGGATCACCTGTTATAAAGGGTAATGTAAATATTTCAAAAATGCCTGAGTCGGCAGCAACGATTGATGATTCGAAGAATACTTTTTCTTCCTGCCGGAAAAGCAGCCGGGGCATCCGGTTAATTCGTGTCTGATAACGGATCTCAGGGATCTTTTCTTTCCATACAGGTCCACTGGGTTGCGGCGTTACGGTCACATGATAGCGTTCACCTGAATAGAACTGATCCTCCTCTACCCTGTAAATGTTTTCAAAATTCGTATTAAATCTGTCATAACTCAATTCATCCTGTACCCAGAGAAGAATAAGTAATGATGCTGCGAGCCCGATTGCCAGTCCAAAAATATTGATAAAAGCAAAGCTCCTGTTCTTCAATAAATTCCTGCAGGCTATTCTGAAAAAATTCTTAATCATGATCAGGTTTGTGGGTTTTCTTAAGGACGATTAATTATTTATTTTGTTGCATTTCAAAAAATCATTCGTCTTTTATATGCACAGAAATCCGGAGTAACCTGCAAAAGATAACAATGACAATGTTAATATACTGTTAATGTTCAGAAAACATGAAGATTATCGGATGAATTAATTATAAATTTAACCTTCAACATTCCTTAATAGAAAATTATGTTAAAAAATCTGCTTAAAACTGCTTTAAGACACATCCGTAAACACATAGGTTACAGTCTTTTAAATATTCTGGGATTGACACTTGGTATACTTAGCGCTCTGCTGCTTATTATTTATGTCTCTGATGAACTCAGTTATGACAGGTACCATGAGAACGCAGACCGTATATATCGCGTTTCTTCAAAAATTACAGAACCGGATGACCAGTTTACATGGAATGTTGCACAAATACCTATGGGGCCACAGGTTGTTCAGGATTATCCCGAAGTACAGTCCTTCGTTAGATTCATCCCAATGAACCGGGCATTGTATAAATTTGAAGATAAAGAATATGTTGAAGAAGATTTTTTTTACGTTGATTCAACACTGTTTGACATTTTTACCTACAAAATATTAAAAGGTGAAGTACTGTCGGCAGTTAAAGATCCCGGAAAGATTGTTCTTACAGAAACTGCTGCAGGAAGATATTTCGGTGAAGAGGATCCGGTAGGTAAAACTATCACTGCCGGTGCTGAGACTTTTGAAGTGACCGGTGTTATTGCAGATGTGCCTTTTAATTCTCATTTCAGGTTTGAAGGTGTGACGGCAAGGAACAACCTGCCAAAGCAGCTCGGCAACTGGGGTAATTTCGGGGTATTTACCTATCTCCTTCTTCCCCGCGATTTTGATATTAAGGCATTCGAAACAAAAATGCAGGGAATGTACGATGCCCATATGAAAACGATATTTGAACCTGTACATATAACAATTGAATATATCCTTGAGCCGATTACCAAAATACATCTCTATTCTACAAATGCAGGTGAACCTGAACCTACAGGGAGCATAACTTATGTTTATATCTTCGGTATTGTAGCATTGTTCCTGATCCTCATTGCAGCCATGAACTATATGAACCTTGCCACAGCAAGATCGGCAGGCAGGGCACGTGAAGTCGGATTACGAAAGGTTGTCGGATCCCGCAGGGGAACTTTGATCGCTCAGTTCCTGTCCGAATCTGTTGTGCTTACAATTATTTC
>RPRC01000612.1 GCA_003857395.1 Geobacter sp.
GGCCGAAGCCTTGGCGAAGGCCCTGGGCGAAGGAGGTCAGGTACAAATTGTATTGAGCATTACGCGTGTTGCGCCGTGCCCCGTACCGCAGGTCGGGGGTACAAGGTTGATCGGGAGCAGGTAACAAATCAAGGTATACAATGTTTTATTGAAAGCAGGCGCGCGGCCCGGATTTGTCACGTTTAACAAAGCTGTCTAAGTAGCAGAAAACCAATGCAAAAACTGTGACAAGCCTATTGTTTTACCTTTTTTTCAATGATAATTGTCCAATCCTTAGCCATTGCAGCTATAGCACCAATAGCCGCCAACTGAGGAGCCAACACAAGACCAATCGCCCCCATTTTTAAAGAAAATTCCATAATAGTATCGTCCTTTTCGTTTTTGATGATTACCTTTCTTGCCTTCCCTTCTTTATAAATTTCCTTGATCTTGGATAATAACTCATCGCCAGAGACTTTAAAGGATTCCTGATTTGTTTTTTCGTTAGTTGTCATATTGTGTCATTTTGGGTTTGGATTATATTAACAAGCAGAAAAATCATAAAACAAGTTTACACAAAAAGAATTACAGACTCTTTTCATATAGTATTTGATATATCTTCTCTGCTGGTTCTCTACATTCTTCATTAGTCAAATTAATGTTAAATGCTTGTTTGAGTACATCTTTAACCAATTTATTAATTTTTTTTACCTCTAATGTTTTTTTGGAAGTTGTCTTAAAATCGATATAGAAGAGTATGTCATTTGCCTCAGTTTCATATTCATTTAAGTCATGTATTTTACTGGCATATTCTCCAGGCGGATTCCAGTCGTTTAGTACATGTTTTACATTATTCAATATTTCATATTCCATCGATTGTAATTTATTTAAATTCTTCGAGTGAATTTATTTCATCAAGTTTTTCCTCGACCCACTCAATTAATCTTTGTTTTTTAAAGTCAAACCATTTTTGACGATACAGCCCTGAATTGTCCACAATCCACTTAAAGTTTTGGAAAGGATGCTTTTTATTTAATGCATTAATAAGACTATCCCGCAATTCTCTACTATCCACATTTTCAGCAAAATCCGCCATTATTTCAAATGATTCATAGGATTCCATTCTTTCTATCTCGACATATTTATCCCAATTTTCATCTAATTCATTCAGAACATCTTCCCAAGGTTCTCTGTCATCGGTTTGCCAGCTCTCAAAATTCAGAACAGTTTTAATCTCACCTGTTTCTTTATTAATGTAGCACCTCATGCCGCAGTCAAGTTGCTCGGCAATCTCCGTGATCTGATCATTTGTAAGACTTTTCATGGTGCAAAATTACTCTTTTTCGATATTGAAGGATCTTTTGTCTCGCCTATACACAAGCAATTAGTCCTGGTAAAAAAAAATACAGGAGCCGTTATGTGGAGTAGTTTTTTAATTTCCCGCCAAGTGGGCAGGATTTTGGTGCCATGATATAGTTGTTCAGATGGGTGAGTCCTGGTAAATTGACGAAATTTAAATGGAATGATAAATTATCAAAGTCAGACCCTGTCTTTGCCGCGGGCGCTATGGCCATTACGGCCCGGCAATATGGAGAGCCTGCCTTGCCTCAGCGGGGGCCGAGCGTTAAGTTCCGATCCCGAGTACTCGGGATCGGAATAGCGAGGAGCCAGAATGCGGCGGTGGCTGTTACCCGACGCA
>RPRC01000613.1 GCA_003857395.1 Geobacter sp.
TAGGGACATCCATGATACGAAGAGTCAAGGGAAAAAGGAGATTTTTCCCAAGATTTAAAGTTGGGCGCACCAATCCCGTGCATCTAACAGGTTGTTCAGGATAATCCGTTTTACTCTAATGTGCCTTTTTCCCCCTACCCAGGATATCTCCCCACGGAGAGATCGTTTACTGTAGGGCATTTATGAAGGCCGTTTTTTTGCCGTTATCTTGAAAAACGCAAAAACACGCTCCTGATCCTGTCTATTGGTTCTTCTATTCCTGCAGCATCACAGCTTCTCTCCGGGCCATCATTTTTATCTGTTGTGGGTCGACGGCCAAGCGCGACCAGACATCCATTTGCAGGCATCAAAGCACTCTGCTTATCGCCGATGATTGAGTTAAGATCAACCTGCTGACCGGGAATCAGCGCCAACGGTGCATCAGGGGGATATCCCCATAGCACAGTCCCTAATTCTGCCCGGACCAGCAGGATGATGGCCGGTAATAACACGGTCTATGCTGCTTGCTGTTCAGCTTTTTTCACAAAGGACTTCCCGCTTTTATCCACTGCCAGTAAAAAAGCCACCAGCTTGCGGGCCACGGTAATGGTTGCCTGATTGTGATTGTTACCGCGCTGCTGCTCCTTGTTATAAACAGCGGCAAGCTCCTGGTTATAGAGCGGGGCGAGCTTGGCAGCCTCTACAAGCACACTCTGCAAGTGCTTGTTGCGCTGCTTTGACAGCGGCATCCGTGTGATCTTACCCCCTGACTCAACCTGTGAGGAACACAGCCCGCAATAACTGCTTGCCTTTCTGATTGAGGTAAACCGCTGTACATCCCCGATCTCCAGTGCCCAGCTCAGCGCTGTTACCTCTCCCACACCCTGAATGCTCATTAACCTCTGTACCCGCTCCCGAAGCACTTCATTGTTCACCAGCTCTTTCAGTAAGCGCTTCTGACAGCTCTCAAACAGCTCAAGGGCGCCACGGCTCATCTGAAGAATTTCTTTAAACGATTCCGGCACATCCTGAATCTTCTCCAAAAGCCCTCTGAAATACTTTGCCCCGTGCAGCTTTTTCTTGTTGTATTCCTGCCCGGTCTCCATCAGCAGGGTTGCCATCCTGTTCTTCATCCGCACCGCCTGCCGCACCAGCAGGTTGCGATACCGCAGCACCCGCCTTAAATCCCTCATTTCCTCAGATGCCATATGGCAGCAGGGCAACAGATTGCAGCGCACCAGATCTGCTATCGTCCGGGCATCAAGCTTGTCGTTTTTCTTCTTTGCCGCTGTTATTGCTTTCATCATCAGGGGATTTCCCACCTGCAGCTGCCGGGCATAGGGCTTTAAAAAATCATATACCCAGCCCGTAAATATCGTGGCCTCCATCGCCCCGATCCATGGCCCGGGAGTGCTCTCCGCCCACTGCTTCAACGCCTTTCTGCTTGCATCAATTTTACCCTCTGCCACTATGGTCCCGTCTGCCTGCTTGATACAAAAAGCGATTATTTTCTTGTGAATGTCCAGCCCTGCGTAATATACTTGTTCCATTGTGATCTCCTTTCTTTGTGCTGTATGTGTTTGTTTTCTGCAACCCACACATTAGCACGGGAAAGGAGATTCCTTTATCTTCCTTATCAGCTCTTCGTATGCATTCTATCAGCGCCATTT
>RPRC01000614.1 GCA_003857395.1 Geobacter sp.
ATAAACCGTGAATAAATGCGAAACATCCCGAAGAAGGATTACTATATCAAACACGACACTCCGAGTGTCGCGTCTCTCTTCTTCAAGTGCACCAAGGGCGTCGTGATTGATTTGTCTTATTAACTGGACTCTGGCGAAATTGAACAATAACAACGAAAAAGAGAGAGGCCAGGAAAGGCCATCGGGGGGGCATGAAATAGACTGAGCGTAAGCCCAGCTTTTGGTGCGCGATCCGGGAAATGGGACTAAGCTGCGTGAACTTCCATGCGCAAGAAACGCTGCATAACCTGTTGGATGTCGCCCGTCTCTTGCATCATCTCTAACGCGCCGGTGAGCCAATCGACCGCGTGTTCGTCCCGATGTCGCCGGATGAGATCGCCGTAGGTCTTGATCTGAGGCGAACGGTCCTGCTCGAAACGCTGTTCGATGTAAGCCCAGGTCAGGAGTACCGCGACCATATACTTGTCCACCGCCTGGTAGGTTTGCACCCGAAAATCGGCCAACCCAAGTAGGTTTTTGAGATAGAAATTGAGCACTTCGCACGCCTAGCGACCGCTGTACCCCTGCAAGGCCTGTTGGGCCGAGAGGGTCAAATCCGTACTCATGAAGTACGCCGGGGATTGCTCCCTGGGGTGCCGTTTGGAGAAAAAGACGCGGACATCGTAAGGAACGTTTGCCAGACGTCCAGTGGTCTGGCGCACATAATCGTGCGTTTGCTTCCCGTGCGCAGCGGTCAGGTGAACCTGGGTATACCGCTTGTGCTTTTGAGCGGAAGCCAATTGGTCGATGCGCTGCCCATTCAGTTTGCGATTGTGCTTGAGACCGCAGGTGACATGCCATCCTTGGCGGCGAACATACTTGATCAACTGCTCGGAAGCATACCAACTGTCGAACTGCACATAGATCGTCCAGCCCTTGGGCAGCAAGGGGCGCAGATCTTCCAGGATTGCCCGTGCCAGCCGGTTTTTGGAGCGAAAGGGCAATGGTTGTGCGCTGTGGCGCTGACGATTGAGCCGTCGCACGGTTTTGGCGCGCAGATACAGGCGCAAATCGACGGTGACGACGGTCGACCCAATGCGCAGGGTTGCTTCCAAATAACAAAAGGCGTTCTTGAAGACGGGTTTTCTTTTGCGGCTCTCGGTATGATCGTGAAACCAGTCGACCGGTTCCAAATGGCGCATATCCCGGTCTTTCTCGCCCAACGAGTCGTCTAGATTGATGCACAGCACTTTGGGCAAACCCAGCTTTTCGGCACGCGCTATGGCAAAGTTCACTTGCTGGGTACGCAGAGTTCGCCTTACCTTCTCGACTTGCCAGGGGCTGATGCGTAGAAAATCGGCCAGGTTGGATACATCCGGCGCGGTCACGAATTGTCGTTGCAGGGCTGCCAGCGTTTTGGTATCCTCGCAGACCAGTAGGCTGTCCATCAAGTTGAGCATGTGCTGACGCTGTGGCTTGGATAATTCCAGGTCCAGATCGTCGAGAAAGGTGCAAACTTTGGGCGAGTTGTGTACAATACGAGTGAGCATGGGATTTCCTCCTGTTGGAACAGGTAGTTAGCCTTTCGGCTATTCTACTCAGGAGGTGTCCCATGCTCAATACATTCATTTTCGCCAGAGTC
>RPRC01000615.1 GCA_003857395.1 Geobacter sp.
GGATGAATTTTATCCTGGAGGAGCCGAGAGGCTCGTCCAGGCCCTCGAAGGCCACATGGCGGGCACTTTCTTTCAGCCCCGCGGCCTGGAGGACTTCCTTTAGCCAGACTCCCCCCCAGACCGCATTCCCGGCGCCGCCGATTGTCCAGGGATTTCCGCTGGCCTTTACTGTCAACAGGCCGCGCCCGTTCCCGGCGCATTCCAGCGTGTCGGCGGCAATGGCTTTGGGCAGGCGAAGAATCTCGTCGAATGTGAACTCCCCCGGCGCATCGACTTCCCCCTCAATTCTCAGCCGCCACTCGCCGAGTGAAACCGCCGACTTCATCTCCGACTGGTTGCGGTGGAAAAAAAACGCATTGGCCGTGATCCAGGACCGGAGGGCTTCCGCGGGTGTTTCCGCGTTCAAAGGCTTTTCGGTCAAAATCCGCATTTCCCCCTCCCCCGGACAACGGGAGAGGCTTTTCCCTCCCCCGGTTGAATTATTTCACCGCTTCCCTTTCCCAAAGGGGGAAAAAGCGGAAGGAAGCTTGCATCGAATCCTCCAATAATTCTCCTCCCTTTGAAAAAGGGAGGACGGGAGAGATTTCTGGCAAGGCCTTTTCAAAGCACTAAAGTGTACCTATAAATGTTTCATGATCTCCGCGCCCTCGGCGGACTCTGCGGTTCATCGATTTTTTTATTTTAACCCAGGGCATTGGATTTTGAAACTGTCCCTTTTTCTTTTTCTGGAATCAGCAGGGGGGGGGTTCAGAAGAAAGACCAGCAGGGAAGCCGCCAGGACAGCGATTCCTCCCGTTAAAAACCCGAGAAAATAGCTGCGGGTAAGGTCAAAGATCTTTCCCGCGAGAAGGGGGCCGATGGCGCCCCCAATCTGGCCGGATAAAATCATGACTCCCAGGATGGCGCCGAGCGATGGGAGCCCGAAGAATTGGGCCACGACCAATGGAATCTGGGGGCCCGTGCCCCCGTAGCCAAAGCCGAAAAGAGCGGAAAAAAGGTAAAAGGGGAAGGCCCCCCGGGAAAAAATCAGACCGAAAATACAGAGGCCCTGGAGGATCAGGTTGATGCCCATCACTTTCCGGTGGCCGATGCGGTCAGAGAGCAAACCCATCGAGAATTTGCCGAAGATGCTCCCCCTCCGATGAGGCTCACCGCCAGCGCCGCTCCAGCCGGGGAGAATCCCAGGTCGATCCCATAAACGGCCAGATGAACGGCGATCATGTAAAACCCCGTGCACCAGAGCAGGTAGCCGGCAAAGAACATCCAGAAGGCCCGGGTCCCCAGAGCTTCCGTGAGGCTCCATCCCCTGGGAGGGGGGCCCAAAGGGGATGAGGGGGGGTGCTCTTCCCTTGGCCGGGATTCCTCAACGGATGGGGGTTCTTTTTTGATCAGGAAAGTGGAGCCGATGATGACGGTCCCGGTGACCAGGCCCAGAATTGCAAAAGAAAGCCTCCAGCCGAAGGCCGTGATGAGATGGCTGGAGAGAAAGGGAATAACCAAAATGCCGACACTGATTCCGATGGACATGATCCCCATGGCCAGTCCCCGCCGGGCCGGGAACCAGCGGGGGATTGCAGCCGCCAATGGCCCCCATCCCGCGCTGACCGCCA
>RPRC01000616.1 GCA_003857395.1 Geobacter sp.
TTGGTGGTGGAGACAACGAGGGTGGTTACGGCAACAACCACATCCAGAACCTGGACGATTCGCAGGCCAGCTCGACCATCGAAGTGCAGTTTGGCAGCATTGCTCCTCCCCAGTATGCGCCGTGGAACTACGACACCGAGGAGTGCGAGGGTGCCGGATGCGGGACGATCGGGGATGTGAACAATGACGCAGCCATCAACGTGCTGGATGTGCTGTCTGTGGTCAACGACATTCTGGGCATTGTGCCTCTGGATGCCGGCGGAAAGTGCCGGGCTGACTGCAACGGCGATGACGCCATCAACGTCCTGGATGCTCTGGGTATTGTCAACGTCATTCTGGGTATCACTCCGAATTGTCCCGGTGGAAACGCCAAGGTGGACATCTATCCGGAGACGGTAGAGTTCCTGAAGACGCTGGAGGCGTACCTGTCGCCGGAGAACTATGACAGGTTCATGTCCATGGTGAAGTCGGTTGGTGTTCCGACCCGGTATGAGCTGTCCCAGAACTATCCGAACCCCTTCAACCCGGAGACGAACATTGAGTTTGCTCTGCCGATGTCGGCCAGGGTGAAACTGAGTGTGTACAATGTCCTGGGACAGGCGGTGGCGACTCTGGTGGATGGCCAGGTGGAAGCCGGATACCACTCCGTGACCTTTGATGGCAGCTATCTGACCAGCGGCGTGTACTTCTACCGGCTCGAGACCGGCAATACGGTCCTGAGCAACAAGATGGTGTTGATGAAGTAACCATGTCCCGGAACGAGGAGTGCCTGTCGCTACGACCGTGCACCCATGTTCTGAGACATAGCCCTGAGTCTTAAACCGGAAGGGAGGAGGCTTGCTATAACCTCCTCCCTTCTTTCTGGCAGAACATGATGAATAGAAGAAAAACACAACTCATATTGATCGTGCTTCTTATGTCTCTACCCATTCAGTCTGTCTTCGCCGCCTGGCAGACCGTCGGTGATGTCGAATCGTATCAGAGAATCGAAGATCAGGCAATTCTCCTTGACTGCGGTCAAGCCAGGGTCCGTATCGATATCATGGCTCCGGATATGGTCAGAATTCGTCTGGCCCCTCAGGGGACAATCGTCGACGGATTCTCCTGGGCCGTGCTGGAACGGGCCTGGCCGGCCGTCCCCGTTCAGGTGATGGATGGTGATACCGTTATTGTTGTCAGAACGGATCAAGTCCGGATTGACATTCAGAGGCGTCCTTTCTGTCTCACCTTCCTTTCGCCGGATGGGACATTCATCAGCGGGGATGATCCCGGCAAGAGAATGGCCTGGGATGGCGACCAGGTTCGCTGCTGGAAAGTCCTTCCCGAAAACGAGCACTATTTCGGCTTCGGGGAAAAGACCGGTCCCCTGGACAAACTTGGCACGTCCATGGAAATGTGGAATTCCGATATCCCCGGCTACCGGTCGCATACCGATCCCATCTATGAGTCGGTACCATTCTTCATGGGTCTGAACAAGGGTCGCGCTCATGGCATCTACCTTGATAATGCTTTTCGCACGACCTTCGATATGGGCGTGGAATTCACATCGTATTATTCCTTCGGTGCCGACGGCGGTGAGCTCGACTAC
>RPRC01000617.1 GCA_003857395.1 Geobacter sp.
ATCATCAACCTCGGCTCCATCGCCGGCAAGCGCGGCTCGCCAACCACGCGGCCTATGCTGCGGCCAAGGGCGGCCTGTTCGCGTTTATGCGTTCCCTGGCGAAGGAAGCCATCCCCTACGGCATCCGGGTCAACGCCGTGTGCCCCGGCCGCGTCGCCACCGACATCTTCGGCGAGCAGATGACGCCGGCCGAGCTGGAGCGCTTCCTGCGGGAGGCGCCCATCGGCCGGCTGTCCACGCCCGAGGAGGTGGCGCAGGCGGTCGTGTTCCTGGCCAGCGATGCCAGCTCGTACATCGTGGGGGAGACGCTGGATGTGGATGGGGGGTTGTCGATGGATTGAAGCCCAGAGAATTCATGAGGGCGATTTCATATTGCAGGGTGTTGCAGACGCGGCAACATGGTTGGCGATCAAAATCGCACCTGGAGGGCGCTGCGGCGCCGGGCGTCCGTCTACACGGACTTTCCATCCGTCCACGCAGGTGGACGACCAGCCGTTGGCTCTTTAGGCGCGACCTCGATCGCCACAGACATGGCAACGGGCAGGCCCAATCCGCACGATTATTTCGCCCAGAGAATTCACCTGGCATCACCACCTACCTGCAGAACGGTGGTACAATTGCGCACGCCCAGCAGATCACGGCCCATGAGTCTTCGCGCACGACCAAGTTCGACGACCGTATCAACGATGCGATCAGCCTGGATGAGATCGAGCGGATTCTGATCTGGTGGGTCGGTTGCAGCGGCTTTTGCCATGCCTGACCCGATCTGGGAGCCTGGCAAAAGGAGGTGGCTGACTACTCTCGCAGTGACGCGCGCCGTTGGTGGCAGACGTCAGGCGACATTAGGCCGCGAAGTGGGAGGTGAGAGAATGAGGCATGGTTTGAATCCTTTCATCTGTCTCCTCGTAATGCTAGTTGCCTCGTGCACGGCAGATCCCCAACAGCAGGTAGCCCTTGTGACTCCCGCGTTCAGTCACACAAGCGCGCCAACCATACCAGCTTCCCCAACGAGCGCACCGACGGCAACGGCTATCCCAACGGACACACCACTGCCGCCGACGCCCACCGCGCTGCCAGCCGCGCCCACAAGCCCACCGCCAACCGCCGTGACACCGACTGAAACATCCCCCAAGAGGGCAGACAGTATGAAGATAAGACTAAAACTCGAAGATACGGTAATTACGGCCACTTTGATTGACAGCAAAACCACCCGAGATTTCATTTCCCTGCTGCCGCTAACCTTAACATTAGAAGATTATGCGGGGACCGAAAAAATCAGTGATCTGCCAAAGAGATTATCTACAGAGGGCGCGCCTTCGGGCAGTGATCCTTCTGTTGGAGATATCTTATTACGCTCCCTGGGGAAACTTGGCGATATTTTATAGAGATTTTGGATACTCAAGTGGTCTTGTTATCCTGGGAAAGATAGACAGTGGCATAGAAGCTCTTAATGTGCCTGGCTCTGTAAAAGTGACGATTGAACTCGTCAGTGAACCGTGACTGCGAAGCCAATCATGAGCAAAGTCGCCGTCTAGCACCGGGTTGCAGCCGACG
>RPRC01000618.1 GCA_003857395.1 Geobacter sp.
GAGGTACTTGGCGGCCGTACTGCCGCGTATGGTGGCTATGCGCTTGCCAGGCAGGTCGCCCGGCCCGTTGATGCTGCCGCTCAGTTGTTGGACGGTAAGCGCCGAGGTGATCGAAGCTGTGAACTGGGCGATCAAGATGATCCCGATTACCACCCATGCCATCTGGACCATTTTTCGGACTACGGTGACCGGCTGCTCATCCACGAAGTTGCCGCCCATGCTGCCGATGGTGTACCAAAGCCCCTCCAGCACACCTGGCAGGTAGGACCTTGGGAATTCCGGGTTGGCGTCTCGCTCAATCAGCCAGATCAGATGGGACATAACCAGGGTGACCAGCAGGCCGATGCCGAGGAGCCGGAGCAGAGCTGGTGTGATCACCGCGCGCAGCATGTTCGGCAGGGAATGGTCGCCGCCTGCCGGGACCATGATTTGTAGCCCGGCGTTGAAGTACGGATGCGAGAAATCCACCACCGCTTCGCGATCGGGCGTGATGCTGATGCCCGCCATCGCCACGTCGGTGCTGCCGTTCTGCACCGCCGCGAGCTGGTCGCTCACCGACTTGACCTCGACCCATTCATACTTCCAGCCGAGCTGCTGGGCGATCTTCTCCCACAGATCGATACTGAAGCCGGCCCAACGGTCGTCTTGCTTGAAGACGAAGGGCTCCAACGGTTTGGTCGCCACGCGTACCGCTCGTTCAGCCTGTATGGGCCGATCGGCTACCGCCGGGCGGACCAGGCCGCCCAACAGACCAACTACGCCCAACAGTAAGACAATCGCAATGAGCGAGCGAGGTTGCATTACGATAGCTTCCTTCCGATAGACTCATGGACAAAGAAGATCGGACTGGCAGTTTTCGCGAGATATCCCACGCGGGGCATGCCGGGCCGCGTCCTGCGCTGGTTGGTGGATCCACTGGAAGAATACTTCCGCGCCTCATAGCAGCCGGGATCATGCTTCGCCACGTCACGCGGGGCGAGGCGTGATCCCGGCTGCCTGCCGATGTGGTCTGGAATCATCCAGTACAGTTCATCAGGCGCTGGCGGCACGCCGTTCTTCAAACAGGAAGCGGTAGGCCAGGCCTGCTAAGAGCGCACCGACGATCGGCGCCACCCAGAACAGCCAAAGCTGACTGAGCGCCCAGCCGCCGACGAACACCGCCGGTCCCGTGCTGCGGGCCGGATTGACGGACGTGTTGGTCACCGGGATGCTGATCAGGTGGATGAGCGTGAGGCCCAGGCCGATGGCGAGTGGCGCCATACCCGCCGGCGCGCGGCGGTCCGTGGCGCCCATGATGATCATCAGGAACATGAAGGTCATGACGACCTCGGTGATCGCGCAGGCAACCAGCGCATAGTTGCCAGGCGAATGCGCGCCATAGCCGTTCGCTGCGAACCCATTCTTCAGCGTGAACCCGGGGTTACCGTTGGCGATCAGGAAGAGGATGCCGGCGCCGACGATGCCGCCGATCACCTGGGCGATGATGTAGCCCGGCAACTCCCGGCCCTTGAAGCGGCCGCCGATCCACAATCCCAACGATACCGCGGGATTGAGGTGACAGCCCGAGAT
>RPRC01000619.1 GCA_003857395.1 Geobacter sp.
CTTCAAAGACTGTGAGGCGCGTCTGCCTTACATCGCCGGTATGGGCTTCGATGTTCTCTATCTGCCACCCATCCACCCCATCGGCCGCACAACCGCAAGGGCAAGAATAATCAGCCGGTGGCTGAACCCGAGGATGTAGGCTCTCCCTGGGCCATCGGCGCGGCCGAGGGCGGGCATAAGGCCGTGGACCCGCGCCTGGGCACCCTGGAGGATTTCCGGCATTTTGTGGCCCGGGCCCGGGAGGTTAACCTGGAAGTGGCCCTGGACATTGCCTTCCAGGGGTCGCCGGACCACCCTTATGTCCGGGAGCACCCTGCCTGGTTCCGCTGGCGGCCGGACAATACCGTGCAGTATGCGGAAAACCCACCGAAAAAGTATGAAGACATTTACCCCTTTGACTTCGAAACCGAGGATTGGCAAGGGCTCTGGGAGGAATTGAAAAGCGTCGTCCTCTTTTGGATTGAGCAGGGTGTACGCATTTTTCGGATGGATAACCCCCACACCAAGCCCTTTCATTTCTGGGAATGGTTGATCAGCGAAATCAAACAGGACTATCCGGAGGTCTTTTTCCTGGCCGAGGCCTTCACCCGCCCCAAGGTGATGTACCGCTTGGCCAAACTGGGTTTCAGCCAATCCTACAACTACTTCGCCTGGCGCAACACCAAGGGGGAACTCACCCAATATCTCACCGAACTCAGCCGCACCGAAGTGCGGGAATATTTCCGGCCCAACCTGTGGCCCAACACCCCGGACATCCTGACCGAATACTTGCAGTTCGGGGGCCGTCCGGCTTTCATGATCCGCCTGGTCCTGGCGGCCACCCTGGGGGCCAGTTACGGCATCTATGGACCGCCTTTCGAACTTTGCGAGAGCCGGCCCCGGGAACCGGGCAGTGAGGAATACCTGAACGCCGAAAAATTTGAGCTGAAGCACTGGGATATTGCGCGGCCCGACAGCTTAAAAGACTTCATCGCCCGGGTGAACCGCATCCGGCGGGAAAATGCCGCGTTGCAGCGGGACTGGAATCTGCATTTCTACCCCATTGATAACGAGCAACTTATCTGCTACGCCAAATTGGGGGAAGACCGGGCCAATATCATCCTGATGGTGGTAAACCTTGACCCCCATCACACCCAGGGGGGATGGCTGGAGCTGCCTTTAGGGGAACTGGGCCTGGACCCCGGCCAGCCCTACCAGGTGCACGATCTCCTGGGCGAGGCCCGTTTTCTCTGGCACGGCCCCCGCAACTACGTGGAGCTCGATCCGAAAGTGGCCCCGGCTTATATCTTCCGGCTGCGGCGCCGGGTGCGCACCGAACGGGATTTTGACTATTACCTCTGATACCGTTTTCAGTTTTCGGTTTTCAGTTTTCGGTTAAAAAGATTATTATTATCAATAAGTTAGTGAGATAGTTGGTTGTATTTGCAGGAGAACTTGGTATAAGGTAACGCGGCATTAAATAATTAAAAAAAACAGGGCGTTTGGGAACATGCGAAACCAAGATACGCAGTTCAAGAGGCTGACGACCCTTTATGGTATCAGGACGCCGTCTTTTA
>RPRC01000620.1 GCA_003857395.1 Geobacter sp.
TTACCGCGTAGCGAAGGTGCGTCGGGCCGATTACATCGTGCTGGATCGGCAGCATCTCGAATACCTCAATTTCATCGAGAAATTCCACTGCACTTATTGCGCTTACGCGAGCGGGCTGAGTGGCTATGTCGCCGAGATCGTGGCGCGCACCGAGCAGTATTTCTGTCCGATCAAGCATGCGCGCAAGATACTCGGCACCCATTCGCGCTATGCCCGCTTCCTGGACTATGGGGAAGCCGCTGACTACGAGGCGAAACTCGAAGAATTTCGCGTCGCGCTCGCCGGAAGGAAATAAACCCGATTGGCGTCATCGAGTTAACAGGCAAAGCGGGAACGAACTTCCAAAATTTGGCGCTGGCAACCGTTACAACCGCTTACACATCGACTACAGATTCGACACGCCAGTCACACAATCGGCCCGTAAAGTGCGAAGCGTCCAGTGACGAATGGTTCGGCACCAGGAATTGAACATAGGAGAAACACCATGAAATTCACTACCACCGTAAAGACGCTGACCATGCTGGGCTTGACCTCCCTGACGCTGGCCGCCGCTCCCAGCCAGGCCGATAACGGCTACCTCTATTTTGGCGGTTATCCGAATACCAATCCCTGGATGAACGGCCCGGCCTACCAGCAGGCGCGTTACCAGGTCGCCATCAAGGAACGTCTGGCACAGCTGGATCTCCGTCAGGATGCTCAACTTCAGCGCATCCTGGGCGGTATGGAGGACGGCAGGTTGAGCATGCGTGAGGCCGTAAGCCTGATACGTGAGCATGTGGCCATCGCCGTAATGGAACGCAAATACCTGGCCGATGGACGTCTCGGCCCGAACGAACTGCGTGACCTGGAAATGCGTCTGGAGGAGGCCAATCGGCACATCATGTTCGAAAAGAACGACCGGGAACAACGCGGCCCGGCGGGTCGCCCCAATGACTGGGGTCGTCCTGGTGATGGGGACCGCCGCTAACGCCAGGAGTGCGATGACCGGGCTTGCCCGGTCACCGTAAGGCTGGCTGCGGGTTCAGGATCTGCCGGCTATCTTGGCATTTTGCTGGAGGGATTGGCGCAATGAAAAAGGCAAAGACGGTTGAGGAAGCCACAGAGTTGGAGGCTATCCCCAACATCGGGCCGGTCGTTGCTGGAGTCCTGCGCCAACTTGGCATCCACGCCCCGGCGGACCTGAAAGGCCAGGATCCCTACCTCCTTTTCCAGCAACTGTGTGGCCAGACCGGGGTCATGCATGACCCGTGTCTGCTCGACACCTTCATTGCCGCCACCCGTTTCATGGCGGGGGAGCCGCCGCTGCCTTGGTGGCGCTACACAAATGAGCGCAAGCGCACGCTGCAGACAGCGTGAGCTTCATCCGCAGCACCTGACCATATTGCCTGCCAGAGTTCTGGCAACGGCTGGAATTTCAAGCCTTGCCGCGGTGCATGGCGGCAACCCTTGATGGCTGCTGCTCGATTGGGTCACAGCTTGTTGACAGGGAATTACTCTGAGATTGCATTCATGAACGCGTCACACACGTCC
>RPRC01000621.1 GCA_003857395.1 Geobacter sp.
GAGCCCCTTTTCCGGGAGCAGCGCGTGCTCGATGCCCATCTCGCCGATTTCAAAATAGTATTTCAGGTTCTGCTCGGCCGCAAATTCTCGAAGTATCCGGCACTGCTCGGCTGACGCGATGTCCTTGTTGGGAGTGAAGTGGTCGGGGACAAGAACGACCTTCTCCCGGTCAAACACTTTTTTGGCCCCTGCCTGCCGGAACTCACGTATTGCAATGGGCGCGGTGATATCGTTTGCCAGCACCAGGTCAACGCGCGCTTCAATAAGTTGTCCCGGCGTTACCGTGTCAAGGTTGGCGTGCTGTGCCAGAATCTTTTCAACAATGGTCATGCCCATAAATCACCTAACGTGTAAACCCAAAGCACTAAAACCGAAATCCGAAACAATTTCAAAGCTTCAAATTCAAAACCGTATTGTTTGGACATTTGGTATTTAGAAATTGGAATTTGTTTAGAATTTAGAAATTCGTACTTAGAATTTCAAAACTTGAGGTCTGCGAATAGAATGGAAAAAAGAACTATTTGTACATCCCCTTAACCGAGCGACACTTGATGTGTTCGAGCCGGTTCAGGGCGTTTACATAGGCAAACACGCTGGCCATGATGATATCCGTGTGTGAGCCCTGCCCCACCACGATGCAGCCGTCTTCCTCGAGCCGAACCGATACCTCACCCTGGGCATCGGTGCCGCCGGTAATGGAGTTCACCGCGTATTTGAGCAGCCTGCTTTTGGTCCGGGTGATCTTGGCAATGGTTTTAAAAGCTGCATCCACCGGCCCGTCTCCGAAGCCCACATCCTTTATGACTTTCCCGTCAACGTCCATTTCGACCGTTGCCGCCGGTATGGCGCCGGTACCGCTCATCACGTTCATGTTGAGCAGCTTGTATTTGTCCGGCGCCCGGAAGGCCACTTCGGTGATGATCGCCTCGATGTCCTCGTCGTAGACCTCTTTTTTCTTGTCCGCAAGGTCTTTGAAACGCTCGAATGCGACCTTGATTTCCTCCTTGCTCAGGTTATATCCGAGCTCTGCGGCCCGCGCCTAAACGCGTGGCTGCCCGAGTGTTTGCCGATAACGAGCGCGCTTTTCGCCAGACCGATAGAGGCCGGGGTCATAATCTCATAGGTTATCTTTTCCTTGAGCAGGCCGTCCTGGTGTATGCCTGATTCATGGGCAAAGGCATTGGCGCCGACAATGGCCTTGTTGGGCTGCACCGGTAACGCCGGTAATGGAGGTAATGAGCCTGCTCGTGCCGGAAATCTTTTCCGTTACAATCCGGGTGTCCAACGGGAAAAGGTCCCGCCGCGTCCGGAGTATCATCACGATCTCTTCCATGGCAGCGTTTCCCGCGCGCTCGCCGATGCCGTTGATGGTGCACTCTACCTGCCGCGCGCCATTGGCCACTGCCGCGAGCGAGTTTGCCACTGCCAGCCCGAGGTCATTGTGGCAGTGCACGCTGATAACCGCCTGTGCGATGTTGGGCACATGCTCCCGCACATAACGGATGAGGGCGCCGAATTCA
>RPRC01000001.1 GCA_003857395.1 Geobacter sp.
CGTAAACTCTGGGCGTCTGCAAAAAAACCTGATACGATTATTTTTTATAACTCAGCGGTGCATTTGCTAACCGATAAGTCATCGGTGCAGGATGCATTGACTGGGCTTTCCAAGGCAGGGGTGGATCTTGTTGCTTGCCAAACCTGTATCGGTTTTTATGAGATCGAAAAGAAAATCGTTATCGGTCGAATCGTTGATATGACTGAAATCGTCTCGATTTTAATGAAATCAGATACGGTGATTACTCCTTAAACCACTTTGTTATATAACAAAAAGCCTAGTACTTGTCTGTCTATTTCTGATATTTTCTCGTTGATTTTGTGCTTTTACCTCCCTATTACTTAAAAAGAATATTTATATAAATAGATAACAATACTATTATGTCACTATGCTATCGACGCTTCGGTGGAAACTTCTCAAGATAGCAGTCGCTCTCCTCCTCATTTCTTCTGTTGGAGTCCAGATGGTATCCGCTGAGGAGTACCTTCAAACGAACATCGATACATTACCCTATAAACAAGAAATCACAGTTCCTCTTGACACAAGCAAAGAAATCGCGAAGTATCAACCAATCGATATACGAATCTCGTTTGATAATGTCTGTTGGGGGACAAACGAGACAATCCATTCGATCCGTGTTGGGGTAGACGACGGGACAGGACTACAGGAAATCGAATCACAAATCTATGACATTGAATCCTCTGATGAAACGCATATCAAATCATGCAGCCTTGTGTTCTTAATCCCTGAAGGAGCAACTGGAAAAGAAAAATACTATGTCCTGTATGATTCAAAAGAAACAGAGCCGGCAAATTACCCGAAACATGTGTCCGTCGAGGACACCCATTATTTTTATGAGCCGATCCCTGGTCAAAAAATAGATTTTGATTATTACGGAATCAGGCAGGATGGATTTGTCATTTATGCGGTGGTACAGAGAGGCCAGCTGCTTGGCAATCCCATCGCCCTTTACACCCTCAAATTCAAACCGAATTCCACCTCAGTTGAAACCTTTAATTTAGATCAATGTGGAAATTTTGATTTCCGCTATGGCGTACCAGGGGAACCTGATTATGTAGGTACATCATGGTCCACTGAGATTACAAAAACTGTGCTGGTGGAGGGAAATCTGATGATTCGGGTGAGATTAGAATGCATCAGCCCTCGTGGCGATATTCAATCAGATAATATTTATACATATTATTATAGTCCGACGAACGCGAAAAGAATATGGATTGATGCCCATCATGAGATCCTCAAATCGATCACCATTGATGAACCGTCGATATTAGATGGTGTCTATGGAGGGATAACTTCTATTAAATCCCGGAGTGCATCGATAGAGAAAATGAACGTGGGAGACATATTACCAACGGTGTATGTTTTTACTGAAGAGAACGTAGTCCAAGAGTATTCCGTACCTCAGAACCCTGAGAGCATCGAACGTGAGCTGGTGCTCTCGACCCAGGACGACGTGGAACTGGGTTCGAAGGGTTGGGTCTGTCTCGGTGATGCGACCTCAGGCAAAGTCCATGGGATCATTTTTGATTCGACCACAGGGATTACCGACGGACCAGAGGATGGTGTTCAAATCAAAGTATTTGCCAAGCAGAACATCAAATTACCAGGACTTGAAGCGGATACAGGAAATTTGTATCTCACACGAAATGCCTATGAAAACGGTAACCATCAGACGACACTTGATCAAGGAAAAATCTATCAGTATAAAGTAGAGTTTTTGACTGTTGAGACCGGTGGATATACGAGAATCGATGAAGAATCTACCTTCTATCAAAGTGTGATAAAAAATATTCCAGTATTCCGGGGAAACGTCACCGAGGGGGAAGAACAGAAGGAACGTTTTACATTGACAGTCTATGCTCATTTTGCTCGGTCGGTCCCGTTAGGATCATTGTTTTCCGCAGCGTTAGGCAAAAACGTATCTTATATCTATGCGGAGCTGTATCAGGATGACAGTTTTCGTTCATCGGGCTCCGTTGGTCGTCTTTCTCTTGGGTCGATTTCACTGAATATGACAGGAAAAAATCTGCGGGAGAAGCTCCAGATGGTTCTTGGGATTTTTGATTGGAAAAACCTTTCATTATTTAAGAAGATTCGATTCCCAGACCTGGACCCTGGAGGATATCTTGTGAAAATCTTTCGGGAGAACCCGAGATTTGCCAAAGAGCGTCAGTACATTGGTTTTGCTCTGGTGAATCTTACCAAGGACACCGCTATCAGAATCAGGTGTCGACTGCAGGGTGCCATCGCTATTTCCCTAACCGATCAGGAAAAACAAGGGGTGGAGAACGTCCGATGCGCCTTGGAAATCGACAATACGACTATTGCAGAGGCAGTAACAGATTCGGAGGGAAACACACGTCTCTTTGCCCCGTGTTATTCTCTGAAACCGTATCAGTTGAAGATCTTTTATCAAGGTTTTTTAATCGAGGAAGAACAGGTCAGGTTGAACAGTGTACGTCGATTCATCGCTATGAAAAAATCGTTTTCCCTTGAGCGGTATGGTCTTTCTCTGACAGTCACAGACAATTGGGGTTTTGCTCCTGCAGTTGAAGTGAATCCTACACTTGTCAGTAGTGAGATGACTACTGCGACTACCATTCGAGGAGAAAGCATAGAAGAAGGAACATATGGTTTCAGCAATCTTCTTCCAGCATCGTATCATCTGAGTCTGAGCTATAAATCATTTCGACTCGAGCAAGATGTTGCTTTAGATCAAACAACAACTCTTACGGTGATGTTTCCTGCAGAATTTGCTCTTAACCTATCGATCTTCAACTCCTATGCAGACCGGCTTTCGAATGGTGAGATTTCCCTTCAGAGAAACGGAAAAACAGAATCGACTTCCATACAGCAGAATGGGACTGCGATAGCATCAATACCACCGGGGGATTACGAAATCCTTGTTCGCGCGAATAACGAAAATATCGCACAGCAACAG
>RPRC01000002.1 GCA_003857395.1 Geobacter sp.
TGGATAAGGGATGATTGGAAGCCTAGCGCTGGCTTGGCATTCCGCATAGTCGTAACGATCAAATGGAAGGTTCGTTTGAGTGAGAGATTCGCCGAAAACCGATGTTAATAACAAGGGAGGACTATGCACTCCGATCACCGGCCATCTCAACCCATTGTTTTTCCTGGAGGGCGTTGCGTAATTAATTTCCTCTTGACAGGAGGACTATAGGATGTCCCTTTTTTCCCGCTTTTTTCCTCGAAGCGGTCCGAAGACGGCGGCGACCCGCCGGGCCTTTGCAAAAGCGTTGGGATGCGACACGATGTCGCATACTTGAGTTTACTCAGATAGACATCAAGAAAAGAAACAACTATGGATTTTTCCAATAACCCGCAAATGAAGTTGGCTTATGATTTTGTCCGGGATTCGGGCTGTAATGTTTTTCTAACCGGCAAGGCCGGGACGGGCAAGACAACCTTTTTACACCATTTTAAAAAGGAGTCGGCCAAACGGTTGGTGGTGCTGGCCCCGACGGGCGTAGCCGCCGTCAACGCCGGCGGTGTCACCCTGCATTCTTTTTTTCAATTGCCCTTCGGGCCGCAACTGCCTTGCGATACAGAGCGACCTTCCATGGGGTCAGGGGATGAAGCCAGGGCATCGGCTTCGCGGTTTCAGCGCTTCAGCCGCGAAAAAATCAATATCATTAGAAGTCTGGACCTGCTGGTCATAGATGAAATCAGTATGGTCAGAGCCGATCTTCTGGATGCCGTGGATACGGTGCTGCGTCGCTTTCGCGACCGCACCAAGCCTTTCGGCGGGGTGCAGTTGCTCATGATCGGCGATTTGCAGCAGTTGGCCCCGGTGGTCAAAGAAACCGAATGGGATATCCTGAAGCCCTTTTATGATTCGGTATTTTTTTTCAGCAGCCGGGCCCTTCAACAAACCGAGTTTATAAGTATTGAACTGAAAAATATTTATCGGCAGCAGGACCAGGCCTTTATCCGTCTTTTAAACCGGGTGCGGGACAATCACCTGGATGCGGATACACTTAAAGAATTGAACCGCAGATATGTGCCCGGATTTTCACCTTCCGACTCAGACGGATACATCACCTTGACCACTCACAACTTTCAGGCGCAGGAAATCAATGTATCGAAACTAAATTCCCTGAAAGGAAAGGCCAGGATATTCAAAGCCGTGATAAACGGCGAATTTCCGGAAATTTCCTATCCCACGGAACCTGAACTCTTGCTGAAAGTCGGGGCACAGGTGATGTTCGTAAAAAACGATATAGCGCCTCTGAAACTTTATTATAACGGCAGAATCGGGACCGTTACGAGGATGACTGAAGACATGGTCTATGTGCAATGCCCGGATGATGACGAATCCATTGCGGTAGGCGCGGCAGAATGGCAAAACTGCCGCTATGCCTTGGATGACGCGACCAAGGAGATCAAGGAAACCATCATCGGAACCTTCACCCAACACCCGCTCAAACTGGCTTGGGCCATTACCATTCACAAAAGTCAGGGGCTCACTTTTGAGAAAGCAATTATCGATGCGCGTGCGGCTTTTGCGCACGGACAGGTGTATGTGGCCCTGAGCCGATGCACAAGCCTCGAAGGGCTGGTTCTGAGCGCGCCACTTGGCCAGCAAGCGATGAAAAGCGACCACACCATAAAGACCTTCACCCGCCGGATAGAGGAAAACCCTCCCAATGACGAGCAATTGCAGGCCATGAAAAACGCCTATCAAAAATCATTGGTTCTGGATCTTTTTGATTTTTCTTCTCTGCAGCGGCGATTGGGATATCTGCGGAAATTGACGCGGGAATATCAGTCGAGCATCGATGCAGGTCTGATGGACGCCTTAGATCAAGCAGACCATGCCTTGAAAACTGAATTAGTCGAGGTTTCCGTCAAGTTTATAAAACAGGTGCTTCGCTATATTTCAGAAAATCCTGACGTGGAAGATAATCCATTGCTTCAGGAGCGCATTATGAAAGCGTGTTTATATTTTGCTCCTAAGTTGGCAGCTATTTTGCAGACTCTGCCGAAAAACGAGATTGAAACCGATAACAAGACCATTCGTAAAACCGTTCAGAAGGTCCTGGAAGAGTTCCGGACGGACGTATTTGTGAAAAAGACCTGTCTCATAGCATGTGAAAAAGGATTTCGTCCGGGCATCTATCTGGAAACAAGGGCTAAGGCCGCCATTGAGAGACCCAAGGAGCAAAAACCCGCGAGAGCTGCCCAAGAATTCACGGCTTCAAAATATCCTGAATTCCATGCCCTGCTTAAATCCTGGCGAAACCTGACAGCAAAAACCCTTGATCTGCCCGGGCATATGGTCTTGCCCCGGCGCACCTTGCTGAAGATAGCGAATGAACTGCCGGTCACTCAACAGTCTTTACTCGGAATCAAAGGCGTGGGCGCAAAGAAAACGAAACGGTTCGGCGCGGAAATCCTTGAAATGACGGTCGCTTTCCGCAAGAAGCACAACATTGCTATGTCCTTTGAAGAACCCGTTGCAGGTAAATGCGAAGCGCCGGCGAAAGGAGAGACTCAAA
>RPRC01000003.1 GCA_003857395.1 Geobacter sp.
AAACACGTGTACCCGGAACTGCCGCTTCTGCGATGTCCGGTCTGGTCCGCCTGAACCCCCTGATTCCGGAGAACCGGAACGGATCTCCCAGGCGGTCCGGGCGCTCTCTCTGCGCTACTGCGTTGTGACTTCCCCGACCAGGGATGACCTGCCTGATGGCGGGGCCGGTCATTTCGCAGATACAGTGGAAGCGATCAAGGCGATCTGTCCCGAGACGCTTGTTGAGATCCTGATCCCGGATCTGCAAGGAGACCGCCATTCCATCCAGTCCCTTGCCAGGGGCAAGCCGGAGGTAATTGCTCATAATGTCGAGACGGTGGCTCGCCTCACGCCGGCGGTGAGGGATCCCAGGACAAGTTACGAACGTTCTCTTGCGGTTCTGCGGACCATCAAGGGATTCGGGTCGGACACATGCACCAAGTCCGGTTTGATGATCGGCCTGGGGGAGCAGGAGGAGGAGATCATGGGGACCATGTCGGATCTGCGCCGGGCGGGATGCGATGTGCTCACCATCGGCCAATATCTCCAGCCTTCCAGAGAATGCATCCCTGTCGCCGAGTACATATCTCCTGAGAAGTTCGAAACATACCGCCGGGCTGGTGCAGAAATGGGATTCAGGTCGGTTGTCTCCGGCCCGCTGGTGCGAAGCTCTTATCAGGCTGAAGAAGCCTTCGCCGCAGCGTCAAAGCCGCCCCGGCAAATGCAGAGTGCCAAATGAAAAATGAAAAATGAAAAATGCAAAGTATGGCATGAACGAGCATGGGGCTTGGAGCAAGGTGCAAGGAGCATGGAGGAGAATGTATCGAGAGAGCCGCCAAGAACGCCAAGAGTCGCGAAAAAGGGAAAAGTGGCCGAGGGGGGAATAGGGATTCTTCTTCGCGATGTTTCGCGTCCTTCGCGGCTCATCCAGATACTTGAGAGCTTGGGATTTGCAGATTGGGATTTGTTTAGGATTCTGAGTTTTGGATTTAGGATTTACGTTGAAGGAGTCACGTCATGCTGAAAGCACAATGTGTTCTCACTCCGCCTGAATCGAAGCGGCTCATTGCCAAAGGGATTGTAGTTCTCCCGGAAGTTGCGCAGGCGCGGGAGAAGGGGACGATTATCATCTCCTGGGGCAGCACCTGCGCCTGCGTGGTCGAGGAGCTCACGGGAGAGAGGGTGGCCTGGGAACGATATGTTGCCGGATACATAGGCAGCGGTGAGCTGAAGGTCTCGGCTGGAGACGACCGCATGCCGCCGGTCGTTCTGCAGAATGGGGTCAGGGTCGATGTCCATCCCAAGGACGCTCTGACCGCCTTTGGCGCACATGATGTGTTTATTAAAGGAGCCAATGCCATAGACCTGGATCGGAACGTCGGCATTTTGCTCCAGAACGACTGTGGAGGGACCATCGGCATGGCCCTGGGGATCCTGGCGGCGCGGGGTTCTCATCTTGTTCTTCCCGTCGGTCTGGAAAAGCTGATCCCTTCGGTACCGGATGCCTCGAATGTGTGCGGACTCCAGACTGTCGACTATGCGACAGGAAAGAAAGTCGGCCTCATGCCGGTCATGTACGGGAAAACCGTGACAGAGATCGATGCCGTGTACCTGCTCTCCGGCGCCGATGCGGTGCACATTGCCTCGGGAGGACTGGAGGATTCGCAGGGGGCGATCACCCTGGTGATATACGGGAGCGCGCAGAAAGTGGAAAGCGCCATAGAGATCATTGAGCGCATCAAGGATGGACAACGGTGATATCGGCAGACCGGCCCCGGCTCCTGCTTCATATGTGCTGTGCAGGATGTTCGCCGCACGTTGCGGACCTTCTGCGGCAGGCCTACACTGTTACCGGTTTCTTTTACAATCCCAACATCCATCCTGCTGAAGAGTACCAGCTCCGTCGGAAAGAAGCGCTTGACCTGGGACAGAAGCTGGGGATGGCGGTTTCCTGCGGCGAGTATGATGCGGAGCGCTGGTTTGATCTGACGCGAGGCATGGAGCTTGAGCCCGAGGGGGGATCGCGATGCGCCGTCTGTTTTCGTATGAGGCTGGAGCAGGCGGCTCGGCAGGCCTGCGAGGACGGCTGTTCCTTCCTGACCACAACACTGACCGTGAGCCCGCACAAGAATGCCGAGACGATCAACAGGATCGGGTCTGAGGCGGGGGAGAAGTATGGCGTGACTTTTCTGCAGAGCAACTTCAAGAAGCAAGATGGATTCAGAAAGACCATGGAGCTGAGTCAGGCCTTCGGGCTGTACCGGCAGGACTACTGCGGGTGCCT
>RPRC01000004.1 GCA_003857395.1 Geobacter sp.
AGAACCTGCTTTTTAGCCGAGGCACTGAGTGATTCAAAATTCTTCCGCGCTACATCATCGCCCATCAATGCAAGGCGCAAATCCTCAGGAATTTTCAATTCCTCAACATCATTTAGCATGTCCCATGAACCGTCCCGTTTGGCTTCTAGAACTTTCGCCAATCCCGCCGCCGTCATTTTGCCTTCTCGAGTCAATTCTTCAACGCGCTGCCTATTTCTCGCAGACCAAATACTTCGTGATTTTCGAGGCGTAAAAAGCAACTTGTAAGAAGCCTGATCTTGAGGGACAACTTTGCTATCAATCCAGCCAAAACACAACGCTTCGTCAATGGCGTCTGAAAGGAACAATCCATCACTTTGGGTGTTCTTTCTGCGGATGGTCAACCAAACACCTGCAGACGAAGCATGGTTTTTGCTGAGCCATTGGCGCCATTCTTCTCGGTCTATTGCACGAAAGCTACCGTCCTCAGGTTTCAGCGCCATTTTTCTTGCCCGCTTCCACTGCTACCAACAGGTCGGGTTTGTCGGTAGCTATAGCGTCCAAGCCTTTCTTCGTCATTTCAGTCATCTCCTCAGAAGTGTTGACAGTCCACACGAGGACTTTCAAGCCCTTCGCGTGAGCCTTCTCCACGTCGGCTGTGTGAGTGAACCTATAGAATGAGAGAAGCCACTGAGCTTTTACCTCCAAAGCGGCTTTCAAGGGGTTTTTATGTTTAGCGTAAATTAATCCTGTTTCGATTTGCGCATCAAGTTCCCTTACTCTCTTCAGCGCATCCTCCAGAAATGAGACAATAATAACATTCTTCCTAAGCCCCTTCTTTTCGACGAGCTCTAAAACCTTCTCCTCAAAACCGGGCTCCTTCAATTCAACAAAAACTTTAACCTTCTTGCTAATGAGGTCCAGAACTTCCTCCAAAGTGGGAATTCTCTGATCTTTCTCGGTCACGAACACCTTCATCTCCTTTAGGGTTAAGTCGCTAACTAAGCCTTCACCATTCGTCGTTCTCTTCAAGTCGGCGTCGTGAATGACTACGATTTCGTTGTCCTTCGTTTTCCTCACGTCCAATTCCACGGCGTCTACGCCCAGTTCTAATGCTTTCTTGAAGCTGAGGAGAGTGTTTTCAGGTTCGCAGGCTCTGGCGCCTCTATGCCCTACTTTTATCATAGAGGAGCAGGATTCTTGAATCCTTATATAGTTTTACGGGGCATCAAAACCTAGGAAAAAACATGACTTCTACAAAACCCATAGTGATGAACGCAGTCGGCTATGTTAGAACCGACGCGATAGGTGATGAAGTGAAGGACAGAACGCGAACCTCAGAGATCGTTGTCTTGCCCGAACTGGAGGCAGCCTTAGATGGAATCAACGATTATAGCCATTTGTACGTGCTATATTGGCTGCATGAAATCACAGAGGAAAAGCGACTAATGCGCAAGGTTCATCCCCGGGGTAGAATCGATTTGCCGCTTATGGGCGTTTTCGCTGTTAGAACTAATTTGAGACCCAACCCGATTGGCTTAACGGTGGTTGAGTTCGTAAAAGTAGAAGGCAATGTTTTGACTGTTCGCGGGCTAGACGCTTTCAATGGCACTCCTGTCTTAGACGTAAAACCCTATGACCCATGGGACGCAATTAAGGACGCAAAAGTTCCAAAATGGTGGCGAAAGCTAGAAGAAGAAAGAAGCAAAAAGAAATAGCGTTGACTCTCAAAGAGAGTATTTTGTCTCTAACGCTTTAGCAACTGCTTTCCTGAGATCTTCACCCTTCAAATCCGTCTTCTTTATTTTTGCAAGTTCATCTGCGAGGGCTGCATCGTCGACTGCGGTTCGGAACCAATTTTCGAAATCGCCCCTTTCAAGATGAAATTCAATGGAGACGATGTTTAACTTCGAGACCAGCGCATGGAACTCTTTTACAGTGCCCGCGGAAACGCCCATTGGATGACCCACCGCAAAATAGAAGTTAAACCTCAAATTCACTGGCAAAGAAGTAGCCGCTTTAAGTGTTCTCTTCCCTTTTTCCGTTATTGAAAAGCCCCCTCCAACTTTTCTCAGAAAACCCTGTTTGGCAAGAACCTGCATATTCTCCCCTATTTGGCTCGGAGTCAAGCCAGTTTTCTTCGCGAACTCATTCATATCA
>RPRC01000005.1 GCA_003857395.1 Geobacter sp.
CCCTGTAACGTAAGCACCCCCCGAGCTGTCCACAGCAATCGAGTAGCCTCCATCCGAGTAACTACCTCCCAGATACGTGGAGTAGACCAAGGCCCCGGATGAACCAAGTTTGGTCACAAAGGCGTCCGCATCACCCGCATTTGAAGGCTGGATTGGATTTAAAGTGGGAAAATTGGTGGACTTGGTAACCCCTGTAATGTAAGCATTCCCTGAACTGTCCACGACAATTCCAGAGCCATAGTCATTTTCACCATTTCCCCCAAGGTAGGTGGAGTAGACCAGTGCAGAGCCGGAAGGATTAAGCTTGGTCACAAAACCATCCGATAATCCCCCGCCATATACCGCTTGAATTGGATTTAAAGCGGGAAAGTCGGTGGAGCAGGTATTCCCTGTAATGTAGACACTTCCTGAACTGTCCACAGCTATTCCTGTGGCCGCATCATTGGTTGCATTTAAACTATTAGCCCCCCCGAGGTAGGTGGAGTAGACCAATGCGGTGCCAGAAGGATCAAGTTTGGTTACAAAGGCGTCAGCATTGCCATTTAATCCCTGGATTGGATTTATAGTAGGGAAGTCCGGGGATGACGTCATCCCTGTAATGTAAGCACTTCCTGAATCGTCCACGGCAATTGCATACGCGAGGTCAGTTGACCATCCTCCAAGATAGGTTGAGTAGACCAGATAAGGGTCAATGATCAGTGGCTTTTCCCTATCGAAGTGATCAATCTTAAAACTAATCCGTACCTTCGCCTTCTCATCCTGTTTTCCCAGGGAGTTCACCACATACCCACCCCTGATAATCTCCCTTTTGCCCTCTGTCTCCTGATAGATCAGAGGCTTATGCTGAATCACCTCTCCACCACTTATTCTAACGACGAGGTCACCCCCTTCATTCACCCTCACATCCTCTGCCCCCTCAATAGCAAGCCGTATCGCATTTGGATCTCCCTCAGGCATGACCACCAGGTCATACTCCAGTTGCCTCTGATTCCCATAGTAGATCAGGTCTACCCCGGGATATAGATCCCGATATCTTACCTTCCGGTATAAGGAAATGTTGCTTCTCCACTTCTCCGGATCATTCCCAATGAAGTAGTGACTCTTCCCTTCAAGTCCCTCCACCCCCTCCACCTTCGATTCTTGATTCGCTCCCTCCCATCTCATCCATAAGGTCCCTGTCTGAATGAGGCTTTCTCCGCCTCTCTTCCTGTCTTCTCTCTCTGCTGTGCTATCTTTGTTGTTTTCTCTTCTCGATAACGTAAGCACTGCCTCGTTGGACGTTAAAAGCAGGTTATAGCCGCTCCCACGGGAGAGAAATCGAACCCTCTCATCCACCTGTCCCTGGTTGGCCTCAAAGTGTAAAGGCAATTTTCCATAAGTCTCTGATATTCGCTTCTTAGTTGCCCAGTTAGGCTCTGTACTTTCCCCCTTTTTTGAGAATTGATCTGTCCCTTGGGCAGAGAAAGGAATTAGGGTGACCACAAAAACCAGACCCACCACCAGCATCCCGATTCTCCTAAACATAAGAGCCCTCGCTTCTGTTAAACGTTAACCCTAACGTTGCGGAACATCCTTTCCCTACTTCTAGTACTGTCAAAAAAACATGGTAATTTAGTGCCGTTTTTGTCTTTCTATCCCTTTCCTCCCAGACGGAAATCTTTGTCCTACCTGCCTCGGGGAATCTGATATCAGGTGATGGTGATAAGAAGTTCCTTTAAAGGTAATCGTGCGTCGAATCGTTTTTTTCTTGAACAGACTAATTTCCACTCCCCATCTCTCAATGGGTTTGGGTTATCGAAG
>RPRC01000006.1 GCA_003857395.1 Geobacter sp.
AACCTGGGCCTGATGGCCGAACAGGGGCAGGGCAGCGACAAGAACGAAGCCGAAGCGCTGGACTGGTATCGCAAGGCCGCCGACAAGAACGTCGCCGCCGCGCAAAGCCGCCTGGGTTGGCTGTTGCACAAAGCCGGCAAGGCCGATGAAGCCGTGGCCTTGCTGACCAAGGCGGCGGAGGCTAACGACATCGCCGCGCAGAACAACCTCGGCGTCATCTTCGAGCAGGGCAAAGGCGTGGCCAAGGATCCGGTCGCCGCCGCCAAGTGGTATCGCAAGGCCGCCGAGGCTGGCGACCATGTCGCGCAGAACAATCTCGGCGTGCTCTACCGCGATGGCATCGGCGTCGAAAAGAACGAAGCCGAAGCCGCGGCCTGGTTCCAGAAATCAGCCGAGCAAGGCTATGCCAAGGCGCAACTCAACCTGGGCCAGATGTTCGAGAAACTGGCCGGGCAGAAGAAGTAATACCGCCGGGAAACGGTAGGGTGCGCCATGCGCACCTTGCATTGATCAGGAACGAATAAGGCTGAACGCCCCCTTTCTGATCGAACTACCAGCCAACCGACTATTGATCAGGTACGAATTATCCGTGAATGTAGGTCGGGCTTCAGCCCGACATGTCGGCCTAAAGGCCGACCTACAGTCCGGAATAAAATGTGCCGGATCAATAGCTTGTCCACATCGCTGTAGACGTACTTGTAATCGCGCCAAAGATGTCGCGCCAATTCATTGGTGCTCATGGGGCCTCGCGCGCAATGCAGCCAGTAACCCCCCAACGCCTTGGCGTAAACACGGCCAACATCTGGACCATTTAGCCGAAGCCAACACCGAAAGAGGGACCGGGCTCTTACCCCGCTCCAACATTTCCATGACGCGAACAGCACGGTCCAGAATGGCTTGAATTTTCGCTTCCGCTATACTTGTCTAGCAAATTTGGAGAAACACATCATGTTAGCCATTCGTTTACCGGAAAACATCGAAGCCAGACTTGATAACTTGGCAAAGCGCACAGGACGCAGCAAGACTTTTTATGCCCGCGAAGCGATTTTGGAATACCTGGATGACATGGAAGACCTCTACCTAGCAGAACAGGTCGTGCGTCGCCTTGACTCGGGTGAGGAACGAACCAGCCCGCTGGAGGAAGTGGAGACGAGACTTGGTCTGGAAGATTGAAGTTTCCGAAACGGCCGAAAAACAACTCGCCAAGCTGGACAAACCCGTCGCCCGGCGATTGCTCAGTTTTCTGCGTGAACGACTTGCCCTGATTGATGACCCCAGAAGTATCGGACAAGCGCTGAGGGGCAGCGAGTTAGGCGAATTCTGGAAATATCGCGTAGGCGAATGGCGCCTCATCTGCCAGATCAGAGACACACAAATACGGATCAACGTTATACGCATCGGCAACCGGCGCGAGGTTTATCGCTGATCTTGGCTGCAGTAATCACCGCAGTTACATGGGTTCTGACACGATATGTGAGGTGGATTTCCACCGCTTGCTAGGCTCGCCCCACCGAGCACAGCATGAAAAACCGTGGTCCGTCACCAGTTCTCGATCGCGAATTCGTGTCCGACCCCGTTTATGTCAGTGCAATGCGGCGTACCTCGGTGAGACGCAAATCATCAACCCGCGCCAATCGTACTGACCGCCATTCGTCCGTTGCAAAGCGGTGCTTGCAGCGTACCTCTGAAAAACCACTGTCATTTCAGTGATAGTCGCATTCACGCTGGTGTCGCAGAGCCAGCACGGTAACCGTGTCTGCGTTGTCAATTTCAAACAGTGCAACATATCCGTTTGCACCAAACGGAATAACCAGTTCGCGTATGAACGGCGAATCGTGCCCCGCCTTTCGGCAAGAAAATGGTGTCAATTCAAGGATGCGAATGCCGCTCTTGATGGCATCAAGTGCTCGATCAGCGACCATCCAGTCACCATCATCTCTGGTGAGGATGAAATCGTAGAGCCGGAGCAAATCGGCCTCTGCCTCCTCGGTAAACCGTACCCTATAAGTCACAGGGGAGTCTTGGCCCTGGATTTGGCTGTATCCAGCATCTTTTCGAGCCGATTCAGGACGACTTCGGCACCTATGTAAACGCCAGTACGCTGTGCGTTATCGCGCGAGGCCAGACCACGCGCAATGAACTCACGCTGAGCCTGCCGGTGTTCTATCGTGGTTCGAATGGCTTGCTCAACGAAGCTTGAAAGGCTCTCACCTTCTTGCAGGACACTTTCGGCCGACTGGCGGAGCATGGGATCGACGCGCAGTGATGGGATGGTTGCTGACTTCAATTTAAGCTCCTTTTGCATTGCATATGCGCTGCAGCATGCCATCGCATTACATGCATTGCAAATAGCGTTACGGACGTTAACCGGGCCACCACCTCACGAGCAGTGGTTTTGGAATTAGACGGAAACGGTTTCGCCTGCTGCGTTGTCTTTAAAACCCGGCTTCCTTTTGGTGACGCACGGCCAGAACAGTCACGCTGTCTTCGGACAACCGATAGCGCGCCACATAACCGCTATCGCCGAAGTCGATCAGTAATTCGCGGAA
>RPRC01000007.1 GCA_003857395.1 Geobacter sp.
GGATACAGCAATGCAGTCGAAATCGATGCTCTGCGCTACCCCGGTAACGCCGGGAGCAACCCGGGCCAGCCGCTGTGCGCGGTCATGAAGGTCACCATGGCTGAAATCCAGGCCATGCCGGCCCACACCCAGTTCGGCCTGTCCAACACAACCAAACAACAGTACGATTTCTATGCGACATTCACCGGGGTGAAGATCGTGGACCTTCTGGCTGCCAAGGGCATCAACCTCGCCGGCGCCACCAGTATTGACCTTCTCGCCCCCGATGGTTTCGCCAAGACCTTCACCCTCGATCAGATCACCGGGCAGTATCCCGATCATCGCTTCTACTCAGGATTTGGCGTCAACGATCTTGGCGCCGATTGCGCCTTTGTCGAATACCCGACCAATACATACAACCTCGCCTACGGAGACTGGATCGGCCAGGAGACTGGCCATGAGCAGTGGCATATGATTGCCTACAAACGCGAAGGATTGATCCTAGAGGACTGCTATCTGGATGTCGTTTCAGGCAAGATCGAGGGCGAGGGACCGCTCAGGAATGTCATTCCACCTGGATCAGGCGATGACGATCTGAACACCCCGGACCGCGGTAAGAACTGGGATACCAGCGGCTGTACCGTGCACGAGTGGGACTACAGCAGCAGCAAAGACCACAACGCCGGGGCCATGGTCAAGGGGACCGTTATCATCCGCATCAATCCAATGCCGGAAGGGTGCGAGGAGTTCGACATCATCAACGGCGGCTGGGCCATGATCGACGAGGGATCGATTCTGATTTACGGCCATAACGTGGAGTGAACGCCTGCCCGGCATACCTGAACACCGAACTGTGTCGCTCGCACTGCCAAGACGAATGCCGAGGCATGTATTCCTGCAGGACGAGCACAGCATCAGGAGGAACATGCTTTTGAAAACACGAACCATGTCAGGCTGTGCGATCCTCATGGTCATATGTCTCTTTCCTCTTCCAGCCCGCACCGAGACTCCGCACATCCGCCTCGAAGCCAACACGAGCTTCTGGTGGACCGTGCATGAACAGGTCGAGAATAACCTCAGGCAACAGGGGAGCGATGATGTCGCCGCCAGCGAGGCTTCGGGATTCAATTTCAGGCAGGGCCGGCTGGCCTTCTCGCTCCTCTCGCCCGACCAGAAGATCGAGGCATTGATCCGGATTCGCCTGGAGGAGCGTACCGACATTATCGACTTCTGGGGAGCCTATCATGCCGCCCCCGCACTGAACATCTTCATCGGCCAGATGAAAATTCCCTCGACCGGAGAAGTGCTCACCGAGGATCACCGGCTTGATTTCATTTCAAGGACGACCTTCGGGCGGCAGGTCAGCGATTACTCGCTCTCCCGAACGCCTTTCATCTCCTCGCTCATGGCCTCCAAGTCGTACGACCGCGACTTGGGAATCGCCTGCAAGGGAACTATTCGGTGTCGGGGAGAAGATCGCTTCAGCTACTTCCTCATGGTCGGCAACGGCATTGGAAGCAACAAGTACATCAGTGGCGGAGAAAGCGATGAATTCGTCTACACCAACGGTTTCGGCCATTTCTACTATGGGATGAGGCTGGAAGCCATGCTGCCTCCCTGGCTCACTCTGGGGGCCCACGGAAGTCTGAACAAGCACGATGACATGGCCCTGAGTAACCGGGGACCGGTATACGACCTGGACCGCCAGGCATGGACCGTCGATTGTTCCGCACAGCTCCCCTGGAAACAGAAGATCTACGCCTTTTACGGCGACGGAAGCATGGATGACTTCATCGAAGCCCAGCGCTATCGATACGACTATCAGGGATGGGGCCTCTGGGTGCTTCAGAACGTTCTGGCCGACAGGATCGAACTCGGATTCCGCTTTGACTCGTTCACTTCGGAGTTCGCCAGCGATGGCAATGAGAACACCCAGAAGAACTGGACGGCAGGCGTCAACTATCAACCTCAGAGATATTTCCGGATGCAGTTGAACTACATCACAAAGCAGACTGAAAATGCATATGAACCCGACTTTGACGATGACATCGTCTATCTGAATGCACAGTTTATTTTCGATACGGGATTCCTGCAGTAGAATGTTCTCCGTCAGATCCATCATCTCCGGCTGTGCCATCCTGGCCATGGTTGTCCTCGGATCTGCCCACGAGGGCTATGGTCAGGAGAGATTGAAGCTGGCCACCACCACATCGACCGAGAATACTGGTCTTCTTGAGGTCCTGCTTCCTCCCTTTGAAAGGAGGTTCGACACGCGGGTCGATGTCATCGCTGTGGGAACCGGCAAGGCCCTCAAGCTGGGCGAGAATGGTGATGTCGATGTTATTCTGGTGCATGAC
>RPRC01000008.1 GCA_003857395.1 Geobacter sp.
ATGCCAGGAAGCTTGAACGAATAGCCCCTGCTTCCTCTGCATCTTTAGTATAGCATATTTGACAGGGTTAAATCAAATCATGGCCAGATTTAACGTCTTAGCAGTGAAGGTTTTAAGCATTTTAAATTGATGAATAACCCCATGGTTATAGGATTATGGTTTTGAGCAATCCTTATTGCAATTGGATTCCTGGAGAGTGAAAGTTTTTCTCTCTGGCCAGATCCTGTGTAATCATCCGACAACAACTTTAAATTGGCTTAACCATAGCAATGTCGGTTATATCTGACCCATGACAGAAACAGGATAGTATCCATTGACGGTCTGGCTCTGAGGTAAAGGGCAAAAGGCTCATTATCAGTACCGATGTCTTCAGGTTCCAAATGAACTCGCTTCGCGAAGGTATGACAACATCGGCGCACCTGATGTGATATGTCCGTTTTTCTTTTTCCCTTTTCTTTGTCTTTTTTCAGACAATAATCTTCTCAGGACGGAGCGCTGCTGCTTGAACACCACTCTCGAAGGCCGGAGCTGTCTTCTTCTTCTCCCCCAGATATATATAAATTATCACCATAGTGAAGCTTGTGGGCAATGTGGGCAAGCCCGAAACGCTATAGGTTAAAAGAGGCTTGTCCAGTTCTGGTGGTAGCCTGTGGGCAGCTTGTCTGTCCACAGGCTATCACCAGAACTTCATTGTCCACAAGCTCTTGAGTGCAGGGCAATCACTGCGATCCCCTGCGGGACGCACTTTCTCTGACAACTTTCTCGGGATTGCGTATTCTCCTCTCAACCTGATCCCACGGGCATGGGATGTTGCGAAGAAAAATACAAATATTGAGATTTTCTTGCATGATTTTTCCGAGAATCAGAAGACCTTTCTGAAGAAGGCAAAAAAGTTCTTTGATGGACTATGTGGTCTCCATCACATCCCCAGAATCATTGTCGTAACAGACGGATGCGATATGGGCAGAGATATCTGCGCTCTCTACCCAGGAGGGCAGGCAGTCTGGCAATTGGACTGGTGGCATCTCTGGAACTATGTGCATAAGGGATGCAAATTTGAAAAAGACCTTGAAAAGAAGGTGTGGGACCTCCTTAATGTTGAGAAAGTTGATGAGGCACTCGGGCTTCTCTGCGCCTATCGAGAGGCTATGAAGTGCATGGAGAAAAAACTTCTTGAATACGGGCAGAAAGTGAGTGCAGAGGAGCCTTCCGTACTAAAACCGACGGTATTCTGGAGTTCTCATCAGCTTGAGCATCTACAGAAACTTATCACCTACCTCTCCAGGAATCGTGATGGGATATACGGGGTAAAAGCTTTTGTGGGACACATCCCTGCAGAGTATCTTCCCTTTGGCTCGGGACCGGTGGAGCGCCTGCAGGCGGTAATGATTGCCTATCGCATGAAGAAGCAGGGGAAACATTGGAGTGTAGAAGGCGCAGATAACCTTATCCAGCTTCTATCGAGAGAATGGAATGGTGAGAATCTCGAGAAAATCCTGGAAGAAGGTATTGAAGGAATCAGCGCATGGGATGAATTGTGCCGCAAAGGCGTCAAGTTCATTCACGAGGAGAACCAGTCTAAGGAAACGGGCAAGAAGAAGAAACGCATGGACTTTTCACCTCGCCCGGCGATGTGTGTTCCCATACTAAGGCGCGGCAGGACTGATTCTTTTTACGTTCCACTAAAAGGAGTATCGAACCTGAAGATGATTCCACACATTGTGGACTTCGTACTCAAAGGAGCATAACTAATGCACCAATCAAAGATTGGGCATTAGTACAGAAAGGAGGGATGCCTGGAGTCATGATGATTCTCAGCAGTGGGATGCCATAGCGAACACATTGATCTCGACAATGTGGTTGATTTCGTTTCTGCAATAACGAAGTAAGAAAAAAAGATCGCGAAATACAATGATTTTCAACAAGAAAGATGCGCGCCAGGGTGAACACACATGTCAAAGTTGAACGCTATCTTCATTGCTGAAACCGGAAATATTTCTTGACACTTTCTGACTAAACCGGCTATAATTATTACCGGATAGTCACAATCCCTCAGAAACTGCTGGACAGGAGCAACAAAATGATAGA
>RPRC01000009.1 GCA_003857395.1 Geobacter sp.
ATGTTTGACCCGCTTGAGCACCTCGATGCCGTTCAGGTCGGGCAGCCCGATGTCGAGCAGGAGCAGATCCCAATCCTCGGACCGGATGAGCGCCAGGGTCTCCATGCCGGTGCTGGCTTCGCCGGCGATGCGGCAGTTGGGGACGTCGGCGAGAAACTGCCGCAAGCCGCCGCGCACCACGGCATGGTCATCCGCGATCAGTATCTTGAGCATCGCTATCCTCCTTCCCTTTGCGTCTGTCGGGGCTGCCTGTCGTCCATCCGGCCGCGGTTATGGGCCGCAGCGGCACTGAGAGGGTGGCGACGGTTCCGGTGCCGGGACGGCTGTCGACGCTCAGCGTGCCGCCGATCATGCCCAGACGCCGGGCGATGGAAGCGAGGCCGGAACCGTGGGTGAGGGCAGCGGGATCGAAGCCGCTGCCGTGGTCGGCGACCGTGATGAGCAAAGTGTCGGCATCGGCGCGCCGCAGGGCCAGAGAGACGCGCGATGTGCCGGCGTGCTTGGCCACATTCAACAGCAGTTCGCGCACGGCGTTGAAACAGAGCAGCCGCAGCGCCATGTCGTCGGGCTCCGCATCCGGCGCGCTGGACAGTTCGACTTCCAGTGCGTGGTTGTCCCTTAGCCACCGGCACAGTGAGGCAAGGGCGGCGTTCAGCCCGCGCTCGCGAATCAGCGGCGGGCTGAGCTGCAGGCTGAAGCTGCGCGCCAACTGGATGATCCGGCTGAGGTGCTCGCAGGCTTCGGCGGCAACCCGCAGGCCGTCTTCCTGCACCGTTCGCGGGTTGAGTCCGCTCAGGGACAGGCGCGTCGCCACCAGCAGGGGCTGCACCTCGTCGTGCAGCAGTTCGTAGAGTCGGTCGCGTTCGCGCTGCTCGGCGCGGGTCAGATCGCTGGCGAGTTCGCGCAGATGCGCCGCCTGTTTGTTGGCCAGGCTTTCCAGTTCGACCTGGGCTTGGCGCAGCGTCTCGTTCTGGGTTTCGAGTTCGATCTGATGGACTTGCAACTCGTGCAGCAGCCGTTGTGTGTCGGCCGCGCCGGGCGCATCGGTGGCCGGTCGCTGTCGCGGCCGATCCTCCGCGCGTCCGCGCTTTTCGCCCGGGTTGGGTTCCACGTGTTTGCTGTTCATGATCGATTCCTCTCCGACAGGCTGCTAGGCGCCGCGTTTTCTCAACTCCGCTTCCAGGCGCTTGGTTTCGGTGATGTCGATGAAGGTGATGACCACGCCATCGATCACATTGTCCTGGGTACGGTAGGGCATGATGCGCACTCGGCACCAGCGGCCGTCGTGGGTGGTGACCTGCTTTTCCTGGAACACCAGGGTATGCAGGACGCGCTCCGCGTCCTCTTTCAGTTGCGGGTAGTCCAGGTCGGTGACGACATGGGACAGGGGCCGCCCGACATCGCCCGGAATCAGCTTGAACAGTTTGGTGGCATGGGTGGTGAAGCGGCGCAGCTTCATCTCGTTGTCGAGGAACACGGTGGCGATTTCCGTGCTGTTGAGCAGGTTGTTCATGTCATTGCGCACCCAGGTCAGGTCGTCCACCCGGGACTGAAGCTCGGCGTTCACCGTCTGCAATTCCTCGTTGAGGGACTGCAACTCTTCCTTGGAAGTGGTCAGCTCCTCGTTCGTGGACTGCAACTCCTCATTGGTCGACTGCAACTCCTCGTTGCTGGATTTGAGTTCCTCCACCGTGGTCTGGGTCTCTTCGTGGGCGACCTGCAGCGACTCGCGGGCCTGCTGCAATTCCTGGGTCAAGGCGTCGTGGTTTTCCGACCCGCTGATCTTGCGCGTCCTGCGCGCGGTTTGCCTGGCGACGTCCTTGAAAACGACGATCACCCGCCCGCGCAGCGGCTCGGGTTGATCGAGGGCCTGCACGCTGACATCGACGATCTGGGTGCCGCCGTTGGTGCCCACCCGCAGACCCTTGAGGTGGATCGGCCGTGCCTCCCGCAAAGCCTTGTGGATCACGCCCGACAGGGCTTCGCGCAATCCCTCGCGCGCCATGGCGTGGAGGTTC
>RPRC01000010.1 GCA_003857395.1 Geobacter sp.
CCAGGTTGGCGCGTTCGGCTTCTTGCTTGGCTATACGCATTTCTTCCCAAGCCGAACGCAGTTCTTGATTGGCGGCAGTGATCTGCCGCATAACGAGCACACCCGGGACCAGGATGCCAAACACCACGAGAAAAATCAGCACCAGCTTGGTACGCTCTAAATGGCTCTTCTCCATCGCTAGCTCAGCCTCAAGCTCGCTTTGGCGGTTCTGGCTTTCGTACAACAGACGGTTTGCGTTCTCGCTCAGGCGGATGAACAGGGGGGGAATCTGCTTGAGGAAGAAATTGATCTCATCCTCCTTGGCAGACTGACGGGTCACATCGCCCGCAGTTCGCAGCGCGTCGCGTTGATTCAGCTGCACACGCAGCGTCGCCACCTTGGCCCGGATTTCGTCAAGCCAGGGCGACAACTCGATAAGCTCCAGGACATAGGCGCTCGCCTTTGCCGTCGCTCGGTAGTCGACCTGGCGGGTCATCTGATCCTGGGCGGGCAGATTCAGATCCACGACCTGACGGACGCTGCCACCCTGCTTCAGAACCCCGATGTCGTGGCGCAGCTTGTCCAGGTGCCCCAGAATTTTGTTCTCTACCAGCTGCTGACTTTTAACCCCGGTGCTAGTGGCCAGGCGATAGACATCACTTTCGATGTTGTGAATGCCACGCAGGATCTCCTCGCCGATGAACAGCCTTACCCGCTCGTTGGCGCTCTTCGCATCCAGTTCGTCAATCAGACCGGAAAACCAGGGTTGCAAGCCGATGATCAAGGCAAAGCCAGCGAGCAGAAGGCCAAGCAGCCAAACAATCCGCCTGCCGGAAGACGTTTCAGGTCGCTCCGGTAGCACGCTGGATAAGATCGGCGCGGATGCGGGGGAGTCCGGAAGGGGCATTGAGCGCACTGGCTGACGGAGCAGGTATGGATGCGTTAGGGACGCGAGGGAGTGCGATCAACCAGAAAGCCGTATTTCCGGAAAATCGCCTGCCCTTCCGGCCCGGCCGCATATTGCATGAAACGACGCGCAACAGTCGGGTTCTTGGCAACCGTGGTCAGACTCAGCCAGAGCGGCTGCGGCTTCGCGATCCTCGGATCGAGATCGATGGCTTCGATATGGGGCGCATTGTCGGGGAAATAAGCCGTCGAGCGAAAGTTGACGATCAGGTCGGCCTCGCCCCGTTTCAGCATCAGATTGAGACTGCGCGAATCGGCCGCCAGGGCGGCCGCGTTCTGCATGACCTTATCAAACAGCCCAGCCTGCTTCAGGATCTGCTGCGTCTCCAGGCCAATGGCGCCACGTTCCGGGCTGCCCACGACCACGGCCAGGTCATCGCGCAACAACTCCTTCAAATCAGCCTTGACCCTTTTCGGGTTGCCCTTGCGCACGATCAGGGCGGCCTGGTTGTAGCCCAGGGTCACATAATCGCCGAGCAGGCCTTCGGCCAGATGCCGGGTGCGGTATTCCGGGTCACCGGGCAGATAGAGGTCGCCCACGCCGCTTTTGCGCAGGCTCTGGTAGATGTCTTCCGAAGCCCCCTGGCTGATGGTGATCCTGACGTTCTGTTCCTTCTCCAGGATGCGGGCAATTTCAGTGATCGGCTGCAACAAGGTAATGCCGCAATAGATCAGGAGTTCGCCCCTGTTTTCCTCGGCATGGGCAGGCGTCGACACCCAAGCTGCGAGAATCAGCCAGCCGATGGCGACCCGACACAGTCTGCTGAAGTTCATGAATCGCTCCTCGATAGGGCACTGCATAGGTCACTGTCCAGTAGTGATAAAAAAACGGTTGAGAGTTTTATCGGTTACCCCCGGAAAACTCTTTAACCGCTTCATTTGAACGAGGCTGCAGCTAATCGTTAGTTGCCGAACTTGCGGGCCGATCGACCAACACCTTGTCCAATACCGCCAGCAACTGCGCGACCTCCAGCGGCTTGGTCAGGTAATCGACGAAGCCGGCCGCCTTGCCGCGCGCCAGATCCTTCGGCATCGCGTTGGCGCTGATCGCCACCACCGGGATGTCACGCG
>RPRC01000011.1 GCA_003857395.1 Geobacter sp.
AGTATGATTATAAGAAAATAAATTGCTTCCTCCAACATAATACGCCATTTCATCAAACCCTTTTGTAAGATTATAATCTATCTTGCACTGGCTTGGCTCATCAGAATCAATTGTAAATTCAAGAGGTGTGAATGCTTTTACACAATCTCCATTTTGTTGGCTGATAATCACTCCTGTTGCAGGAGGGCGAACAGCAGTATCAGGAACCCATTTATATCCTTTCAAAACATTGCTTATTTTTATTTTTGGATTTGGCGCCGGAAAGCCGGTTCCTTTCAACCCTTTCAATTTAAGAAATAAAAAATGGGGAGGGGCATTGGTGGGATTGGCGGGTCCCTCATCTAATTTTTTAAGCGCTTTAATCGCAGGATTTTTATTAAGATTCTTGAATTTTAATAATCCGTCCTTGATAGTCTTCTTTTCTGTTTTTATCTGGATTAACCTTGTCTTAGGAACATTTAATCTATTGCCGATTCCTCCTCTTGACGGGTCGCACATTTTTCTTGCGGCCCTTCCTTCTTTGGCGGGAAAATTTATATTATTTTTCAGAAATCCTTTTTTGATTATAATTGCATTTTTTTTCATGGTTTATGTCGGAGTTCCCTATATTTGCGCTCCGCTTTTTACTATAATAACGGGAGTATCGTCACCTTTCTAATTATAAGTATCAACTTCCGATTATAAGTATCTACTTTTCCGATTATAAAAGTATTGACTTTTAATTCGTATCTGTTAAACTTGTTTTATGCATTTATGTAAACACAAAATGCTTAATTATTTTCGAACGATGATATTTTAAACATCCCATTTCGGAGTGGGGTCGGGAGAACCCACAGGTTCTTCCGTGCAGGAATCCGCCAGCTGGCGGAATTAAAAACCGAGGGTTGTTAAGGAGCGGTGTTGTCTGAGTGTAAGCGACGCGTGTCGCTAATTGCCTGAGTATTATCACTATGCCTACAATCAGACAATTAATTAAAAAAGGAAGGAAAGGAACTAAAAAGCGTTCTCGAATGCCGGCTTTAAAATTTGGTTTTAATCCTCAAAAGAATCGGCCGTCTGATTATCTTGCCCCGTTTAAAAGGGGAGTTTGTTTAAAAGTTTTTACCGTTACTCCTAAAAAACCGAATTCAGCATTAAGAAAAGTTGCCAGGGTGAGATTAACCAATCAAATGGAAGTTACTGCTTATATCCCCGGAGAGGGCCATAATTTGCAGGAGCACTCGATCGTTATAATCAGAGGAGGAAGGGTGAAAGATTTGCCGGGTGTCAGATATCACGTTGTCAGGGGGATGCTGGATACTTCCGGGGTTGAAGGGAAAAAACAGGGAAGATCAAAGTACGGCGTAAAAAAATCAAAGTAAAATTTCAATTTGGATAATTTTAATTAAAAAATATGTCTCGTAGAAAAAAAAGAGAAAACAGATATATCGCGCCGGATGTTCTATATAATGACATCCCGCTTGCTAAATTTATCAATCAGGTAATGCGTGAAGGAAAAAAGACGGTGGCGAGGAAGATTGTTTATAAAGCTTTTGATATTATCAAAGAGAAGACAAAGAAAGAGCCTCTCGAGGTTTTTGAATTGGCGATAAAAAATGTCGGTCCGTTTTTAGAAATAAAACCGAAAAGGATTGGCGGTGCTACTTATCAGGTTCCGAGAGAAGTAAAACCGGACAGAAAATTAACTTTAGCGACGAGATGGATACTTGATGCAGCCAGGTCGAAAAAAGGGAAGCCAATGTCAGAAAAATTAGCGGATGAATTGATTGGTGCTTCGCAGAACCAAGGATCAGCAATAAAAAAGAGAGATGATACTCACAGGATGGCTGAAGCCAATAGGGCATTCGCTCATTTCGCCTGGTAGATGAATGGTTGTATATGCCACGCACTTATCCGATAGAAAATTATCGAAATATAGGGATAATCGCTCACATTGACGCCGGTAAAACAACAACAACC
>RPRC01000012.1 GCA_003857395.1 Geobacter sp.
GCATAAAAGGCTTTCAGCAATGGGCTCCGGCATGCACATTTACCAGGGACGGCCTTTGGAAGTATTTACTGAATTACTAAAAACATATAATGTAAAAAACGTCTTCACAAACCATGATTACGAGCCTTATGCAATCAGAAGAGATAATGCTGTAAAGGAATTGTTACAGGTGAATGGCGCGTCTTTCCACTCATTTAAAGACCAGGTAATTTTTGAGCAATCAGAAGTTGTTAAGGATGATGGGAAGCCTTATACCATTTTTACCCCATATAGCCGGAAATGGAAAGCTGCCTTAGCTATTAATCCATTGCAAATTTTTCCTTCAGAACAATTGATGGATGCTTTTTATAAAGGGTCCGCTGGGACGATAATCTCTTTAATGGACCTGGGATTTAAACCACGGGGCCTTGCGTTCCCTTCGCCGGATGTCCGTGATGAGTTGATTGACAAATACAGTGAGAACCGAAACTTTCCGGCGCTTCCTGGCACTTCCCGTTTGGGTGTACATCTTCGTTTCGGGACCATCAGCATCCGTGGCCTCGCCCGCAGGGCCATGGCATTAAACGAAACTTTTTTGAATGAACTTATCTGGCGCGACTTTTACCATATGATCCTCTGGCATTTCCCGCAAGTGGGGGAGGGAAAGTCATTCAAGCCGGCTTATGATTTTATACGATGGCGGAACAATGAATCAGAATTTGAGAAATGGTGCAAAGGAGAAACCGGCTATCCGATTGTTGATGCGGGTATGCGTGAACTAAATGAAACAGGGTTCATGCATAACCGTGTAAGGATGATCACAGCCAGCTTTCTGACCAAACATCTGTTGATAGACTGGCGATGGGGCGAAGCGTACTTTGCCCGGCATTTACTTGACTTTGATTTTGCAGCAAATAATGGCGGATGGCAATGGGCTGCCGGCAGCGGATGTGATGCCGCACCTTACTTCCGGATATTCAATCCTGCGCTGCAAACAGAAAAATTTGATAAAAAGGGATTATACATACGTAAATGGGTACCTGAATTTCAGGAACTCACCTATGCAAGGCCGATTGTACAACATGAATTAGCCCGAAAGAGATGCCTGGAAACATATGGTGCTGTGTTGAAATCATCAGCTGATACATGATTCTCAAATAAACACTTCGAATGTACCTGCAATGGGTTCAGGATGCAGGGATGTTCCGATCTCAAGCATTTTCCATACAGCGGCCCTGCCTTCTTTGCCAAGGGAGAGGCTGAATTCATTTACATAGAGATCGATATGTTTACGCATAACTGACTCATCCATTTCCTGTGCGTGCTCCTTAACATAATCCGGCAATTCAGGATAATGGGCGAAGGCATACTCGAGGCTGCGGCGTATCACCCGGTCAGTTTTCTCAAGGAGTGTATGATCAAGGTCCCTGCGCATAACAATGCCACCTAACGGTATAGGCTGACCGGTATTCCTTTCCCAGATCTCGCCGAGGTCGGCCAGTTTGATCAGACCCTTATCGGCATAGGTGAACCTGTTCTCATGAATGATTACACCTGCATCAGCAACCCCATTCAAGACCGCATTTTCAATCTCATGAAAAGGCAGGAAAATTTTCTTTTTGGCATATGGAAATGCCAGGCTGAAAAGCATGTGTGCAGTTGTATGCATACCAGGCAGGACTACCGTACTGTCCTGCAATTCTGTATCGGATTCACCTAAAGGTACGGCTGAAATCAGAAGGGGGCCAACACCACGTCCCAGTGCACTACCGGCGTTGAGTACCCTGTAATCCGGAATGACCAGGGGCAGCAGTCCATAACTGATCTTTGAAATATCCGGCTGACCCGAAAGTACAAGTCGGTTCAAGGTTTCAACATCTTCCAGCCTGACATCAAATTCCAGGCCC
>RPRC01000013.1 GCA_003857395.1 Geobacter sp.
CCAATATGGAATTATTCCAGGCGTGGAAATGTAGAAAGCTCTTACAATCTTTTGTGACTCATGCTCTTGAATTTCACAGAGATTAGCGAATGATCTAAATCCCATCCCATACTTCAAACAATGCCTAGCCTTCTTTCCCCAGAAGCGTTCACTGAACTGACCGGAGCCTATAGCAGCAGATCCAGGTTCGTCACTAATAGCCTCATAAGGTTTGTTGAATATAGCTGACGCAGCTATTTTATGGAGGTCTAAATTCCGCTCTATAGCCTCGATGGTCATCTCATCATTGGAGATATTAGCTATGGTAACGTCATGGCTCTGCTTGAGATCCATAGAATATAAGTAGCATCCTTCATCTGGATGCATCATATTCTTAAATCTAGGATCCAAGTTCTGCATATTACCACCGGTACCGAATATAGTTTGGGAAGATGATAGTCTTCCATCGCCGGTACCTACCAGATTGTAAGATCCACGGACTTGATTGTCATCATCTATATTCATTTCTAGATAGGTGTCCTTGAACTTGTTAAGTCTACGGATCTCCAAAATGGTTGCTGCTACCGGTCTTCCAGGTCTGCTCTGAGTTCCACGTGCAAGTCGCTTCAAAGCATCCTTATCAACGGTTGTATTGTGTGTTGTTCGACTCTTATATGGATCTATCCCAAGAACTCCGTAGAAGTATTCCTTGAGTTGTTTGTGACTTCCAGGGTTTATATCGAATCCAACTTGGGTCTTTAGTTTTTGTGTAAGTTCAGCAACAGAAGTATCCACCTCCCGTATTGCCTCATCAATCAACCTTCTATCAATTCCAATACCATGATATTGGAGGAATATGGTGGTATTCGTGAGGGAAATCTTGTTTCTATACATCTTCCACATATCTTGTTCTTTCAATTCTCTCTCTAAAGACTTCCAAACCTCGATACAGACAGCACTATCAAGAGCGTTGTATCTCCAGAAATCCCGGTCATTGCCACCGATCTTTATATATTGCTTCCCTTCGTCTTTGTAGTATGGCTCGTTGGTGTAAATAGATGTGAGGAAGTCTAGTCCTTTTGGAAGGTCTGGGTATAGAATCCCATGAGCAACCATGGTGTCTTCCAAGTTGGCTGGAAGAATGCCGTACTTGCTGTAAAGAAAGTAGTTATCAAAACCGGTAATGTTCTGACCAATTTTCTTTATATCCTTATTCTCCAGAATTTTAGTTATGAGAAGCCAGATATTAGTCTCTTCTTCCAAAGAATATCTATTCTTTAGACCTTCGGAGAAGGCTATACAAATGGATTGCTCTGGAGATGTAGCAAAGGAAATACAGCTAACCTCCCCACGGATAACCTCAATATCAAAAGCTACTTCCTTACAGATTTCAGGGCTTAAACCTGCAAGGAAGTTCATAACCTGGTCGTAGGTAGGTGCAAGGATTAACTCCCTTCTTGGACAGTTTATGAAGGGGGTGACGGACTCTCTTCCAACCTTTTCCAAGTCTGCAATGGTTATGAGTTGGTAGGTGGCAGTTCCACTCATCCTCTTCTCCCTCATTACAGCAGATGGATGGATGGTTGGAATAACCTTCCGACCTGGAAGAAGTGTGGATTCTAATGTTGAACCACGATACTTCAGTATTCCAATCTTCCGTGTGAGTGCGAATAGTGCAATCCCACCAAGAGCCACGATGACGTTGGCAGTGGATCTTTCAAGCTCATCCTTTAAAGAGTCCTCGTAGGCTTTATAGGCTGGAGTCATCTTCACGGATGTGGGAGATAGTTTTAGGAACAAGGAGATATCGTTATTCGCAGGTCTTTCCTTAACAACATTAGTGATGTAGCAGCTAGACCGATTGAGCTTCGCGGCGTTTAGACATTCGTCTAGCATATGACCTGCAGGACCGACGAAGGGTTTGCCGACCTTTTCCTCAAATTGACCTGGGGCTTCTCCAACCAGAGCGATCTTGGCAGAGAGGGAGCCCTCGGAGGGGATTAGGATTCTCATATTTATCTCAAGTTACAGTTTTCTGCTAGATTATGATCTCTAGCATATTCAGCCTGCCTCTTTGTTTTGTAGAGGTTGCTCGGGTCAGTAAAGTATCTAGGAGATAAGAAGCTGAAGTCATAGATAAGACAATCACCTGTGATACCTACTCTTACTAGATGTACTGGATATACATCTTTAGAATTACTGACATACCATCTCAGTGAAGGAAATTTCATAGCATTCCCATTTTTACGAATAAGATTTGTAGTTCGGTGGTTTGCCAGCCACAACTCTCTGCACAAACGCATCCTTATATTGCTGACTATTATCCCAGCCAATCCCAATCATACCAAGGTTTGCAGCTGCAAGAAGGGTGTTACCAGAACCACAGAATGGGACGGCAACTTTTATCTTACTGGATGGATTTGCAAAGGTTTGCAGAATACACTCTATCATTTCGATCGGTCTTTCTGCAGGATGCACTTTGAATTGGGGTGGAACCATGTTGTAGAGGAATGTATTCTTCATCCCTTGCTTGTTGATTTTGGAGTTGGCTTTCCTAGCGTAGAAGAAAGACTCATAACAAGATGCAAGGAGTGTGTCCGGACGGTTGGTCTGACCTTGAGGTTTAACCCAGATTCCGGGTGTTCGACAGACTATAAGACCATGGTTCTCTATAGCTGTCTTTATCATTTCGTAGTATTGTACAGCAAACCAGAGTATTAACCAGCCATCTTCGGAGAGTTTGGTGCTGGCTATGGATAGTAATCTATCTATAAATTCTGAGTAGTCACTCTCCTCAACCTCCTCATAGGTTGTTATGTTTTGCACTCCAGCTGATGTCTGAGATTTTTTGTTGTGAAGAAGGTCTATTCCATAGGGAGGATCAATCTCCAAAATGTTTATAGATTTATCCTCTACAGAAGAAAGACCTTCGAAGGCATCTCCAATGTTGAAGGCTTCCATGAGATCTTTATGGACTTTTGGTATGTAACCAGCCTCGACTCTCTTTCTATTCTCAGATGCCTCTATTATCTTATTAGCTGCTCGGAGGACTTTAATGGCATCTTTATCTGTTTTCACCCTACTCAATGCTTGCTTCATTTCTGGAGATTCCTCCATAGCAGTTGCTAGCATGACATGAGTAGCTATTTGTTGGTGGCTCTTCCCAAGAAGTTTGGCTGTATCTCGAAGGCTGTGACCTGGAGCGCCTGGAGCTTTGGAGACCTTTGGACCTCCGGCTCTAGCCATGTAAAGATCATGGATAGCCTTCTCCAGTTTCCATCTTTCATGAAGGGATAGATCTTTACGATCTATATTCTCCGAAAGTTCCACTTCCTTCTCATCAACTTCAGTAAGGTCTCCTGGGAAGACTCTAGCTGGTATAGTTTCCATGACTAGTCTTTTGCAAGCAGCCAGACGACGACCACCGGCGAGGAGAAGGTATTTACCCCCAGAAAGTTCTTTAACAGCAATAGGCTGGATTAGACCTCTAACCCGAATCTTTTCCGTGAGGTCTTTGATGTCTGCGTAGTCTTCTCTAGCCCTATCCGCTACGATGATGTTGGATATCTTAATGATATCTACTAAGTTGGACATAGTTAAAATCCTTTTTCTTTCAGTGCAGTAAACAATTTAAGCTTCTCCTGAGGGGAGAGCTTGCCTACTAGACTGTCAAGCTTCTTTGCTGGAGGTACTCTTGAAGCTACAGATGCAGATCTTACAGTTGGGATCTGTCTCTGCAGACGTATTTTACCCACGATCTCGGTAAATATATTTCTGTCAAGATCAAGTGGGCTAGGCTTTAGCTTCCTTAAAATCTCTAACACTTAATCCTCTGTTTTTAACCCACAAGAGAAACCTGTGGACGGATGCAAGTTCTTGCTGGCTCACGTCGGGACAGATGTCCTCATACATTCTGTAAAGGAAGAAGATCCAATCAATAGGGTTTGCTATGAAGTCCCCACCGGATAACTTCATGGTAAGGATATTATATATGATTGTCCTTGGATCTTCTTTCATTTCTGCAATCATGGAATCCACGATGGCAGAGAATATAGGGCGAATGAAGCCAGTCGGAATTAGTTTGTTCAAAGCAGATTTCTGCTCTGTGGAAAGCTCCACTGTGAGGCGGGGCTTTAGGTCTGTAAAGTGTGGTTTGTCTTTGTTCATTCTATTTATCCTTTGTTAAACGGTGATAACCAGGGAAGGCAGCGGAAGATTATCTTGTCCAATAAGGACATATTCTTCCACCACCACTTCTGTGGCTCTTTATTATGTATGTAATCAATGAAGGAACGTCGTATCTTCCCACCCTCTAAGTCTGTACCTATAATAGGATCGGGATCGTCTGAATGTAGAGGCTCGGAGAACCAGGGAAATAACTTATCTTTATTTGCCTCTAACCATTCATGCCCCTCCAAACACCAAAATATAGGGGCTTTACCTGTTTTGGCTTCGTGTAGGTATTCTGGTCTTGCCTCTTGGATGAAGCCCATTATACCTCTAAACTTCTTTTTCTTTTTCTTTCTCCAGAACATCAATGTATTATCCTACTTTGCTCTGCTACAAACTTTATATCTCCCACAGAAGCCGGCTGTATTTTGGTTACGCCCACTTGAAGGAAGATATCCATTATGATAGATAACGGATCTTCGTGGTAACCAAGAGAGTTCCATGGCTGTGGAAATAGAATAGACATGCAAAGACCTTTGGCTACGTTTGCAAACATCTGACATTGTTGTTCTGAGTCATCGATCAAAATGGATCCAGGTACTGCAGCAAGATGTTTTACAGGGCTGAAGAGATAATTCCGAAGAAGTTCTCCTTCGCCGGAAAATCCCTGTAGCCATTCTAACTTCCCTTGTAAAGCAGATGGATTTCGTGGAGGGGAAGAACAGAATACTACACCTCCATAACCTTTCAGAAGTTTATAAAAGTCCTGTGCCCATGGGTATGGTTCTAGTGTAGACCAGAACATAGAACCTTCACTGTATATTTTGCTCCAGAAAGTGCCAGAGGAGACACCAAGGACTTGGTGAATTTCCTTCTTATCTGGAGGCCAGGTTGTTGGGTCGTATTCTTTATCGAAGAGTTTGAAAGCTCCTCCAACGAAGTCTGCAAGGACACCATCCATATCGAGGTAGAATAGAAGGCTCATCTGTTGCCCTCCAAATGCTTGTAAGCGCGGTCAAGCCAAACGCTTACTTCAGTGTCAAAGGCTGAATAATTGAAGTCACACCTTACTGAAGTGCGCATTCTGATAACTAACTGATAGCCCTCCTTCAGCAACTCCTCCGCTGTCGGGACTGGTGTGGGTGGGAGCTTGTCAATCACCCACATTTCAACTTTATGGAGTTGACCTCCCACACGACAGAGTTTTTCAGCCTCTTCTAAATCAACCTCATCCCCAATATTGTAATCCTCCATTAGTCTTGCGCCTCCGGTTTTGTGTATTCTTCTAATTCTTCTATAATACTTTTGCCAGAAGCTAATAATGGCTCTCCATCTTCGCCTCTTGCTACCACCCAGTCAACTCCTATTCCCTCTACTCTCTTATTGCAATAGGAGTCTCTCCCAAAGTTGCCCCCACAAAAGCCGTATAGAATAGTACCTATTCTAATCACTGTGTTACTCCTTTCTAAATATGGAATCATAAGATTCATTTTTCCAGCACCCCCACTTTATTCTCGTCCAGTTTCCAATCTCCGCACCAGTCATCCATGAATACAACTGGATAACCCTGCGTGGTAGGGGCGTGTCTTCTACAACGTCCTACTTTCCGTGGTGTCTCATTCACCACTTTCTTCTTCTCGCACACAAACTGGCAAGTAGAACAAACCCTGTTTGTGGAGCGGTCTGACCAATTATCCTTGCTCATCGGATTTCTCCTTTCTATTTTAACCAATCCCTATGGTCAATTATTGACCATAGCATTTGAAGGTTGCCGGGGTTTGAACCCGGAAGCATCCACTATTCCGTGCTAGGAAATAGTTATGCCAACCTACCATCTCCGAATTACGGAAGTAGCACCTTCCGAACTGTGTTACGGAGACCATCCTCAGTTTCACGGAGACCAAGAAGGACACTTGCGGAGTGACCCTGTGCGGAGTCAATGTCTACAGAGTCTCCTTCCATGTTCACACCGAACGCCGTGCAGAATTCCGTGATCTTCCAGCGGGATTCATTCGCCTGCTTCGGTGTGTCTTCTGGCTTTGGAATCCACAGCGTGTAGAATACACTCATGGAGTTTGCAACTGTGGGGACTTCCAAAATGACTTGAAGACGAGGGGAAGACTGCTTCCCAGAATCTTCATAAGTCATTCTTGAAATCACTGCCTCGTACTGCCCTTCAGGGAGGGCTTCTGGTTTGACTGCGTCGACCAGACCTTGGACTTTAACGAAACTCATTCGTTACTCCTTTTTTGTTTGGTTTGTTTGGTTTGTTGTATCACTATTGGTTTTCAATAGTTCCTTCATTAAAGGTTTATCCTCGTAAGGATAACCTGCTTTCTTCAGAAGTTCTTTGAAGTCTGGTACCTCCACTGCTTTGAAAAGACCATCCGCACCCATCCGGGTTCTTGCCTTGTAGTAGCCATCATTCCTCGTGAGGAGTTCATATTTAGCGTTGTCTCCACCTCCTTGGATACGAAGGACGTAGACCTCACTAAATAGCCCAGGAATCCAGAACTTTACACGACCAGGTGTGTACATATAAGCACTGGCAACCCCAGTAACATCATTCCGTATGATTTCGATGTGAGATGTTAGAACAACATGGCAAGGCAGACCCATTAAACTATCAACAATTTCCCTTAGAGTATCACTCCACTTCTGCCAGTCATTGGAGACAGAAGACAGAAGAGCTATAGAGAAGGTGGTGAAACTATCTATGAAGTAAGTTCCAATGTTGTTGAAGAAGCCCTCTCTTTCATATGTAGACATGAGAGTAGTCCATTTGTTGAAGAGGTCTCCAGGTCTTCCTCGCCACTTCCTGTACTCGAAGGAATTGTCTACAATAATTCTTCCTTCACTTATTCCTCTCCTTAAAGTTTGTTCTCCGTGAGGGTCGAACATATGGCAGAGGACTGGAGCTGGGCAAGTGTCTGCAAAGCGGGTCTTTCCAGTTCCAAATTCTCCTTGGAGAAGGGTTGTAACCTTGTCCTTCTTCAGGTCAGCGTCATATATGGATTGTATGCGCTGGAGTTCTACTAACGGCACAAGTGGCATGGATTTTTTCCTTATGTTTATAACTTTATAACTTCTTTTGCTGTTTCTTCCTTCTCCCTCGGATCCCAGTAATGGATCTTGTAACCTGGAGGTGGGGTTGGCTCCTTTGGATCTATATGTCTAAGTGGTTCGGGCCAGGCAACACAGAATTCAAGGAACTCACAGCCACCATAGTTTCCACAGGATGTAGGACACATATGGAAAGTATTGTAAATATCTGGATTGTTGGTCTCCACCTGTGTCTGGAATCTTTCAAGGTCTACATAGATCCTTGTAACTGTGTCTGTTACTAGTTTATACCAAGCTCTCATAGACTCTCTAGACCTTGTAACGTAGATCCTTCGTACTTGTACCTTTGTGGGGTTGAATACAAGAGCATTCACTATCACTCCTTGTACGTCCTCCGGTGGGAACATACAGTAAAGGAGGTGGGTGTAAGAACCTATCTGTACAGATGTAGACCACTGGTTCTGCCAGATATTGGAGAGCTTACTAGCAGTTTTATGCTCAACTCCCCAAATCCGTCCGTCCTTTGTTCTTACAATTCCATCCATGCGACCATGAAGACTTATTGGATCAGCGTTTCCAATCATCCCAGAGTTAATAAGAGGTGCACGGAAAGACACTTCCACATGGAGGGTTTCAAAGTCGTCTTGGCTGTAATTCTCTACATACATAGGAAGAATTTCAGACACTGCATCAATAGATTTTCCTGGAGCCACGATGAGAAGATTTCCAAAGAAGGACTTGTATGAGTCCAAGAATCTATTGAAAGCCTCTTCCAAAGAGACTGAATTGTACCCCTTACTTTTCATTGGAGGATAGTGGATAAAGACTTCCTCCTCAACTCTATGAGGGTTGTTCTTCACAACAGATATGTATGTATTGCTTCCCATTCTAAACCGCATGAGAGGCTCCATACCTGCATGGACGGATGTTCCAAAGTCCAGGTGTGGACTAGCAATGTCCTTTGTCCATCCAAGAACGTGCCTATACCAGAAGTATCTCGGGCAAGTTAGGTAGTCTTGGATCTTAGAACTATCCGTCAAAAGGATTTTATCTTGTGTTGTGTAGTCCATAGGTGTTATCCTTTATTTTTAGGATCAAAGTGCTTCCCTACAATGGCTGCAACCACAAGAATGATAACTAGTAGGATCAAATCCAGGATGTTCATTTGCTCTCCATTTATATTAAGTAGTTGTGAAGTCCACATCCTTCCTTCCAGGATGTAACTTCTTTTGTTTCGGGATCATACATCATTATCAATCGATCTCCTTGAGTAGGGGATGTATTTGTGAGTTGGTAGAAGTCAAAAATCTCCACAGATGTATCGCTTTCTTTAAAACCATAATCATTTATGAGAAAGAGTTTATAATCTTTTATAAGTTTTACAAGTCCGAGATACAAATCTGTGCTTATGGGGATACGAAGTCTCCAGTTTTCTGGAGTGAGAAGGTCTGTATTTCCATCCGTGTATTCATGAAATACAGGGTGATGTATCCAGGAGAGTTCTCCTCTGAAATCAATAGCTAAATATGTAACAACCAATGGAACCATGGTGGCTTCTATCACAAGTTCAGAAATGTGGAAGCCCTCTGGAGCTATGAGGATTTTACTCATATTTGTTTAGATCCAGAAGGATGTGTTTCTCTGTCTGTTTTGCAAACAGATTTGTCTGGAGAAGTTTGTGGAGGTTCTTCCTTTGTAGATCCGCATTGTATCTTACAAGCCACCGTACCCGCTGGTAAAGTGCTTGGAATTCCTCCATTTCTTTCTGGAGTTCTCGCTCCTTCAGAAAGATTTCCTCCGTGCTTGGAAGTAATAAAGGCATTTTCTTCCTCCAAAAAGTTAGCTATTGCGTCTGGAAAGGATCTCACCAATGTACCACCTTTAAAATCTTGGTCGTAAGTAAAGTGCGCTCCACCGATTCCACGGAGCTGCTTTATTACTAAATCTAATGGCAGATTATTTCTTAGGCAAATGGATATGAGTCTCCCAATGCACTCAAATAGATCTTGATTATGTTTAGGACCGAATAAGAATACCTCCTTGATAACAGCACTCTCACTGTTTATAACAGCAATACAGGAGTGATTATCAATGGAAATCTTATATGAACGTCCGTTGTAGTATCTAGGTCGGGGTTTCATAGGTTTTCCGTTGTTTTCACTAAAAGCTTCCTTTTATACAAGGGTTTTGTTCTGCAATGCTGAACAGCTGACTTGTGTCAGGTCTATTTCCAACCAGGTTAATCGGAATTGTCTGAAATGCCCAGCCATCTACAATGTATAGGTTAACTCTGACTCTCTCTGGTTCTGAGGACAAAAAGCCTCTGAGGGAGTGTGTTCTTCGTAAAGGTTTAGACAACACAAGTTTGTCGGAATCCTCAAAGATTGCAATCTCATAAAAGAAGTGTAGACTCATCTCACCACACTTAACATCCTTTCGCACTTTGTTTCTCCCTTTGTTTAAACTCTGGACATTCCCCTTCCTTTGAGTATCCTTTATAGGGACATTTCCAAGGATGGATGAAGAGAGCACAACTCTTGTGCTGGATAAATGTACTTGAAGAGATGTACCATTGGCATAGCTTCCTACCTCTTTCCCCGACCACCACCCGCTTTATCATTTGTGGTTCAGAACCAAATTTACTTGGTCTCACTTACATCACCTCCTTTCGTTGGTTCGAGCAGGGCAAGGGCGGTACGGATAAGATTGATTGCTGCAAGTGCATGATCTGGATCGGTTGCACCTATGTCTTGCAAGGTATGTAGAGCAACCTCACACGCCTCCACCAGCTTCGGGTGGACGTTGTGCTCACGAAAGCCTATTGCCACAAAGTCTCTTACACTTTCATAGGCAATCAACTTCCCTTGTTCCCTATCTATCCTTAACCTAATATCAAATGTTAGGTCTGGAGTTTGAAGCAACGAGTGGATTTCTACTTGGCTCTTCTTAATCTCTTGATCACAAAAAGCTACTACATCCCCTGAGTTCATTGTTCCTCCTGTTTAGCTTCCCATTCCTTCTGAGCGTCCAAGCAGGCTTGGCAACGGATAAAATCATGAGGATTAGGGATTTTTACTATTTCTCCAAACACCCTACACATCCATCCCCGTAATATATCGGGTGAAAAACAAACTTGCCTTTGACACTCCCCGCAGTGTATTCCGTCATCGTCACAGACGATCTTGTCTGTGGTGTAGAACTCACTCATTGGAGATTCCCTTCACTTTCAAGATTGCTCTTGCGCAGACGATAGCGGGAGCATGTTTAGTTCTACCAGTAGGCATTGACTCGGAAATCCAACTTTCATAGTCATCCCACTCATCTTCTGTTGTCAACAGTTTCTCTTCCGCTTCCCAAATAAGGTTGTGGTCGAGAGGTGGTGGGACAATAGGAATACCAGTCGCAGCATCCCACCCCATCAACTCCAGCAACCGAATGTGAACCTGTCTGTCATCCAGCATCTTTAGCTCCTATCAGCTTGTCCAGCAGGGCTTTGAGACGGCAGTCTTTTTTATGTCCCTTATGGTTTGATGCTCCACAACAAGGACAATAACAATAATAGAAATAATCACCAGTGGAACTCCATTCGACCATCTCCAGCACCTCGATGAGCTCCTGTCGCAGCTTGTCATCCATTGTGGTTCACCTTCCATCCATTAAGTAACTAATCACTTGGTTGTGAGTAATCCCATATTTCTCAGGGATTGCGAAGAAGGCTTCTTCTGTGTAAAGTGGAAACTTATCCATCATCGCATGATCAGCATTCTCAGCCTTCATGCCTTCAATCTCTGCATAGGCTGAACATATTTGAGCAAGGATGAGAATCCTGCGATCTTCAATGGTCATGGTTGTTTCCTCCGAGTCTGCATGTAATTATCAATAGCTGCTCTCACGTCTAAGAATGCACCATCTTGGCTTGTTTCGTGCAATCTCCAACCTCGTCCAGTTGTGGATTTTCGTAAGATCACCTTGCCAGTATATTCACATTTGTCTGTAAGGTTTTGGAGAAAATCTAATCTTTCTTTGTCTGTGGGCATCTTTTTTCCTTTCAGTTTCCCCGCCAGTGCGCTGAAAGCAACAGTTGAGAGTATTCACTTTGCATACGAGATAGCTCCTCGTCAGCGCACCGGCAGGGTTTGGGTTGTTACTGTTTCATGTGTTGGTTACGTTCTTCAACAAATCGTTCAGCTTGTTCTGCGTGATCTCTATTAAAGCCAAAATCACGATTCCAATCTTTCTCCTCTGCCTCTTCTTTAATACGTCTTGAGGTGCATGAACAGACAAACCATGGGTTTCCGCATACTGGGCAAGTCTCCATCTTCCTTCTCCTTTGTTTGTTAAAGTTTGTGGGGACGGCAGGATTCGAACCTGCAAAATGGTTAGTCTGTTTCGTATGCATCCTTCGCAGACCTCCATGCGTCTTCCCATTCCGCCACGTCCCCGAGTTATCTATTTCCTTGGACACAAATGTACATCCATAGATTTAAAGGAAGGAGGCTAGATTTAACCAGCCTCCTTCCATTCTTGAACAGGAAGTTATTACTCCCCACTATCCAGCTTCGCGAAGAACGCAGCTCTTTCTTCTTCTGACATTCCCTTCAGAAGTCTCATTGCTGCTTCCTGCGTGGTAACCGTGACGCGGTCACGCTTCGTGCCAAGTTTGTAGTTAGACATATAAGTGGCAATTTCTCCAGGGGTGCTTCCACCCTCTGCCATTGTCCTGGCTACATTCTGCAACGCTACAGTTGCTCCGGCGACGAATTGCTGGTGGACAACATTGTCTCCATGCTTATCAATCGCATCAAGAGCGTCAGTGCCAAGATCGTATTCGAACTCGATCTTGATTGGTTCTGGAAGTGAGATAAACTCCTTCCCGTCCTTTTTCCGAGTTGCCTTGCACGTGATCTTCATGTGCTTTTCTCCATAGTTTTTAGAATTGTTTGCACGGACTCTGTTTCTTCTGTAATAGAGGATTCCGTGCCCTCCTCAAGAAGTGTCTTTATAAGAATGGATTTTCCACTGCCCCTTCTATTAAAGCTGTTGGAGAATCCTACATTCTTCAGGAATTCCATAGCATCACTAGTGGTCTCAAAACTCTGAAAGCCTTTGTCTTTAAGAAGATTAGCAAAGTCTGCAATGGCTCTTCTCACAAGGGAGCCTCTGCTAGGTGGAAAGGGGTTTCCCAATCTACTAGCTTTGGTGTAAAAGTCTGCGATTGTTGCTACGTCTCTAAGATCGCAACGGAGTTCTACAACCGCTGTGTTGCTGGATAGGTTCATTTTTCTATGGTTTCCTGCTGGAGTTGGTTAGATAAAACCAATTTTAATGTACACTACAATATAATATATTGGATCTAAGGATGCAATGTAATTGTATGTACATTACATAATGGATTTATCAAGATAGATACAGCAGATCAAACCCTCTGTCTCGAAGTTCTCCTATAAGGGATAGAATTTTCTGCCGAAGTTCGTCTACTACAGCAGCTTCTATGTCGGGGTCACTATACGTGACATATAGATCCTCAAGACGCCAGAGGTGTCCAGAGCCTTCTGTATCATCTAAATTGGTGAAGTTCACCAGCTCATCAAGGACTTCTTCCCCGAGAGCTGTAATGAAGTCTTGCTCACTCAAAGTGAAACAGCTTTCGCTTTCACCGACAAGCTTGTTTCTTTCAAGAGCGATTTTCATCGTCTGTTCCTTTCAGGTTCGAAGATTACTGGATTGCAAAGTGGAGCAACTTTATCAAGTGGTACTCCGCTTTGTACTATTACGAGGGAAATAGGTTGTGTTCTGTCAAAGGGGAATTCTGCCACCAACTTAGATGCAATCAAACGAAAGGTTGCGTGGATCTTTTTCTCCAAATCCTGCCCGTTGAAGAACTTGGCGGATATGTTGAAGTTGTGGATGATGGTTTTCTGTATTCCCTGAGAAAATTCCAAGTTTACAATCATGGATTTTCCTTCATCCCTTTGGTCAATAATTGACCATAGGGATATAAATCTGGTTCGACAAGGTTGTAGACCTTCGGTATGAGGATTTTTCGTATCCACTGCGCCCTAGCCTTGTATTGTGTATGAAGACAAAAGTGGAAATGAGTTGCAGCGCAAGAACTAAATCCTAGCTTTCTATATATACAGACGCCGCAACAGACTGGAACTCTAGTATTAGCCATTCTATTAGATGCTTTACATAGTGGACAGGCTTCTCCTTTCCACCAACTCTTCTGTCTGTCTCCACCTCTCCAAAGATCGTATTTCCTGGCCGTTCTCTCCAGCAAATGTGCCCAGTAATGGGCTTCTTTGAGAGTCATGGTATTACCTATCTATTATCTTCAGTATTTCTGGTGGTAGATCACCTTTCATAACAGCAGCCTGAAGTTGCTCCCTTTCTTTTTTGGCTGCAATTTTGTGACCCTGTAGATGTATTGATCTGTTAAGGTTTTCCAAGCGTCTTCTTTCACCTGGATACTTGAACTTGTTTTTCTTCATAGAGATATCTCCTTATTCAACCCAAGAACTTGGAATTTCTGCCATTCTTTTATGGCTTCTTGGATGGTTGTATTGACAAACACCTCTATCTTCCCACAGCACTCCACGAAGTACTCGTGAGATACATCGGAGGAGAAAGCACTTACGTTGAGATACCACCGTGTGCTTGCTTTCTCTAACCCCATATTCACCTTCAGTTTCCCTCCGAGCTCCCTACCTATAAAGATAGGGAGCTCCTTGCTTGGTTGGAGGATTTCTACTGGAAGTGGGATGCACGTTGTGAACTTGCTATGCATCTCTGGATTTAGCCCCCGAGATTGCTGCGAGGGTTTCTGCAGCACCGGACAGAATAATGTTTCTCAAATTGATCGTTGCTCGAGCCAAAGCTTCAGGTTTCGGATTTACTACCATCTCCAAAGCAATGAGATGTGCTATGGAACAGGCTATAACTGAAGATATCCTGTTGGCAGTTATCCGAAGTGGATCTGAAGCATCTACAACAGGTGGAAAGAGGTCGTGCATAACCATCGTTCCACCGAGAGGCATATCTACAGACATTGTTCTTGGAGTGTCTCCTGGGGGGATTATCGATCCAATCATTTCTGTAAATACAGAAAATGGTCTGAGAATATTGTCTGTTGCCTTGTCCAGATTATGTCTGATATCTTCTTCAGACAGCTTCATTTCTGGAGGAACTCTGGATCCACCTCCATCATCGTGAAAGGTGAAGCTCTCGTCTGAAGTCGGAGAAGTGTTGTTTTCTTCAGGCATCTTCCTTCTCCTTCTTGTTGGGAGCCCCTGTGATGACTACAGTAATAGTGTCCGGTCTATCCGCTCCCATCACCAATTTGGGAAGGTATATAGTGAGGTTCTCACCTTCATACCGGACTGAATGTTTGCAGTGTTTCACAACCTGCAATGTTTCCTTGTATTCCATAGGAATACCCCTTCTTACAATTTTATAGTGGACTTCAACTGCCACTATTCAGTTGTTTGTATGTTTCTGGGGTTGGGAATTGAAATTGAAGGTTCTCCTTCCTTTGAAGTTCCTTCATCTTCCTCCAAGCCTTCCTGCCTGGATGTTTCTTCCTTTTCGGAATGAGAAATTCCGAATTGTGGAAGCAGTTCCGGCAATAGTATGCTTTCCACCGATTACCCTTCTCATCCTGGCGAAAGCCAAGAACAGGGGTTATTTCCGAAGAAGAGCACTTCGGACAGGTCTGTTCATTTTTAGGCATTATGCCTCCTTTGTGTTTGTGTTTATGGTTCTTCTTCTTTTCTAGTGGTCGGAGCAAAATGCTCTCGTTCCCACTTTCTATAGTTCAATTCCACGATCCTTCTTTCTAATCCATCCTCATCTTTACAATGAGGTGGATACCGGAGTCTACCCGCTGGTTTACTCCTTGTGTCCCCCAATGCAACGGAGTCCCCACCTCCTGGAAATGGAGAAAAGCGTTTGTACAAAGTTTATTCCTCCTCTTCAAATGGGAAGTCATTGTAGACCAATGCCTCGTGTGCAGTCTCCTCAGGAGACATACCTTCTTCGAAGGAGTCTGCATACCTATAGTCTGCCAAGTCCAAACTTGACATACCACAGATCCGGATAAGTTCCCTATCCACCTTTGCGTGCCACTTCACGAAGGCTTCTGCCTCCTTTCCTTCCCAGCCGTCAGCATGGGCTTGCTCAAGGGAATACATAGTATTCCTCCTTTCTATTTAAACATCCAACAACATTGGTTGTAATAACATCCCTTTGACTTATTATTGACCAAAGGGATATAAACCTCTTTTATATATCCGACTTCCGATGTACATTTGTAGGCTTTGTAGCTATACCTGTAGGTGCCCTCCGACGATGAGGTGTATGTACAAGCCGCCAAAGGGATGTATGTAGATATGTATGTGTATATATATGAATGTGTAGATATGTCTGTCTATATATGAATGTGTGTGTATGTGTATATATATGAATACAAGTGTATTTATATATAGATCCCTTTAGTTTTTATTTTTTCTCTAACTTATAATGTACATATATACATATACGCATATACGTTTTCATGTCCCTTTGTCCGCACACACATACACCTCACCTCCTGATAGCACCTACAACCATAGCTACAAAACCTACAAATGTACATTATAATAAAGAACAGGGAAAGAATAAGGATTAGACGCCACCCCTGCATCTAATCCTTATGGTGTTCTTAATTACTTAACCTCTTTGGGCATAATAACAGTAATAACTGCTTGAGTGCCCCAGAATCTTTGAAGTTCCTCTCTAATCATATCCGCAAATGCCTCTTTCTGGTCATCACGGATATCACTAAAGACTGTGAAATCTACATTGATTGAAAACTTCATATGTTCTCCTGTTTTTACTTAAACTTCCAAGACTTCAGGCAAATCGAGATAAGATGATGCTGATCTTTCTCGACATCATGGATGTTGATTATCCTAAGATATGGTTCCTGAACTTCTCCAGACGGCTGGATTACAGGAATTTCCATATCACTTAAACCCTTTGACTCGAGGAACTCAGAGAGTTTAATACTTAATTCTTTGTAGGTCATGGTTCTCCTTTGTGTTTTCAGTAGGAGCAGGGGATAGACTCCCCTGCCCCTCTGTATATTTTACTTAGCGTTCACTTCCTGCATGAACGCCGCCCTTTGCTCCGGTGTCAGGGACTTCAAGTAGTCCCTTGCACTGGTTTTCGGATCTTTTTCGACCGTGATCTTGGTCGAGACGAACTCCTGCACGTCCACCACAAAGTCCCGTTGCATGGTTTTAGCCGCAAGTAACTTCCGTAGGACTTTGTTACAAAGTTTCACTTGTAACGACTCGGACGCTAGTTGTTTTATCGTCCGAGGTGTACAGTTATCGAAGTTGTAAGTAACACTGTACACGTGGTCAGGCTTGTCGGCGGCTTCCTTGACCGTTGCGTTTTCAATACGGATTGCGTCCGTCTTGTACTTCTCTGGATCCTGTATAACCTTTACAGTGTGGGGAAACTTGCCCTCGACCCAGAGGGTCGCCGTTCCGGTTGCTTTGTAGCTTGACATTAGTCACCTCCATTATGGATTGTGTGTGTTTAAAAGAGCCAAGTCTTACAATCTGTGCATTTGCACAGATCCGCTTGCATTTACATATTGTACATGCAAACCTAGTGCCAACAATCCCAAGTCCTTAAAAAACAATGGTTTACAAACATCGTGCATAAAATATATACAAATTTCCTGCCAATTTGTCATACATAAAACATACACAACCTGCCAAAATGGCAGGCATACCACAACCCATTGTATATATCCCACCTTGGATATACCACCGGTTGTGCATTGCCCCTGCCAAGCCTGCCAAATTGGCAGCTGTCATGAATAAAATATATACAAATTGTATATGGATTATATACAGGTACATAAATGTATATAAAATATACACAAGGACAGCATTTGTATATAAAAGGCATACACGGCAATCCTCTGCACGAACAAGCACTGTGCAAATGTGCAGGTACTTGCGATCTTTCCCAAGCCTATCAATCCTTGGCTTGTCGAGGTTTTCTAGTCAAGCCAACAGATTTTAGGCACAACGAAGGATGGCGCTTGGGGGGTTGTTAGATTTAGATGTAGGGTACCCGTGCATCTACATCATTTTCCATCCCATCTTTATGTACATATATGTACAAAGTACATAGATGTTATTACAGAGGGGATGTTATTACAGAGGGGATTATATCCCTTTGTATTATTATTGACCAAAGGGATGTGTTTTCTGAAGGAGTGTTATAGGAGAATAACAGAATAATTATAGGCACTCGGAATGTACATACAATTACCTTGTATTGATAGACAAATTGTATTATATTGAAGGCATATATTCGTAGATTATATGGTACAATTAGTTGGCACAAACACAGAAAAATCATCTTTTCTCTTTTGTTGGAGATGAACAGTTAACCAGTAAGGAGGCTCTGAAGAAATCTTTGCTGGGGAATCTAGACTGTGATGACAATCGTATGATTGGGTCTTCAAATTCATACGATATCTGTCATATCTGGGATAACCACCAGGAAATTATTCGCCGGATTGTTCTCGGACAGAAAAATGTAGATATCGCAAGGGATATGAACTGCACTGAGGCTACGGTTTCTAATGTTCGGAACCACCCTATTATTCGGAAGAGGATAGAATTTCTCCAAGCCATGGCTAACAACGCTGTTGTGGATGTGCAGAAAAGGATATTGGAGGTGGCTGCGGAGGCTCAGGTTGTTCTTGAAGATATTATGAATAACCAAGCCTCCGCGCCAAAACTTCGTGCAGATGTTGCCTTCGGTCTTCTGGATAGAGCTGGTTATGGCCCGGTGAAGAATCTCAATGTACGGAAGCAAACTGTTCCATGTGATCAGAATTACATGCAGAATTTGAAGAATAAAACTTTGGAGGAGCAAAGACTCCTCCGGAGAAATTCTACAGTTGTAGATGTAGAAACTGTACAGAATCAGGCGCAGGCAGTGGATAGTTTTGTGGAGGTGGAAAGTGAATAAGTTCACTATTAAAACTCATTTCAAGGATACAGAATTGAACTGCCGATGCGGTTGTGGAAAGACAGTAACGGATGTTCTTCTTCTTCGCCTGGAATGCCTTCGATCCATGCTTGGTATTCCACTAACTATAAACTCCGGAGCTCGTTGTCATGCGTGGAACGAAACATCTGGAGGCGCTCGTGGGTCTAAACACTTGGATGGAATAGCTGTGGATATAGCATGTTCATCGGATAGTATTCGCAATCAGATTCTTGAGATGGCTCCGCACCTGGGTTTCTTCGGGATAGGGCTAGCCAAGAATTACATCCACTTAGATCTTCGGGCAGAATTTGATAGAGCTGCTTGGTTTTACTAGAAATATAATCCCTTTGGTGTATTATTGACCATAGGGATTTTAACAGTGAGTCGGATAAAGCATCCCGGCTCTATTAAGTAAGGGAAGATAAAATGTTACATTATCGATTTGGACTCTGCCTACAGACCATCAACATCCCTACAATAACCCTTGCGGGGGGAGTTGCTGTCAATTATGACTTAGATCTCCGAAACAAAGAATTCTCTGGCTTTATGAGCTTATGTCTTGAGACCACTGCAAAGGATGATGCCACCGGTTTGGATAAAGTGGTTGTAACTGTTACACCATTGGTAAGGAATGTAGCAGACACTGCTTGGCTTGTACCAGAAAATACAGCAGCTCTTACACTTGAAGACGATGTGGATATGAGTGAGGTGACTCCGACACCACTGTGCGGTGCATGGAGTGTGAACAAGCTTTTCGAACTCTCGGGTGATGCAAACAAGTTCATGATGGCAGAAGGACTTCGCTTCACCTTTGATGAGTTTGGTGGAACAAACGGTAAGTTTGTAGGAAAGATACTCCTTCGATGAGCCAAGGACTTATAAGAAAACCTCACGGGATTGTGAGATCAGCTTCAGGGAGGTGGGGTTCATATATGGGTGGAAGCCTATATCTGTCCTCTCCAGGAGATGTCCCTGGCTTGACTCTCAGCCTTGATAGTGAAAATGTAACTCTGGTTAGTGGAGCAGTTGATAAATGGAGTGATCTATCCGGTAATGCTTATCATGCACAAGCTACAGCCGCTGCTAATAGACCAGCTTACAATGCATTTCAGTTGAATGAACATCCTGTTTTAACCTTTAATGGCTCTGATGATTATCTTAAATGTCCGAGAATGACAGGAAAGTTTGCTAATGGTTATTCTTTCTACATTGTAGCAAGAGCAGATGATGGCAGACCTGTTGCTCATCAATCTTTATTTGGTGCATTTGATAATGTTCTGAGGGATAGTTATTTTTACTGTCTGGTAAGATACATCACAACTGCTGGTGATCTTGTCTTGGGTGTTTATGAGAACAATGTAGCTTATTCAAAAATAATCAACAACTTCGCAGATGGTCAAACAGCTTGGTTCATTGCTTCTGTGAGAGTAACACCAGGAGCAACATTAGTAGGTGCTTTCAATGGAGTAGATGCAGCGGCGGTTGATATATCTGGATTGACTTGGGCAAACATTGCTTCAAATGCAAATACTGAAACTATAAACATTGGGGCGAGAACAATAACAGGAGTTGAAGGTGATCTTCCATATGATGGAGATATGGCTTGTCTGCATATCTACAACCGTCCTCTCAACGCAGATGAGAATACTCGAATGATAAACTATCTCAAAGCGAGGTACGCATTAACATGAAAGAGTATGCTTTTATATACACTTCTAAGGCTAAACAGGCTGGTGTTCCTGCTGATGTAGCAAGTGTACCTCTTTGTGCGGCGAGAGATAAAGAGGAAAAGGTGATTGCCTACTTAGGGCTCTTGTGGGAGTGTCAGATTCCGGTTGCACAGAAGGCTGCAATTAAAGCAGAGATTGAAAGAAAACCTGTTTTTCGCTTTGTCAGTGAACCAGTAGACTCAGAAAAAGTTGATCATTGGTTGGGTGAGAAGGGTTATCAAAGAGTGTTGGCAAAAGAAGATATCGGAGAGATAAAGCCATGAAGATAAACCTATACAAACCCGACGGTTGGACAGCGATCCACTTCATGATGGGTCTTGGGGTGGCTCTGATTGTGAGATCACTTAAAGGAAGTCGCTGGATGGCATTCGGGATTGCTTTAATGTTTTGTACTGGATGGGAGATGCTTGACGCTCTCTATGCAGGTCAGTGGATCTTCGATCCAAGGGGAGCAGATTTAATTGATATAGTGGTCGGTGCACTCGGTGCAGCGATTGCGGTAACGATAACAGATTAGAGAAGCAGAGATGAACAACTCTCACAATACTGCTGTGATAGTGACCAAGCTGCGCTCACTTGAAAAGCTTATGGACGAACGCAAGGTATATTTAGATAAAGCTCTCGACCTTCAGGCAAAGGAATATGAGCGACGGTTAAGAGATTTGAACCACGAGGCAAGTCGTCTGGATAGTATGCAGCATACATATCTATTGCAAAGTACTTATAACACAAAAATGGAAGGGGTAGATGAGTCTATATCAGCATTAAAGATAGCTCATGCAAACCTTCAAGGGAGGTTGCTGATCGCTGGTAGCTTTGTCTTAGCAGCAATATCTGTTTTGACAGCCTTTATCACAAGTATCTTATTTAAATAAAGCTTAAACAGAAAGAAGGAGAAAGAGATGAGTCCCTATCTCGAAAAGATTCTCGTCACCTTAGACGAGACAAAGGCTGACTGGAGAGAGTTGTTTAACCCACCTTTCTCTGTCAAGGAAGTTTTAGAGCTCTTGAAAGACCTGATACAAGTCGCTGAGTCTGTCATCACATCACCTGGCTCTGGTGAAGACAAGCATGCTGTGGTGAAGGAAGCCTTCTTGTATCTGGATGAGCAGTATCAGCTTGTGGACAAGATGGATGATGCAATAAAGCTGCCTTTCTATCTCGAACCCTTCGATGGGAAGCTGATCCGTGCAGCGATTGATCTTCTCATCGTGGCTATGGTGAAGGTGTTCAATGCAACCATTTGGAAGTAGATGAAGTGTGCAAATCTCAATCTGCGGATTCTTCAAGGATCCAATTTTGAAGGGATTTTTACCGTTCGGGATGCGGGCGGAAACCCTGTAGATCTTACTGGATATGAGGCTCGATTGCAGGCGAGGGAGCTTACTAATCTAAGTACTGTTTTGTTTAGATGGCTTAGTATTATATATGATCCTGGTGGATTAGAAGCTCTTGTGGACCCAGTCCTCACAATGGGTGGAGCTGCAGGAACGATCTCTGTTCTTGTTATTGGGGCTGTAACAGCTGCCTATTCCTTCACCATTGGATCCTATGACCTGGAAGTTTATGATGTTTCTGGCAATGTATATAGGGTTTGCCAGGGCTACGTTGAATTGAGTAAAGAGGTAACAAGATAATGGCAGGTCCTTCCATTTACAGAGTTGACTTTCGGGAAGTTGTGTTCTCTGGAAGTGTTGGCTCCATGCAAGAACCATCCGGACTCGTTGCAGTTGCAGAGATAGATGGTGTGCGGTTCCGTTGGGATTATGCTTATATAATTCCATACTATTACCAGATCCGGTACCAGGTAGAAACTGATGGATGGGGAAACTGGATAAATCTTGGTGGGGCTGTCACGGACTTCAGAGGTCTCACTCTTGCCGAGAAGAATGCTCATAATACAGGAGTGAACCTTGCCAATATACAGGCACAGCTTAGAATAACTGATGGAGCTGGACATTATAGTGTTGCAACGCTGAGTGCAAATGCCGATGCACTTCGTGGAAACATTTTATCTGGTGATATTGTTGATGGGAATATCACCACTGCAAAAGTGGCAGATGCTGGAATTACTGCAGATAAGATATTAAACAGTGCAGTCACTGGATCTAAGATCCTTCCAGGTACCATCACCGGACCGAAGTTGCAGGATGGAACAGTCGGCACTACACAGTTATCAAATGACAGCGTAGATGGATACAAGCTTGCAAATCTTGCAGTAAGTGAAGGTAAGATTGCAAATCTTGCTGTGACGGCTGGAAAACTGGCTGCGAATGCAGTGGAAACTGCAAAAATAAAAGACCTTAATGTTACTAATGCGAAGATTGAGGCTGGAAGTGGAACTACTGGAATTCAGGTTGCCAAACTTCATACAGATACAACTGCAAGAATGTTCGAAAGTGCTGGAAGGGCAAAGCTGGATGCTGTTCTTCCGGTTACAATAAATAATCTCGATGCGACGGATAAAATCCTTATTAGTGGAGTTCACGATAACATTGGAACCAACAAAGCTGCCATCAAAACATCTCTTCTTCTTAATCTTGTGGAGAATCTCACTGCAGAAAATCAATGCTCTGCAGGTATAACATCCGCCATAACCACTGCCAAGCAACTTGTTCTCTACACGAATATCCTTGCGAAGATCAATGCAAGTGCTGAAGCAACCAAGATTCAAGAAACTGCCATTGATAAAGTTCTTGGCGTGCAAGTTTATAATAGTGCAAAAACATTGGCATTATTCAATGCCGCTGGGAATGTTATAACCGGTATTGAAAGCGGTGCTGTTGTTCTCACGCCTGCGATGATTCATAGGGCTATGACTGTTACTGGTGGTGGGAGGTCTAGAAAATTAGACTTGGCTGATATTGACAACGGTAATCTCGACAATATAAATGATGGCGCTACCTATGGAAAGACCACCCTTGCACAGGCGATTGCAGCTGGATATGCAGTGGCTGGTTTGCATACCACCGGTGCTAATAAGGTTGGTTCTTATTATTCCGTATCCGGTCTTACCAAAACCCCTCTACAAATCGAGAATAGATGTGATGCAAGAAGGATTGTCTGGGCTGAGCAGAAAACTGGCACGGGAACTTTTGATTTTGATGTAATCACGTATGCTCCGGGTGCACCTGGTTGGGAAACACAGAGAGTCATTAGATTGATTTTCCAGAAGGGAGATGCCACTGTATACTACAAGACACTTGCAAAGTCTGATTTGTGGACTGGGAAGATCCGTATTTTGGTCTATGATGATGCTGGGTCTTTGATAGTTACTGGGACAGGCACGACTCTTAATAATGCTGCCTACAATCCTTTCGAGGCAAGTGCTGATATTGGGACGGCTGGTTTTGTAGAACATGATATTTACGATATTGCTATTCAGCTTTACGCCGAAGGTCCTGCTGAAGATTCTTTCATGAAAGGTGGTGTGGCTAGTGTTTCCGTCTGATAGATATGTAGAAGAACTCCAGAACGATGCCACTTTCCAGGAGGTAATGGTTGAACTTTCTAATAATACTGGTCTATGGTGTAGAATAGTATTCCCTAGAAGGTTCAAACGAAGTTTTAGTAAGTACCATGAAATGCTCTTTGAAGCGTTGGACGATCGAAGTATCAAGAAATTATTGGTGATTGCACACCGTGACTTTGGGAAGACATCTATATTACAACTTGGATATGCTTCTAAAGAGATTCTATTTGACTATGCGTCTTTTGTAGTGCCTATAAGTTGTAGTGCCACCCATGCTATTATGCAGTCGGAAAATTTGAAGAAGGCTATTGTATCCAACGATTTTATACGGAAGCATTGGGGCGAATTAAGACCAGAGGAAAGGGAAGCTTGGTTTTCTAAGAACCTTTGGACTATGAAATTACAAGGAGCGGAGCAAGAAAAGATCATAGTTCCAAGAGGTTCTTTACAACAACTTCGTGGATTGATTTATGGAGACAGCCGTCCAAACCTTATATTAGTTGATGACTTGGAAGATCCACAGAAATTGTTGTCGGAGGAAATGCGTGATAAGCAGAGAAAGTGGTTCTTTGGATCTATGGAGAACATCGTAGATATTGCAGAAGAAGATTGGCGTACTATTGTTATGGGAACCCTCGTTCACTTGGATTGTTTATTGGCGAGACTTCGTGAAGATAAAGATAATTGGACAACTGTAAATCTTCCACTCTGTGATAGATCTTACCACACTCTCTGGCCTGAACGGTTTAGTCAGGAAAAGGTGGATGGAATGATAGCTGGCGCTCGAGCGCAGAAGCAGTTCGGTTTATGGTGTATGGAGTATATGAACGAAATTGTGCCGGGTGATGATCAGAGTTTCCATGAAGATATGTTTGTAAGGTATGATCCAAATGTTATAAATCTCAACGACCATAATATAGCGGAGAATTTGGTAATTGTAGACCCTGCAAAAACAGCAGAGTTGAGAAGTGCAGATAGTGGAATGGTCGCCGTTGGTGTTGGATTGAAAGAGAACTTGTTTTTTGTTCGCGAAGCGAAGGGTGAGAAGTATGAACCTGCTCAATTGATAGATGAAACCTTTGCTATGGCTATTAGGAATAGGGCAAGAATTATAGCTATTGAAGTTACTGGAATTGAAAATTGGATAAAGCATCCCTTCATGGATATGGCGGAGAAGAAGGGATATAAATTCCACTTCATTTGGCTTAAAGCCAAAGGGAAGAAGGAATTTAGAGTTCGACAGTTACTACCATATTATAGCAGACAGCATTTTAGGCATTCTCCTCTTTGTGCAGCTCTCGAACAGCAACTTCTAGCATTTCCATACTCCCAACTCTGGGACATAATGGATGCTCTTGCATATTTACCATCCATTCTGGAAGACTTTGAGGTGTACTTTCAATATTATGGTGGTGATGAAAGTAAGCAGTTGGAGGAGGAAATTAAAGAAATTCTTCGGATGGATAAAGAGGAAGAAGAGTTGGACGAAGAAGAAGGATGGCGGATCTTAAAATGATCCCTTTGTCTTATTTTAGACCATAGCATTTAACAGTGTGGAAAATGGGAAACGGCTATAAATATACAAGTCCAGAAAATTGGGCGAGTGATAAAGGGGATATGTATTCCCAGAATTATCACTATAAATACCATGATAATCTGGATTTGAAGCCTGGAAGTGAACTCCATGAAAGGATTGTTCGCCACGTCATGGAGAGGGCTCAAGCTTCGTACGATGTTATATCTAAAAAATTCAGTACATTTGAGCAGATGGATCGTGTTGTGACTGCATATATTCCGGCGGATGAATCTACAGACACGAAGGATGTTGGTGAAGACACAGACAAAACTGTTAAAACTGTTATAGTTCCTGTTTCCTATGCAATTTTGGAGACTATGCTCTCCCAAGTGGTGACTGCATTTCTAGATCTTCCTATGATGAGATATGCCGGAGAAGGTGATAAAGCTATCGTAAAAGCTGCTTTAATGGAGAAGGTTGTTGAAAGACAGTGCGTACTGAATAAGATTGGTCTTCCAATACATACAGCTGGAAGAGATAGCTTGCTGTATGGCTTTGGTCCTGTGGTTCCTAGCTGGATGATAAGAACTGGAAAGCGTGTGGTGACATATGAAGAGCCAACTGGATTAGGGGAAACCTTCGATATTTATAGTGCTCTTGGGTTGGAACCAGAAGCTGCACCAACTGGGAAGTTGGGACGTCGTCTTGAGGAAGGAACCCTTTGGGAAGGCAACGAATTAACAGCGATAGATCCATATCTTTACCTTCCGGATGTTAGTGTTGGAATAGAAGAACCCAATAAAGGTGAGAGGGTTGGCTGGATTGGGAGGGAAAATTTGGTTTCTCTTCGGCAGGAAGAAACTCAAAAGGATTCAGATCTTATAAACATTAAGTATCTCCAACACTATCCAGCCCGTGGTGTATCAACTTCTAGTATTATTCTGAACGATAGATATAAAAGGGACGAAAAACACGGAATCACTGAAGAAGACCATGCGACAACGGTGGATACTAACTTTGATGTAGTGTATTCTTTCCAGAGACTCATTCCGAAGTACTGGAATCTTGGTTCTGGCACGAAACCAGAGATATGGATGTTTGCAGTTGCCTGCGATTGTGTTCTAATAAAGGCAAAACCACTAGAATTCCCGTATGATTCTGAGATTCCGGTGAAGGTGTTGGCTCCAGAATTCGATGGACATAGTATTCTGCCTACAAGTAGGATAGAAATCAATTATGGGATGCAAGACACGGTGGATTTCCTGTATAGTTCTCATATGGAGAACGTGAAGAGGGCTATAAATGATATGCTTATTTATGATCCATCTGTTCTTGTAAGTTCTGACATCCTCAAGCCTGGTGCTGGCAAGAGAATCCGAATGAGAAGGAGTGCTTGGGGTATAAAGGATGCACGATCGTCTATATTTCAAGTGCCTGCACAGGACTTTACGAGGAATCACTTATCGGATGCTATGCTTTCTGTGGATTTAATGTATAGAGCCACGCCGGCGTCGGAGACTAGGCAGGGAAATATCAGAAAACAAGGTGAAAGAGTATCCGCTGCTGAGGTGCAGTCTACACAAATGGGTTCTTTTACAAGGATAGACCGGTCAATAAAGATAGCATCCATGCAAGTTATGCAGGATCTTGCACGATTATTCTGCTGGTCGACCCAGTGGAGGATGTCCCAGAGTGTTTGGGTGAGTCTCACTGGAAGATATGAGAAGCAACTGCGGGCTGAATATGGTGAAGAAACAACTGGTATGAATGTTCAGCCGGCGGATTTAGTGGCTGATATAATGGCTATACCACACAGTTTACCATCTTCCTATATAGACAATCCGAAGTGGTGGATAGAATTGAGTAAGATGGCTTTTACGCAGCCGGAATTGGTTCGAAAACTTAGTAGTGTACGTATCTGGCTGCATCTGGCTAGAACCCTCGGTGCAAGAAATGCAGATGAATTCCAAAGAACCGAGCTGGAAACGCAGGTTGTGGATGATGAGACGGCTATGCTGGAAGCTCAGAGGGGAAATATAAAACCATTACCGGGGTCGTAATGTTTGTAGTAATAAGTCTTGTCGTATTGGCTCTTGCGATTTGTGTTTTGAGCTATCTTCTTTGGAAACAGAAACCAGCCTTGGAATTTATAAAGGTGGGGTCTCCAAAAGTGGAAGATGATAATAACGGAAATAAACCAGTCTTGGTTTATACAACTTCAGAATCCGACACTGATGAGGATACATCCCTTGACCCAGGCGAACTCCTGGCACTCTTTGATAGCCCTGGCTGGAAGTTTTATATGAGGGAGATGTTTGGAGTTGTCGGAACATTACGGAATTCTTTAGAATTTGAGTGTGATGAGTCCACAGCTGAAGGGAGACGGAAAGCCCTCTTTACAAGAGGTCAGTTGACTGCGTTCCGGGCTATGATAGCATGGGCTGCCACCATAAAAGATGAGATAGATGTAGAAGAATCAATAAAGGAAGGATCCGTGAGTGAAAGGGTCCTAGCAAACAGAAGAACCAAATAAGGAGAAGTTTAATGGGAAGTGATCTCGCAAGCTCTATGGCTGAGGATTTGAACCCTAATTTGGGCAAAGATCAGCAAACGAGCGATAAAGGTCAGGCTGCGGAGAAGTCCGAAGGTGGGGAGGTTGAGAAAGAAGAAACTGTCGGTAGTGGATCTTCCACTGTCGATGAAATGTTGTCCCTTGGTGAGGAGGATAAAACCGATGAGGACGAGTCTGAAGATTCTACAGAGGACAAGTCAGAAGTCATTCAGGAAGCTGAGGACAAAGACAAGACCGACGAGCAGCACAAGACCGATGAGACAAGATCTTCCGAGTTTACGCCGGATGTTCTTGCAGAGCTTAGTGAAGTAGCAGCAAGGATTGGGTGGGGACAAGCGGTTGAGAAGCCAACTGTAGAAGGTAAGAAGGAAGATAAAGCTCCTGCCGGGAAGGGTGTGGAGGAGTCAGGTGGTGGTAGTCAAGGAATCGCAGAAATTGATTTCTTCAAGGATATTCCTGCAGATGCAGAAATAGATCGGAAGGCAATCAATAAATCCCTTAACATGGCTGTCCAGAGTCAGGCTGAGCTTATGTTGAAGCAGGTTCCGGGTATGATTTCTGGAGCTGTCCAGTACCAGCTTGGAATGATGATGCTTGTGAATAAGTTTTATTCGGACAATCCAGACTTGGATTCTGTGACTCGATCTGATGGAAGTAAGGTTAGCCTTCGTCCGTTGGTTGGACAGATTGCTCAAGAGCTGGCTGCTTCTAAGCCAGAGTTGGCAAATGACCCTGTAAAATTGTACGAAGCAACAGCCGTGAGAATGCGGGAGAAATTCGGCATTCGTAAGAATGTAGCTGCAAGACCACAGGGTGCTAATTTTAGGGGTACACCACCCAGACAAGATGGACCTCGCGTAGGTGGAGGTCCTAGAAAGTTATCTACACGCCAGGATGATTTGGAATACTCCAGAAAAACTGGGCGTAGATATTAACTGACAATCAGGAGGAGTTAGAAAATGAGTTTCGAAAATCAAGCGCTCAATCAGAGTGTGGACGCAGTTCCAAACAAGATTATACACCCTGTGGTAACTACATCTCTTAAGGTGTATGAACAGGTTGTGTATGTTAGTACTGTCGATGCGCATGTTACGATCACGATGCCTCCAGTGGCGGAAGCCGCAGGTAGGATTTATTCCATCATGTGCATTTTGAGAACTGGTTCTTATGATGTTACCATCACAGATTACAAGGACGACACTGGCAATGCCACTAAAGCCCATGGTGATCTTGGTAATGCAAACCTTGTTCTCAATGCAGCTAACGAGCATGTAATTCTGTATTCCGACGGCGTTGCTTGGCATCTGCTCAACAATGTCACCAACATTAGTTAAGGAGGTGCTGATATGAGCCGAGCAGGAATGTTTATGAGAGAACCCTTTGGGCTCTCTATTCAGGGTGATAATTGGATGTTAAAGGGTAAATCCCTTTATGCCAATAATATCATCGCCCCGACGCCTGGTAAAATTTACTATGTGTCTGTGGCAACAGGTGCGGATACGTACCTTGGTACGTCTTGGAAGAAACCTTACAAGACCATTGCAAAAGCAATAACCATGGTGAACACTGGAGGTTTTAGCAATAATCTGATTATTGTGGCTCCAGGAACGTATCCAGAAAGCCTCACACCACCGACGGTGGGCTGTATGATCCTTGGGGTAGGGAGTTTTGGCAGTGTTGCACAGCCACTGATATCACCAGCTGCTGGGGATCCAGTAGTTGGAGCTGTTAGTAAACTAGCGTTGATAAACCTCAGGTTTCAATCTAACGCTGTAAATACTAACTGTTTGAATTTAACTACAGTTCAGGATATGCTTGTTGAGAACTGTACATTCATCTCCAACAATGCCACAACTGGTGGGAATGCGATCGATGTAGAGACATCGATGTATGATAGTGTTATCAAGGGTTGTTACTTTACTACTTTAGAGGCTGGAACTCCATTCCTTAAGGGGATCTATATCACTAAAGCAGCTAGAAACCTAATCATTGGTAACATTATTACTGGTTTAAAGGTCAATGCCACTGCTAGAGGTATTCATATAGTGGCTTCTACCGGCCCTGCTTATTTAGATAACATTATCAAGGATAATATTATCTATATTGGGGCAGCTGGGGAAGGTATCACTGATGCCGATTCTATGTCTCTAATTATAGGGAATAGAATAATGACGGTGGCTGGTACTAGCATGACAGCAGCTGCAGGTTCTATGATAGATAATAAGTGGCATAATGCAACAGCATGTGTTACTGTATTTGCTGAGACCTAGCAGCGAACGGTTTTTCTTTTGAAAATAAGAGAAGGAGTTTGAAATGAGCGTAACTGCTCCGTTTTTAGGTATGCAAACAACGGGAGGATGGGAGGCTAATCAGCCTCTTGAATCCTACAGGGAAGAAATTCTCTTCCTTGATCCTAATGGGACTGCCCCGCTGCTTGGTATGCTGAGTAAAATGGGTGCTGGAAAACCACTGAATAGTGGTGCATACCATTGGTATACTCAGGTAATGCCAGAGCAGGGCGGTACTATTACGGATGTTTGCCTGGATAGTGACTTCACAACGTATGTTTCTGGCGCTGTAGCTGGAAGCATTCTGTATGTTCGAGTCACTGCCACACCGGCTACCGGCGTAGCCCAAGTGAGTGAATTCCGTCCGGATCAACTTGTTGTTCTGCGGTATTCACTGGATGATACGGTCGATGTATTGGCTAGAGTTCTTTCGATTGTTGTAAATGGCACGAGTTCCTACGTGGTTGTCAAGCTTGTTGAAGCCGATGACAACTCCGCAAGGGGTTACAACCTAGCGAATGCGGACAAGATGTATGTAGTTGGTTCTTCCCATCAGGAAGGTGGAATGCCACCGACGGGTGTCAACTACGTACCGACCAGGATTTCATCTCATACGATGATTTCCAAGGATACCTGGAAGATTAGTGGTTCTGCGCTGGAGACAGAACTTCGTACAGCTCCCAATAGGGCTGCCATTATTGCACAGAAACGTCAGACGTGCAGAATGCTCCATTTTAATGAGATGGAAGGAGCCTGTTTCTTCAATAAATACGGTGAAGAAACCGCAGGTGATGGTTCGTCCATTTGGAAGTTCATGGGGATCTTCGAGTTTGTGAAGACATATGCATCTTCCAACATTGATAACTTCCGGTACAACGCCGCGTATTCTACATTAAGTTGGACTGAAGGTGGTGAAGACTGGATCAACACGGCTTTGAATGCTAACTTCAAGTACAAAGCACGTGATATGATCACACCACCTGATAGAATCGGCTTCACCGGATTGGATGGTCTCCAGGCTCTCAACAACCTTGCCCTAGCAGCTGGACAGCCAAGGCTTGAGCCGAAGCAGAAGGCTTGGGGTATCCAAG
>RPRC01000014.1 GCA_003857395.1 Geobacter sp.
GATTGACTATTCAAACATCCTTGCCTTCAATGGTAAACCTGATGAAGCTCTCGCCGCGATTGACCGAATAGAGAAGGCTGACCCTACTAATGTGATGACTCTATTTTCTCTGTTATTGAAGTGTGCGCTCCTGAGCGACAGGGAGAGTGCCCTTCGACTCATCACTCCTGACTTTCGCAGGACGTGCTTGAGGGACTTGGAGTGGTCGTACTGGGTGGCCGATTATCTATCCCTTGCAGGTGCCAAGGAGGAGGCACTGGACTGGCTGGAGAACGCGGTCCATCGCGGTTTCATAAACTACCCGTTTCTGCAATGTGATCCGTTTCTCGACAATATTCGAGGCGAGGAACGGTTCATGAAATTGATGGAATGGGCGAAGTACGAGTGGGAACATTTCGAAGTGCCGGAATGACGAGAGATGGTTCCAAAAGAGAGAGGCTTCATCATCGCAAGCGTTTTGGCCAGTATCTTCCCGGCCCTTTTGGAGTATGGGAGAAGGCGAGTATTCCTGTGCAACCCCCTCAATCCCCCTTCTATAAGGGGGACGTTTGTGGCATGCTCATTCTATGGGTGAATGCTTGATTCTCATCTCATGTCCCCCCTATCAAGGGGGGATAAAAGGGGGGTGTCACTTGTCGACTTCTTTGGTGGGAGCTTGTAACGGCTGGCAAAGAAAACCTTGAGAGGAATAACACATGATTGGCAAAATCATCTCTCACTACCAAATTCTGGAAAAACTCGGCGAGGGAGGGATGGGCATCGTCTATAAAGCCCAGGATACCAAGCTGGACCGGACCGTGGCTCTGAAGTTCCTACCCCAGCACCTGACCTCCGATCCCGTGGAAAGAGAACGGTTCGTGCACGAGGCCAAGGCCGCCTCGGCGTTGAATCACCCCAACATTACCACCATCCATGAGATCGATGAATTCGAAGGCCAGATGTTCATCGTGATGGAGTATTGTGAAGGTGAGACACTGAAAACAAAAGTTGGCCGTGGGCAGTTGGCAGTTCGCAGCGTCCTGGACATCGCCATTCAGGCCTGCGAAGGACTGGCCATGGCCCATGAGAAGGGAATTGTCCACCGTGACATCAAATCCGACAACATCATGCTCACTCCCCGCGGACAAGTGAAGATCATGGACTTCGGCCTGGCCAAACTGAAGGGAGCAAGCAGGCTGACAAAAACTGACTCCACAGTTGGCACCCTGGCCTATATGTCACCGGAGCAGATCCAAGGCGAGGATGTGGACCAGAGAAGCGACATCTTCTCCTTCGGAGTCGCGCTGTATGAGCTTCTGACAGGGCATTTGCCCTTTGAGGGAGAGCATCAGGCAGCCATCGTTTATTCGATCATCAATGAAGAACCTCAGCCCATAGCGCGGTTCAACAATCAGGTTTCAGCCAAACTGGAGGACATCGTCTCGAAGGCGCTGGCCAAGGAGAAAGATGAGAGATACCAACATATAGATGACCTGCTGGCCGATGTGAGGCGAGAGAGAAAGAGTTTGGAGTATATGAAGACCAGCCAGATCTCCAAAGAGGCATTAGTATCCAAACCCAAGAAGAAGATTCTTCCCATAGTTATTCCCGCTTCCATTGTTTTCATCCTGGCTGTCCTTTTCTTCATCTTCAAACCGTTCAAGGTTGAAATCGGCCCGCAGAAAGGGGCCATCGCCCAGGAGAATTCCCTGGCCATCATGTATTTTGAAAACATGGTGGACCCTCATGACACGGACCGGATGGCGCAGATGATCACGGCCTTGCTGACCACCAGTCTGTCTGAATTTCCCCAGTACATGCAAGTGATGAGCAGCCAGAGGCTCTACGATATTCTGAAGCTCCTGGGAAAAGGTGATGTGAAGATCATCGACCGGACCGTTGCCTCTGAGGTCGCGAAGAAAGCGGGTGTCAAATGGATTCTGACCGGCAAGCTCCTTCAGACCAAACCAAACATTGTCCTGATCTCGGAGATATCGGAAGCCGTCACAGGCCGTATCCTGGCCACCCAGAAGGTGAGCGGGGCAGCGGGTGAAGACCTGTTTACTGTGGTCGACGAATTGAGTCCTCAGGTAGGAAAAGCATTATCACTTCCGGCCGAAGCGAAAAAGGAACTGCAGAAGCCTGTCGCCGGGGTGACCACTCATTCCCAGGAAGCGTACCGTTTCTATCTTGAAGGAGTCGAAAATCTCAATAAGTATTATTTGCCAGAGGCGATGGTGAGTTTTGCCAGGGCTGTTGAGCTCGACTCCACTTTTGCCATGGCCTATTGGTATCTGGCCTTTGCAAACGTCATGGACTACAAGAATGAATCGGCCAGAGAATTCATAAACAAGGCCGCCCGCTACAAGGACAAGATCACCCAGAGAGAGAAAATGTACGTCAGGAGCATGGAAACGAATATAGCCGGAAATTATGCCGAGACCATACGAATCCTTCAGGAAATCGTGCGGCAATATCCAGAAGACAAGGCGGCCTATTTCGGATTGGGAGCCATCTCCTTTCGCAATCTCCAAAACTACAATGATGCCATCCAATATATGAGCAAGGCAATAGAGATTGACCCCCTATACAAGGTAGCTTATAACACACTTGCCTACTGTTATAATCTCGTGGGCGATTTCGAGAAGTCCATTTGGGCCATAAACAAATACATAGAGCTGGCTCCGGATGAAGCCAATCCCTACGATACACGAGCCGATCTGTATGCCTATAATGGCAAACCTGACCAGGCGATAGAATCCTACAGAAAGGCATTGGAGAAAAAACCCGACTTCTACATGAGTCTTCCGAAACTGGGGTACATGTGCCTCTTCAAACAGGAGTATGCCCGGGCGGAGAGCTGTTTTAAGGAACTTTTCTCCTGGAACGATGGGAATGTCCGCTCGATCGGACGATCCTTTCTGGCCGTGATTCCACTCTATCAGGGCAGGCTGAACAGGGGGCTGGAAATCTTGAGCGACGGCCTCTCTGCCGACAGGATGGAACAGATTGGAGGAACCTACAATCACTGGAAGTATTGGCTGAAAGCATCCGTCTATGAAGAGCGAGGAGAGCTGAACCTGGCATTAAGGGAAGTCGAGACTCTTCTGGGTCTGCATGGTGGAGGTGGAACTGATTCAGAAGCAACGAGACCCGTTCGTCCATATCAGGCTTACCTTATGGCCAAGAGTGGAAATATTACCAAGGCCGAGGAAATTGCCCAGACTTTGAAGAAAGGTATTGATCAGCAAGATACAACCAGGATGTACAACTATTGGCTGGCACTGGGTGGGATCGAGTTCGCCAAGGGGAATGCCAAGGTAGCGGTGGAGTACATTGAGAAACCCGGATACAAGGAAGCGATGGAGAATCAGGGCTTGCACTACACTTTTGCCGAAGCCTATCTGGACGCAGGCGCGTTGGACAAAGCGGTAGCTTTGTTGGAGAGAGTCCTCTCGACATATGATACGAATAGGGCGGTGGATCCAATCTCTGCCGTGAAGGCTTACTACCTTCTGGGAATGGCATATGAAAGATCGGACTGGAACGACAAGGCTATCGAGAAGTATGAGGAGTTTCTCAATATCTGGAAAGACGCTGATCCAGGGCTGACTGAAGTCGCCGATGCGAAGGCGCGGTTGGCGCAATTAACCGCCCAGGAATAGGGTCATTGTAGATGGAGGTCTGAGACCTGCCGCTACCTCTGATAGGACGAACTATGATCGGTCAGACCATATCTCATTA
>RPRC01000015.1 GCA_003857395.1 Geobacter sp.
ATGTCTGATGGCCGCACTCCTATGATACTCAGCCAGGACATAAGAGATAAGTTTGATAAAAGATTATCAACATCCATAAATCCAGACAGAGCAACATATTCACAAGCATTTTGGGATTCTGACAATAACTGTTATCACTGGTTATTTGCAAGTGGTTCATCGACTTCATTAAATAAAGAATTTGTATTCGATTTTAACAAGATGGCATGGTTTGAAATAAGCAGACTTGAGCCAACTGATATTGTTATAAAGAATTTACAATTAGGTATAGAAGTAAAAGATACAAGCGGAAATACATATAATTATGCGTTTAATGATATAGGTTATATGTTCAGGTTAGAATACGGCAATGATTTTAACGGTAATGATATAGTGCATACTATACGGTTTGGTGATATAGCACTGTCAGGAGAAGGCAGTATAGCTACTGAAACTGTTTCAGAATATACCTGTCTGATTGCTGTAGCAAAAGAAACGACAACAAACAGTATAAGTATTACTCATTATGGTGATGGTGGTGAAACAGGTACATCATGGACTGAATCACCTAAAAAATCAGGATATAGAATTATATACCCTGTAGATCATAGATCATTAGGTTCACATATATTTCATTCATATAAAATAACTATAACAACAAATGATGAAGATATAGGGTTTGAACCTTTATACTATTATATATTGTATGTTGTAACAAGAGATCATTTGATAGATTATAGATAGGAGTTTATCATGGCATTAGCACTTCCTTCGCAATCATTTGCAGATGTCCAAAGGTTTTTCAGACAAAAAAGGGCGGTAGGCCAACAGGTTACGCCAACTGAAGAAAGGTCTGCATGGCAGGCATATTGGGACGCTATGGCTTCAAGACAGCAGGAAGCAGAACGTATTGGTCTTGAGCATAAAAGAGTAAGTATGGAAGAAGAACGTCTTGAAGAACAAAAGGATATAAACAAAAAACAAGACCGTGCTGCAACTGTGTCAGGGATAGGCCAACTTGCCCAAACAGGAATAATTGGCGCACACATGCTGAAAGGGACTGCATTGGGAGCAAAAATAGGGCTTGGCGGTGTATCTGCCTTACCTTCTGTGGTTGCTCCTACTGCTGGTCAGATAGCAGGTCTTGAAGCAGGATTGGGACCAATAAGTGCTGAATTTGCGGCTACTCAAGGTCTTGGTTCAGCAACAGCCGCTACTACTGGTGCCACCACAGCAACTACGGCAGCAAGTGGGTTGGCTGGTGGTGCTGCCGCTGGAGGTGTTGGTCTTTTAGGTACTGGTATCGGGATGGGGGCAAAAGCATTGATACCCGGGGATCAGCCATTACTTGAAGCTGGTGTAGGCGCAGCCGGTGGGGCTATGGCCGGAGCTGCTATTGGTTCAGTGGTTCCTGTTGTCGGTACTGTTGTAGGTGCAGTAGTTGGTGGTATAGGAGGTTTGCTCGGAGGCGGTAAGTGATAATAAACAAAATATTCGCTGACGACATAAAGGAAGAATATTTTGAATTATATAAAGAAGTATTTAAAGAGAATGATCTTTACCAGTCACCAGCCTTTGTATATGTAGGGTATGAAGATAATAAGGTCGTTGGGTTTATGTCAGGATATAATCATAATGCTTATACAGTATATATACAGTATGCAGGGGCAACAGAACAGTTCAGGGGATATAAGGTTCTTAATTTCTTTAAGGAAGCTATAGAGTTCATACATAGAGAATATGAGTTCATAATGATATGGATAAGAAATGACAATATACCAGCGTTAAAAATTGCTTTGTCAAATAATTTTAGAATAATAGGTACAAGAATGGCAACAGATAGAAATTTGTATATTGAGCTTCTAAGGAGGCGATAAGATGGGTATTCTGGCTGATATTGGTAGATCAAATATTGGAGATACAGCTTTAGGTACGGCAAATGCTCTTAATGCTTATAGGCAAACAGATGCCAATGTAGCCTTGTCTCAGGCTCAACTTGAGAGAATGAGGAATTTAGACAAGCGTGAGCAAATGGAAATGGAAGAAGCCAACAAGCCTATAGCGATAGAATCTTTTTCTCATGGCTTTGAAGGTGGTGAAGAAGGACCAATGTTTAAAATGGTCTATGACTATGTTGATAAGCTCGGATATATAGATAAAAACCAAGGGGGATTAGGTGTCATAAAAAAGGGAGATTATAAAGCAATATCTGAGGCATTAACAGAGCCTAATTTTGCTTCTAAGTTAAGCAGAACTCGTATTGATTATTGGAGAGGGCAACTTTCACAAATAAAAACTGCGATTAAAGAAAAACCAAATGACCAGAAATTGCAGGCTGCATTACAACAAACTACAGATGGGTTAAATCAGTCTTTATTCCAAGACAAGGCTATGGCAGACGCTATAAAAGCGCAAAAAGAAGAAGAACCAAAAGAGTGGAAACCAACTACCAAGGAAGAAGCTCTTGAGATGATAAATGCGAAAGAGGCTGCAAAAGGGCCAAAGAAATGGGAACCTACTACTAAAGAGGAAGCTTTTGCATTAAAAAGAGCTGGTGAAACATCTAAAACTAACGAGGATAAAAGATTAAGACAAGATTTCTATTATAAGAAATTCTCACGCAAGACTGATATGCTCGGTAATGTTGAAGCACTAACACCTTCAGGTAAAGTAAATAAACTTATGGGATGGCTGAATACAAGAAAACTTGAAAGAGTATTACGTCCTGATGAATTAGACACTGTTGAACAAATGGTCATGACTGACTTGATGGTTCCATCAAAAGTGCAGGATACAATAAGGTTGGCAAGAGAAGCTGGAGCCACAGATAAAGAAATTGTAGAATTAGTAAGGTCTTCTGCTAAAAGCAAGGAATGGGAAGGTCTTTGGACGGAGTAAGACCAGAAATAGAAGAACTATGGAATAAGTCATTACAATCCGATAGTTCTAATAAACAGGAAGAAGTGGTATCTGCCACTGAGTTTCTTGAAGTTTCACCTCCAGCTTCCGGTGGTGAAATGGCAAAAGTTCTGGGCGGCAAGTTTGCCGAACCCGAACCCGATGATAATTTTGGTGATTCATTTTTAGGGAAGACATTGGATATTCTGTCAAGAGGTGAATACGCTTCTGCTAATCTGATTGTAGATAATATGATGGGGAAACCTTTTGATATAAAAGCGTATAAAAGAGGAATTACTGGAGAAGAAAAACATGATTTTCAGGAAATAGTGAATACTATTAAGCCTGATTGGTCGCCTTGGAAAAGGAAGACTTTGGGGCTTGCTTTGTCAATATTCGGTGATCTTACTACCTATATACCAAGCGGTACTTTGACTGTACCAGCTAAAATAGCGGCACGTTCTAAGCCTGGAATGGCGGCAAGAAAAGCTGTTAGAGAGAGTTTTATAGGTGAGGCATTTATTCCGGGGGCCAAAGTATCTGAAGAGTTTTATGAATCCAAATATTATGCGAAAAAGAAACTTGAAGCTCAGGAACAGAAAATAATACGTCAATTAGAAAAGATGAGATCAGGCATTAATCGTGAAGATATGGAATTACTTTCACATTATAGAGAACATCCTGAAAAAATACATGAATTATCTCC
>RPRC01000016.1 GCA_003857395.1 Geobacter sp.
GAGATATCTCATGATTTCTGGAGTGATATGTGGTTTGGAGATTCCGGGCATGCACTCGCCGAGTCCAAGGATGACGTTGACGATGCCTAAGGCATCGAGGACATTGATCGTCCCGTCGCCGTTGCAGTCAGCCCGGCCAACCGCTTCCCCTTCAAGCGGAATGATCTCCAGTATATCGTTGACCACAGCCAAGACATCCAGCACGTTGACTACTCCGTCACCATTCGGATCTCCAGGAATTGAGGACTCTCCCCGACCGAAAGAGAAAGAGGTCAGAATGGCGGCATCTGCTTCATTCTGATCATAAAAGATGTGGTGCGCTTCTGGAGGAGTTGTCCATTGAACCTGGATGGGAAAGATATGCTCCTCTGTCGGACATTCGGCCAAGAGAGCATTCACGCGGATTGGCTCTGGATTGTAGAACGGACCCCACAGGATGTCCGGGTTGTCGAATTCGATCTCGATGAAGACATCGAAGAATGACTCGCAAGGCACTTCGACATCATCTCTGACTTCAATCAGACCGGTTGAGTGTGTGTCAGGTCTAAGCCGGATGGCCACAGATCCGACGCTTGATGTGCCGGTCAGCTCCATTTCGACAATCTCAGTCTGGATATCGGGAAGACTATCCCCGTCAGAATCACCCCAATCACACCTTTTCACCACAATCGGACCAATCATATCCAGATCGATTTCAATGAGATCTGGGATAGAGAGATTCATGTTCGACATAGAGATCAGTGTGTCTGCCGCAATAAAACAGGACCTATCTTCCCATTGGGGGAAGAAGAAGGTCATGTACTCCGACTCCGAAATTCCATAAGGGGACTCCCCAACACCCATCTCCACTTGAACCACCAATTTTGGCTCCTTACAGACATTCTTTTGGGGATTTTCCACCCAAAGCTCAATTATCCCCATCTCGCCGGATGGAACGTAAAGCGACCACTGGTCAGGTTCAAGCTGTCCGAGGTTCTCGCCGAATAATTGGACTACGTTTCCAATTGGCAATTTGGTATTCGAAGTACAAATATTGAAGTACTCACCCTCCAATCCTTCATCACCCCCAATGTTGATGGGTATCATCGTCCTGTGCTGGTTGTCCTCGTACATGTCGACAACGCTCCATTTTTTCCAGCCGACCATAGTCTCCGATTCATGGATGAACATGCCATAGCCCAAAGTTGGTGGATATGGATCCCCGATTGATGTCCCATAAAATGTCTGCGATGTTCCATCATTGAGAAGTTCCAAAATTTGACCCGGCACAACATTGAGTTGAGGAGTGAAAGCACCGAACGGGTACTCGGCATAATACGGCGTTATATGTATTTTGGACGGGTACAATTCGCTGGGTGCGTAATACCAGAAGTCGACATATGTCTCTTGGGGCGTAGAGAAAGTGTCCGGCGGTACCCATGTCGTATCAGGCGGCGGGACACGACCTCGCTCGCCCTTAACCTTTGTCTGAAATGCAAGCATCCTGCCTGGACATTGGTAGAATTGAGGATGAGACGGGAATGTATCTGGAAGCGGCCAATACCCTCGCTGAAAGTCCGTATAGGCTTCATCATATGCTTCTTTCCAGTTGTAGGTCGCGGGTACACCATCGCGGTTTCTCCCTCCAACCGCGGTCGAAATCAGCTCCTGGACAAATATTCTCTGAAAATAAGAGTGGGCAGTATCTGAACCAGCGTCCGTGCATTTTGCTGTTTCATTCCATTTTGCAGAAGTGGCGATATTCACTTCGGGTCGTTTGGCAATCTGTATCCCGCAAATAGAGTCCCGAATGGTTTCAGCAATACCCCCACTGAAACAACAATCGATCTCAATATTCAATCTGTCCAGTCCTACATCCACACAATTTCTAATCATTCCTGCAAGTTCGGTGTCCTTCAGTTTTTCACCCCATAACACCAAGTACTGAGGAACGCTTACGACATCGGTACCAACAACGCCGTCGCCGTTTGCGTCAATACCTTTTAGTGTGATTGTACTATCAGTTAGGTTGGTACTCAGACTGGAAAAACTGTTTGGAGCAGACACTATAACTCCGTTTCTCTGGACAATGGTTTTATCGTTCTGTCGACATAACCGATATGTCACTTCAGGTCCCCCCACTCTCTGTAGTATGAATCTATAACAGAAACCATTTGAGGGAATTGAGCATCTCAGTTCAACATCGGATTCTTTTTGACGGTCTTCTCCCTGAACTCTGTAGCGTGGCTCTCCATAGCTTATGTTCTTTCCGTGAGAAGAAATTAGAATCTGCAACTCCGTATTCTTGCAGTTGGTGTTGCATGCCTGAATGCTATCCTTAATAGCATTGAATTGATTTCGAATATTGGCTATGGTTGCCCCCATGGGTGGAGGTGGTTGGGGAATATTTCTCTTGGGAGGACCGGGATTCCAGAAACTGCCTGTCAGGTTATTGTAATCGGACCATCCATTTGCAGAGCTATAGGGATCCCCTGTTGTCCCTGGTACTCCTCCACCCTGCCAGAATACCGCGAGATGATCGGTTCGGTATCCTCCATATCCGAGTTTGTAGATGAGCTTAAGGCACATGTCGTTGAAGACGGCGTTTCGAATCTTATCATTTGCCTCGCTGGGGGTGCATATAATCATGGCGAATCTGCACCAATCAGATGGTGCCATGAATTCTTCTGCAGGGAATGCTCCAAACTGATCAATTGTTCCCCTTAATTGTTCTCTCATTTTCCGTGAAACAGAGTGAATAACTGCATTTTCCAGACATAGCGACGTATCAACACCAAACCATTCAATATGGCCGTACTCACAAAGACTGCCCTCCAGTGTAATCCATCTCCTACCGTAGCCCTCTCCATACATCTCAGCGAAGGCCTTCACTAAAATCTGTGAATATGGGTAAATCAACTTCTCTTCAGCATGAGCCTCATCGACAAACAGAAATGCACTCCAACCACTCGTTGTCAGATATCCCTGGACAGTGACATCATCACCGAGATTCAGTTCACCGGCGGCCCACTTTTCATATGTCTCGGAAATAGTGAGTGGCCCTGCATACCTCCCTCCCGCCCGGATCAGGGCGTCTCCGTTGGAGACAGTCAGCCAGGTGGCACCGTTATCCAGGCTGATATTGGTCCGCTGGGTGATAGTGCTGTCGTTGTCGAAAGCGGGCCACCAGCCTCCCCCTGGCCCATAGGCCCCACCTGGGGCGGGGCCATAGATGATATGGAAATCCTGACCGGCGGGACAGAAGATC
>RPRC01000017.1 GCA_003857395.1 Geobacter sp.
CCGGTTTTCCGCGCGGAAGCCGCGCAGGTCCATCAGCACCACGTCGCTCGTCCGCACCAGTGCGTGCAGGGCGGCCTGCCAGGTGGTGTCGAAGCAATAGCATTCATTGATCCGGTAGCGGCCGTCCGGATCGGGCGCGAGATCGAGCAACGCGACTCGGCGCGGCACTTCTTTCTCGCTGGCGATGAATCGTTCAGCCAAGCGACCATTGAGAAAGGCGAACAGATCATCCGGGTCGAGCGTGCGGCTGACCAGATCGGTACCGGCGATCAGCACCGTGTTGCCGGTCAGACGCCAGCGTTCCACCACGCGGTCAAACAGGGTTTCCACCGCGGCGTCGCGCTGGAACACGCGCAGCACCAGCAAGGTGGGCGGCGTGGCGGTGGGCTTCAGCCAGTCACGCGCCAGCGCCAGAGCGACGGGAATCCATAACCAGGGCAGCAACTGGGTGAGTCCGGCCGCACCGACCCCTTCGACCGCTGGAAAGGTGCTGGAGACCAGAACGACAAACCAGTAAGCAGCGAACAGGTAAGTCAGATCCGAGAAGCGTTTTTCGCGATAGGCCCGGGCCAACCAGCGGCCGAGCGCATACGTCGGCCAGGCGAGCAGCAGCCAGGGTGCGAATGTGAGGAACAGAATCGTGCCGTTCGCGCCCAGGAGGTCCAGCATCGGGTACACCCAGGCGGGTGGATCGCTGCTGTTGGCAGCCATCCTTTGCAGTACCAGCACCGAGGCGATGGACAGCAGCAAAAAAATCGGCAGAAGGTACGGCGCGACAGCGCGGATGCGCCCACTGATACTGATCAGCAGGGTGATGAGGATGGGCAGGGCAACCACGACGAGCAGCCAGGACAACACGCCGGCCAGTGTCTGATCGCCTTCCGAACGCAGCATCGCCAGCATGGTCAGGCCCGCAACATAGGCCAGCACCACCAGCAGCACACGGACCCAGGACCAGCGCAGCACCAGCCCCCAGCCCAGCACCATCGGCCAAGCATAGACGATGCCAAGCACCAGCCAGCGGTTGATGGAGAACCCCCGGTCGTCGTAAACAAACGTGATGGCCAGCCATGACTGGCTGAAGCCGATGAGCAGGCTCAGTCCGGTAAGCGCAAGCAGGAAGCGAGTCTGCGCACGCCGGTTCGCCACGGCGTCGAGCACTGCCAGCGGGGGTTCAGCCGGCATGCTGAAGGCTTCGCGCGTTTCGACCTGTGAAGCGTCCTGATTCGGCCCACTGCGCATCAGCGCGACCATGCGCCGCCGATACAGCCCGGCCACCAGCCAGGCTACGCCAAAGGCGAGCAGAACGGCTGCGATCAGGGCGGAGAAGATGACGCCGGTTTGTCCCTGCATGCCGGCTGCTACCTAGAAATCGTCGTGGACACGCTCATTGCCAGCTCCCTGAAATGCACTTTAGCCACCTCCCCGCAATCCGTAAATCGAGTTATGCAATGGCTTCACGGGCTGTTCTGACGGGCGCTCTGCGCCAATTGCGATGCAAGACTGGCGCGCTCGATGTCACCCAGCCAACCGAAAAGGACAGATAGATTGCTAAGTGTCGGCACATGGCGCGGGTCCGCCAGGGAATCCCTGGCCAATTGGCTGGCAATGGCCCCGATGCGTTCTCGTTCCAGAGGGCGATTGTCGCCCAGCGCGGCGGCCTTCTTGCTCGGGCCCACGATCTGGACCAGTGCGCGCAGGTTGCAGGTGGCGCCGCCGCCGGGGGAAGGCACGCCGGACTGCGGATCGTACCAGGGCTTGAGGATGGCCAAAGCCTCCTGCTCGGCGGAGATCGGCGAGGCGCGATTAAGCGCATCCATGGCAATCAACTGGTCGATGAAAACCTTGGCGTCGTCGGTCAGCGAAGGGCTGCGCGCGGGGATACGATATTCGTGCTCGTCGTACGCCATCAATTCCGTGGCGAATCTCGATACGTCCAGCAAGGGCGCACAGACATCGGCGCAGAAACCCTTGGTGCGCAACCAGCCGGATTTTCCACCCTGAATGGCGACCTTCACCCAGTCGCCTTGACGCTGCACGAGATAATGCACCGTGCCCAGAGGCAAGGTGCTGGCGACCGGCGCGTTGTCGCGCGGGGCCGTGCGCAACCGGTCCAGGTTTTCGGCGACCCTGAGCAGGCTTTGCGCTTCGGAATCGGTGAAGCTGCGCCGCTGCGCCAACAGACGATCCGGGCCCACCCGGTGGACGAGGGGTGCGCCACCCATCTCGCGCGGCCGGAACGTAAAGCTGAAGGTCTTCTGCATGACGGCGGGCGAGAGTTGCACATAGCTGTCTATCCTCACTCCGCCTTCGGTACGCCGGATCACGCCCCAGACGGCGACCTGCACGCCCTGCGATTCGATCAGCGGCTCGACCTTCTCGAAATAGCGCAACAGCTTCTCGTCGCTGGACTTGGCCAGATCGCCCAGATAACGCAGCACGCCGAGCGAACTGACCTTGCCGTTGACCAGAAGGTCATGGCTGAGGATGGTGGCCAGGGCGTTGCCCAGGCCGGTCTGATCGGGGTCTTCGAAAGTAAAGACGGCATACCGATAACGCGCCCCGCTGATATGAATCTTGACCTGGCCATCACGCAAAAGGCTGAGTTCGCGTTCCAGATCCAGCGGCATGCCTGCGTGCGCGCTCGGTGCGAACCCATCGACAGGCGCCCATCCGATAAACAGCAACGCAAACAGCCAGATGGCTAGAAGGGAGAAGCGGCGGCGGCCGCACGGGGTATTCATTGCCCACCTCCGCTGACCAGTCCGTTGTTCGGCAACTTGGCTTGGCATGCTTGGCGCTGCTCGGCCAGCTTGGGGTTCGCGCCGAGCAGGCGCTGTGCCGCCACGGCAAATTCCACGCACTCGGCGTAACGTTTTTCCTTGTAATAGG
>RPRC01000018.1 GCA_003857395.1 Geobacter sp.
CCGAAGTAAAAAGAATTCTCCCATTATGCGGTGTGCATTTTTCCTCTCCCGTTCCCCCAGATGAGCCTATGTGGCGCCTGACCTGAAACGGTAATCTTTCCCATATGCACAAGGTCATGGCACGAACCGTTATGTGACATTGCTACCGGGAACGCATAATGATGCGATTTTGAAAGAGCGTTGCCGGCAGAAGTCAGAACGCTCATCTTGATAAGGTTTGTGGGCAATCCTGCACGTTTTTCTACAAGGAGTTCATCACATAATTTTTGATTTTTCTGACATCTGACCAAAGGATTCATAGCGCAAGAACCCCTTTCCCCAGGAGTATATGAATTAGCCTCAGAGCTTCTCCAGCCATTCAATTAAAGCCGTCTTATCTCCTGAATGGTCTTTTTGACATTGCAATAACAATCTGGCAAATTCAGGAGTCACAAGAAAATTGAGCACTTCCCTTTTTTTCTGCAAGTCAAGGTCAAGATAAATCTGAGAACTCTCCACCGAGGAATGCCCAAGCCATGCTTTGATAACATTCTGCTCGGCTCCCCCCTGAAGAAGATGGACTGCCGTTGTGTGTCTCATGCTGTGGGCGCGTAGCCGTTTCTTCTTCATGGAGGGGCATTTTTTAGCAGCTTCCCTTATGTATCTGGTGATGATTCGTCCCACCTGAAAACGAGTCAGTTTCTGACCGCGGTTGCCCAGAAAAAGATAATCAGAATGGGCAGGGTCTTTGGGGCCAACACGGTACTTTCGGAGATAGGCTTCGAGAAGTTGTAGCGTGCCTTCCCAGAGGGGCACAATCCGCTCTTTCCCTCCTTTCCCCAGAATCCGGATAACAGGAGATGTGCCTGGTATGATATGATTTTTGCAGGCATTTGCGATCTCGTGAACCCTGGCGCCGGTGTTGTACGCAAAGGTGAGCAATGCCAGATCTCTATACCCCAGGCGATTTTGGAGGGATATCGATTGCAGGACTGACAATAATTCATCCGACTCCAGAAAACCAATTATGGTGTGACAGGTTTTCTTTGAAGGGATCGACAGGATACGAAGACAATGAAAATCAAACTCAGGCTCGCATATGCGCAGATAGTGGAAAAAAGCATGTATGGCAGCAAGACGTAAGTTTCGTGTCCGTATGCACACCCGCCGCTCTTCTTCAATGTATGTCAGAAAATCAAGTATCAACTGGCGATCCACCTGATAAATGCGCCAGTCTTCGGCTCTGGGCATCTTTTTATGCTCGATGCCATAGCGAAGTAGAAGACACCAGGTATCCCGGTAGGATTGAATCGTATTGCTGCTCACTCCGCGCTGAGCTTGCAGATACTCTTTGAAGAAAGAACGCAGATAGCCATTCAGACGACGATAGCGCACTTCACTCATCGAATTGAAAAACCTGCCTTTCTTTCAGCCACTCATCCAGGCTTTTTTCGAGAGGCCTTCCGGCAATTCGCATCAAGTCCTCGCTTATGTGCAGGTAATGCTCTGTATGCTTTGGATCTACATGACCCAGGTAGATTGAAAGAAACACCAGCCGTTCCTGTGGGTCCGCTCCTTCCAGATACCATTTGTACAGTCTATGAACGGTGAAACTGTGACGAAGATCATGGACTCTGGGCTTTGGTCCCGAAGGCCTGCACAATCCAATCTGTTCGCATATATAGGAGAAGATGCTTTGTAGACGCCCTCTTGAATAAGGCCTGCCTATGGATTGCACAAAGAATGGGTCAGTTTTCTGAGGTTCTCCCAGGCGCTCTCTGCGCAGGCGGTGATATGCCGAGAGATATTCCCCTGCCCGGCGGCCGAACGGAATGAGACGATCTTTTCCAAATTTTGTCTGGCGAATAAAAAGTGTCCGCTCTGTGAGATTCACATCCCTGACCTGTAATCGCCGTGCCTCAGAGATACGCAGGCCGCAAGCATAAATGAGATAAAAAAGAGTATATACCGTATGTCTGTCAAAGTCGTGGATCCCTTTGAAGCTGTTCCGGAGATATGAAAGCAAGTCAACAATATTTTTTACACTGAAGATAAAGGGGATATGTGAGTGGCGCACAACCCGGGGGAGTGCCTTTGCGGGATTTCGTTGCGGCGAGAATTCTCCCCGTCTCTCCAGATACCGGAAAAACTCATTAAGCAACCCGATAGAAGTCTTGCGTGTCGAGGCCTGCCAATGTTGACATGTGGTTAAGAAATCAAGTAAGAGTCGCTCGTCCACCTCTTCAATGTTTTCCACGTGCTGCTTCAGGAGGTATCGATCGAGGTATTTCAACATCGGAACATGCTCATATTTTCGCCCAAGACTTCTCTTGTGAGCGATGAAATCATATATCAGAGGGGCAATAACACTTTGAAATTCTGGAGAAGGAACTTTTGGTGGTTTTCCCTCACGTCTCCTCAGTAGTGCTTCGCGGGAGTGCCATTGCCCCTGACGCCACTGTCTCACAGGATTTGCAGAACAGGCACCTTTCTCCATAAGAAACTGACAGAATCTATCCAGATGAGGCAAAAGAAAAACCACCGTATCAATGCAATAGAGAGAGAGCTTTTTATCCAACCACTCGAGAAAAGTCCCCTCATCAGGAGAAGTTACACCTTTCTTCTGAAGAAGGTGGGCGAATTCAATGGCAACCCCCACCATACGTGCTGTTTGAAGTGGAGCAAATCCTCGAAGAGATGCTTCGAAGGATACTATGAGCTCCTGCCAGTATTTTCCCAGGGGAATACCGGAAACGCGATAACGCCTGGATCCCTGCAATTGCAAAAGCAGATTGGAGTTTTCCATGAGCCGCCGCAATAGTCCCGGAGAACACAAATCTTTTTGCTCCAGAAAAAGGATAAAATGCTTCAATTGGGTCAGGTCGATAAG
>RPRC01000019.1 GCA_003857395.1 Geobacter sp.
CAGCGCATGAAGCCGCGTTCCGGTGGGCACGAGCAAAGCGGGGTGGGCAATTCCCACTACCAGATGGCTCTCGCCATTGAGGTATACTTTTCGGCCGATCAATGCCGGATCAGCACCGTACCTCCGGCGCCACAGCGCGTCGCTGATCACGACGACTCTCTCGTTGCCCGGTTGCTCCTCCGCGGCCGCAAAACCTCTGCCACGCGCGATGGGGACGCCCAGGAACGAAAAGAAGTCTGCCGAGACTCCGAACTCCTGATCTGGTGGAATTTAGGTCGACCCAAGTTTGTACACCAACCGGAGATCCGTGCCTGGAAAAATCGTTTCCGTGGCGGTGAGTTCCTCACACAAGTAACGCACCGCCGTATCGTGGGCAGCCTGCGTCAGATGGTGAAGCCGGACCGTCAGCGTCTTGGCTTCCAGATCGGGAACTAAATCGACCTCGGTGCGGTAGATCTGTCGCAGTAAAGCGCGTGCATCGTCAGAGCGCGTCAACTCTTCGCGGAGCGTAGCAGCCATGCTGGTTTCCCCGCGGTACGCAATCATCTTGATGGTATCCAGGAAGTATTTCCTCTCCGTGCGCAATTGTGTAAAGCGATCTGGCTCCGGCAGGTCTTTCACCGGGATCTGGCGGAGCGTCTCCTTACGCTGCTGCTTGAGTTGCTCCAATACTGGCTGCAGTTGCTCGATGCGAGCCTGCAGTTGTCCTTGATGCTGCTGGTAGTGGGCGACCGCGGCTTCCGATAGGGGTTGCGTGAGCCCCACGTTCTGCTGGAGTTTTTGCAGGCTCTTGCACTCCGCCTGCTTCTGGCGGACCTGGCGATTCAGATCTCGCCACGCCGGATTGAGCACGGTCACGGCAGCAGGAATCTCCTCGGTCCCGTACTGCACCAGAGCATCTAAACCAAAGTGTTCTCGCATATACTTGAAGAAGTTTTCCTGCGACCAACGCGCCAGCAGTGCCGCCGCCAGCGGAGCCGCTTCCCCTGAGAAGTTCGTGCTCACTATCGAAACCTGATGGCCGTCGGCACCCAGCTTGCGCACCTCCCGCACCCACAGCCCGGGCCGGCTACCGACATGCGTTCCCCGCTCCGCCAACTGCATGCGCACCGTCTCGCCGCTCACCAGCTTCACGGCTTGTTCCTGGAACTCCTCCGCTCGCCAGTCCGCCTCTTCCGGATAGCGATGGTAGGTCAGCGCCGCGATCCGTTCCTTCTGCAAATCCACAAACAACTCCGGGCTGTAGCCCTCCCGGTCGAAGATCACCGTGAAGCGTGGCACCCGCGGATCGGCGGCCATGCGCGCCGCATGCTCCGCAGACACCGATACGTGGGCCGCCAGCCACGGCAGCACGTCTCCCCGCATCGCCTGCACCAGACCGTGATCCACGGCTTGGTTGAAATAGCAGAACGGTTGACCATCCAGCGCGTTCACCCAGTAGTCCACCGTGGCGCGCAGATAGAAGCGCTCGCGCGGCACATAGTGACGCGGCAGCTTGGTCAAGTCGCCGTGGTAGACCCGCACGTGCCCGTCGATGTAGAACGCCAAGCCGGAGGACTGTTCGATGGCATGCTGGCCGATCCACTCTTGGGCCAAGACCGCGTTCCAACGTGCCGCCCGCCCCTGCTCGCCGCACAGCAGCTTGACTTTCTCGCGCAACGTGCGCACTTCCGGAACCCGGTCCAGTCCCAGCAGGTTTCCCCACTCCCCCGCCGCCGCGTAGCGCAACTGCTCCAGCGAATCGATGCGCGCCAGCGCCATCAGTGCCAGCAGCACCAACACGCTGCTCAGCCCATAGAAGCCTTTGGGCAACGCATAGAGTTCCGCGCTGTGGCGCAGCAGCCCTACCGCCAACAGCGCCGGCAGCGCCAACAACACGCCCCCTTGCGGGATATCTTGTGCCGCCTCGAAGACAATGGGCGCCGCTTCCAACGCACCCATGGCCGACGCTACTCGCTCCAGCGACCGGGTGGTGGCGTAGCCCATCGGCGCCCGACTGTCGATCTCGCTACGCTCGCTCTTGTTGCTGGAGGAACTGCCGCCGTCTCCGATCAGCAGTTTTTTTTAACCGCGTGCAGCCGTCCGGCGTGAATGGCTTTGTGCAGCGTGGTGCCTGCCACACCGATCTCACGACTCACTTCCGGGACGCTCTGGCCCTCGTCCAACAGGGCCTGTGCCCGCTGCTTCACCTCCGGCGTCAGCACATTGGCCGAGCGCCGCCGCGGTTGCTGGAAAAAACCGGCGACCCCATATTGCCGATGCACTTTCATGTACCGCTTCACCGTCGCCAACGGAACTCCGAAGGCCCGCACGATGTCGCGCTGCCGCACCGTTCCGTTGGCGATCAACTGACTGGTGAACAGGCGGAAGCTTTTCAGATCCTTCTGCTCGTGTTGAAACACCGGCAGCAGGCCGTGGAAATAGATCACCCTGCCGTCCTCTTCTTGGAACGCCAGGTCCTCGGTGATGGTAGTTAAACCCTGCGGAAAGATCGGCAACTGAAGCTGCGGCATGGCCCAAGTTTCCCCGATGGCGCCGCGCCGCGCAACCGCCCGGACTGGCGCCGATCAGGGTCGGGCCACTTTCCACGCTGGCCCAAAAATCACGGGGCGAGATCAGGAGTTCGGAGTCTCAACTCCTCGGTTCGCGTGGACGGCCGTGACATCATCGCGGCATTCAAGGCTCAACGCTACCAGGTTGTCCGTACCGCCACGGAACTGAAGGGCCTGGACCGGTCGGCCGGCAAGGTCCTCGGCATCTTCAAGGAAGTCGCGGCGACGGCGCACTCCAGCCGGGTTCGTCCCTCCTCCGCCTCCGTCATGAACGTTGCTTACGACAAGCTGAAATTGACGCGCCCGGGCAGTGAAC